>NZ_JBQCIT010000031.1:0-364263 GCF_051953455.1 Parafilimonas sp. | reverse complement strand
TCAAATGATAGCCTGAAAGTAAGCCAGGTAAACCTTTTGCAGGTTGCAGGAGGTAAAGCCTTTATAAGCGGCGATATTAAACCGGGTGATAAACTCATCACAAAAAACCAGTTGCTTATATACACTGCGTTGAACTCAGAGTTTTAATCATGTTCGATAACACATTAGGCTAAGGCATCATTTTTTGCATTGCAGTTTTATACTGCATATCGTTGGCAATTGTTGTTTTAGTCATATCAAACTGCATTTATTCATATGGATGTATCCAATAACTTATTACAATGAACAAGTTCATTAAACAGATTATATATTTTTCATTAAGACATCGCTACTTTATTTTTTTTCTCACGGGTGTGATGGCGGTGATAGGGTTTGTATGTTATAAAAACACGCCTATCGAAACTTTCCCCGATGTCACCAATACGCAAATCATCATTATTGCGCAATGGCCCGGCCGCAGCGCAGAAGAAGTGGAAAAACTAATTACAATTCCGCTGGAAACAGAACTGAACAGTGTACAGAAAAAAATAAACCTCCGCTCAACATCAGCCTTTGGCTTATCATATATCAGAATAATTTTTGACGATGATGTGGATGATGCATTTGCACGACAGCAGGTGCTTAGCCGCATAGGCAACGCAGACTTGCCGGATGGTGTAAAGCCTGAAGTAGAACCGCCTTATGGCCCAACAGGTGAAATATATCGCTACACTTTAAAAAGCGACACTTATTCTATTCGTGATTTAACAACCATCCAGGATTGGGTGCTTGACCGCCAGTTTAAAGCTGTGCCCGGTGTAGCAGATGTAAACAGCTTTGGTGGTGAAGAAAAAACATTTGAAGTAAATGTAAACCCTGATATACTTACCAAGTACAATCTTTCGCCGCTTGATGTATACGGCGCTATTCAAAAAAGCAATATTAATGTTGGCGGTGATGTTATTGAGCGGAATGGCCAGGCTTACGTTGTGCGGGGCATCGGTATATTGAATAACATAAATGAGATAGAAAATATTATTGTAACTAATTTAAATGGCGTGCCTGTGCTTGTAAAAAATGTTGCACAGGTTAAAGAAGCCGGAAAGCCGCGGCTGGGTTGGGTTACAAGAGATAAGCAGCCTGATGTTATTGAAGGTATTATTGTTATGCGAAAAGGTGAAAACCCTTCCAAAGTGCTTGAGGCAGTACATCAAAAAGTAGAAGCGCTTAATAAAAATGTTTTACCGGTTGGCGTTAAAATCGATACATTTTACGATCGTACAAATTTGATGGATTTTGCGCAGCATACCGTACTGCATAACCTTGCTGAAGGTATTATACTCGTAACAGTTATTGTATTTCTTTTTATGGCAGACTGGCGCACAACGGTTACAGTGAGTATCATCATTCCGTTATCCTTACTCTTTGCATTTATTTGCATGCGCATAAAAAACATGTCGGCCAACCTGTTAAGCCTTGGCGCTGTTGATTTTGGTATCATCATAGACGGTGCGGTGGTAATGGTGGAAGGCTTGTATGTAGTGCTTGATCAAAAAGCACGTGAAGTGGGCATGGAGAAATTCAATAAGCTGGCAAAACTTGGCTTATTTAAAAATACAGGTACGGAAATGGGCAAGTCAATTTTCTTTTCCAAACTTATAATTATAACATGCCTCGTTCCTATATTTTCTTTCCAGAAAGTTGAAGGGAAAATGTTTTCGCCACTGGCTTATACACTGGCTTTTGCATTATTGGGCGCCTTATTGTTAACACTCACATTTGTGCCGGCCATATCAAGCATCCTGCTTCGTAAAAATGTAAGAGAAAAACATAATCCTGTTGTATTGTTTTTTGAGAAGAATATTACAAGATTGTTCAACAGGACCTACAAACATCCAAACACCAGCTTATTAATTGCTGTTATAGTAATGGCAGTTACTTTTTTTTCTGTAAGATTCATTGGTACAGAATTTTTGCCGGCTTTAAATGAAGGCGCATTGTGGGTGGAAGCTGAATTGCCAATGAGTGTTTCGCTGGAAGAATCGAAAATGATATCGAATAAGATGGTGGATATACTCAGGGAATTTCCTGAAGTAAAACAAACGCTTGCACAGGTTGGTCGCACCAATGATGGCACGGATCCCAAAGGTTTTTTTGATGTGCAAATCCAGGTGGATTTATTGCCACACGAACAATGGAAAAGAAAGCTGACAGAAGATGAATTGATTGATGCTATGAACGACCAGCTTTCAAAAATTCCCGGCATCGTGCTCAATTATTCACAACCTATCCGCGATAATGTTGAAGAGGCTGTGGCTGGCGTAAATGCTTCTCTCGCCGTAAAGATTTTTGGTCCCGATTTCAACATGTTGGATTCATTGGCAAAGCAGGTGGCAAAACAATTAAAAACTGTAAGTGGGATTAATGATCTTGGTTTATTAAGAAACCTCGGCCAGCCCGAATTTCGTATAGAACTGGATCAGCAACGCATGGCTTTATACGGCGTGAACACTGAAGATGCCAATTCTGTAATTGAGATGGCGATAGGAGGCAAAGCGGCAACGGAATTATATGAAGGCGAACGAAGGTTTGACGTTCGTATCCGTTACCCGCTTGAATATCGTAACACACAGGAGAAAATTGAAAACCTTATGGTGCCGACACAAAGCGGTACCAAAGTGCCGTTGAAAGAAATATCAGATATAGTAATGCTCACCGGCCCGGCGTTTATTTATCGTGATAATAACACCAGGTACATTGCTGTTAAATTTTCTAATCGTGACAGGGACCTCGGCAGCACTATAGAGGAAGCACAGGAAAAGGTAAAAGCCAATGTGCATTTACCCAAAGGTTATTTCCTTACATGGAATGGTGAATTTGAAAATGCGCAAAGGGCAAGCCTTACCTTGCAACGTGTAGTGCCATTGTGTTTGCTGGCCATCTTTCTTATTTTATTCATCACGTTTGGCAATGCAAAAGACGCAGTATTAACTATTTTAAATGTTCCTTTTGCTTTAATCGGAGGCATCCTCGCGTTGCATATAACAGGCATCAATTTCAGTATAAGCGCAGGCATTGGTTTTATTGCATTGTTTGGCGTCTGTATTCAGAATGGTGTGATACTGATAAGCGTTTTTCGAAAAAACCTTGAAGAGAAAATGCCAATTGATAAAGCTATTTCAAATGGTGTACAGTCGCGCATACGGCCCGTAGTAATGACAGCGCTGATGGCGGCTATCGGTTTATTGCCGGCAGCCGTGAGCACAGGCATTGGCAGCGAAACACAAAAGCCGCTGGCAATAGTTGTAATAGGCGGGCTGGTAACATCCACCATACTTACATTATTAATATTACCCGTTATTTATGCAAAAGTTTATAATCTTATGCATAAAAGAGAAAACAGGAAGCTGATGAAAAAAATTGATTTTTTGAATAATTAATATTAGCAATTTTGAAGTAAACGCAAAGGGCTTTAGCTGCAACCGGCTAAAGCCTTACTTTTTATGATTGTTTAGCAATGATATTTTCCTTTTAACACTATTAAACCCCTTTCAAAGAGTTTACAGCCTATTACAGCTTAACCTGTTTTAATTTTAACGCAGTTAACCTCCCAGCCAATACCATTTATCTGCATTAATTATTAATTTAAAACAAAACCAATGAAAAAACTTACGCTCTTTGTAAGCACTTTTGTAATGTGTGCATTTGCAGCCAATGCCCAATGCGACAAAAAGATAAAATGGAACGCATCAAAAATGGAAATGGTTGATACGGCCGGTAATGTAAGGAGTAAAGATGGCGTTATAACAGTAATTACCGGCGATGGAAAAATTGTGGTAACTGCGCCCGACGATAATGAAGAACTGAACGGTGATATTGCAGAATACGTTTGTAAATGGAAAGACAAGAATAATGGCAGCACAAGTTTTAAAAGTTTACTTACAGATAAAAGTGGTAAAGAACGCCATGCAACCATAACTATAGAAGCAAAAGACGGTAAAGCAGTTATGGTATTTTCTGCCGAGGAAGAATTAACCAAAATACGGTTGCCAATAGACGCTTATGAAGAAATGGATTAATGCAAGGTCTTTATAATAATCGTTGTGAAATGCCAGGCAATCTCAGCAGCAATCAGTGCTTCTAAACAATACAATTAAAAAAATTGAAGAAGATGAAAGATATTTGCTGGTGAATAATAATTGAAAGCGTGATGGAAGAAGATGCTGCGGTTTTTGTTAAACAAGATTCCATTGTAAGAAAAATATGGGGCAAAGCCGATACGGTCATGTTTATTTTCGCCGGTTCTGCTGCTGAATTTGCTTTGAATAAAGCTGTTGACTGGCTTTACTTCACGGGCAAGCTGCCGGCTGATCCTATTGGACGCTTGTTTTCAACAGTGACTTATGCAACCGCCATCATCTTTGCAGATTTGAATAATGCACATAAAGCTATTGACAGGATAACATCTATACATACAGCCGTTGAAAAAGGCAGGAATGCTGTCATTCCTGATTGGGCTTACAGGGATGTGCTGTACATGCTCATTCATTATTCCATTGCATCTTATGAACTGCTGGAAAAGAAGCTAACTGCAGCAGAAAAAGAAGAAGTGTTTGATGTGTTTTACAGGGTGGGCAAACGCATGCATTTAAAAGCATTGCCGACAGATTATACATCGTGGAAGAAGGATTATGCCGCACATCTTCAGCATGACCTGGCAAAAAGCAAATTCACTGTTGATTTGTTTGAACAATACAAGAAGCATCTTGGTGCTTTTCGTTATTATATATTAATTGAAGCACAAAAATTACTGGTGCCAAAACGTGTGCATGAATTGCTGGGGTTTAATAAATTTTCTATAATGCGTATAGTGATTCCGGGTTATAAGCTATCCAGGATGGTTAAACTTGATGGTTTTTTAAAGGCATTGATTTTACCTGAAGCATATAAGCCACGCATAAAACAATTAGATATTGTTTAAACTTTTCTGGCATTTCTTTAGATAGCTAAAGATATATTTGCCGCTCAACTTTAATAACTATTATGGCAGCACTTAACTTAACAATACCGCATAATCTTTCCAAAGAAGAAGCTTTAACCCGCATCAAGAATCTTTTATCCAATCTTAAAGAAGAAAAGAAAGATATAGTTTCTGATATCCAGGAAAACTGGCAGGATAATAAGGGCAATTTTAGTTTTAAAGCCAAAGGCTTTGATCTTGCAGGCGATATTGTTGTGAATGATGCTGATGTGCAGATTAATTCTGATCTTCCTTTTGCCGTTTCATTTTTCAAGAGCGCCATCAGCGATATGATAACGAAGAAAACGAAAGAATTGCTGGCTTAAATAATTTGTATTACTTCAGCAGTTCGCAAGGCTTAAGCCCTGTATGCTTTTTAAATGCGGCTGAAAAATGCGAGATGGATGAATAACCCAGCAAATCTGAAACATCCGTTACACTAAGATTTTTTTCATAGAGTAAATACTTGGCGTGTTCCATACGTTGCTGCTGATAAAAATCGAAAATGGTAGTGCCAAACATCTCTTTAAATCCTTTTTTCAAATAGCATTCGTTAATAGCTACTTTGCGGCTGAGTTCTTTTATGGTAATAGGATTGCCAATGTTATCCAATAAAATTTCACGGGCTTTATAAATACTATCGCGGCCGCTTTCATTTTCAAGAAATTTGCAGGCAAAACCTTCTTCTTTTTCATCAATCAAACATTCAACGCTGTACAATAACAACTCATGCACTTTCGCATTCGTGTAAACATTTTCCAGTGCGCCTGTAAAATTATTACTCAGCATAGCATCAAGTACCATGCGTTTACGATTGCAAATAGGGAACAGTTTATTGAATGAATAAGGGTATTTAAAAGCAAGCACTTCATCCTTACGGTTGGTGAGCTTTACGTTATGTACAAACTGGTAAAGAAAATTAGTTGAAAAATGAAAGGAGAAAACATCAACCGTATCATGGCTTTTGCAGCCTGCTTCCACTTTGTGCCCGCAGGAGAGACAAGTTTTACCGGAACAATACCTGTTTCCCGTAATACAAAAGCGCATCTCAAAAAAATTTTCATCGGGCTGGTTTTTGCTGTAATGATATACCAGCATGCCCTTATCTTCCGTATTCACAAATTCGGGTGCATTATACCTGCGGATTACGTAATGTGCAGAACCCGGGATCTCCTGTTCTTTCAGCTCCAGCAAATCCATTCTTGAGTCTATAGTATCGCGGTGCGCAGCCTGTAATATGTCCAGCGTTTGCATCATAACGGCTGCAAATGTACGAAATTAACTTGTCTGGCTAGTTTTGTTGCAAATCGGCTTATGGTTAAAAAACAAACCTGTTAAGCTAAATATTAAGCTATTTTTTGTGCCTTAGCCTTAATATTTGCTCCACATCAGTCAATGAAAAACCTTTGGCATTCAGCAAAATCAGGTAATGAAACAACAGATCGGCCGCTTCATTCTTAAAAAGTTCATCATTATCATCTTTGGCTTCAATTACCACTTCAACGGCTTCTTCTCCCACCTTTTGCGCAATCTTATTAATGCCTTTTTCAAACAGGCTGTTTACATAAGAGCCTTCCTGTTTTGTTTCCTTTCTCGACCGGATAATCTTTTCCAGTTGATACAAAAAGCTGCCTTCATTTGTTTCATTAAAGCAGGTATCGGCGCCGGTATGGCAAACCGGTCCCGCGGGATTGGCTTTTATCAAAATACAGTCATTGTCACAATCGTGTAAAATTTCTTTCAGCAATAAAAAATTACCGCTGGTTTCACCTTTTGTCCAAAGCCTTTGCTTGCTGCGGCTGAAGAACGTTACCTTTTCTTCAACCATGGTTTTATTATACGCCGCTTCATTCATATAACCCAGCATCAAAACTTTATTGGTCGATGCATCCTGCACGATAACCGGAATAAGTTTATCCGGAAATTTATTAAAGTCGGGAAGCAAGCCCCCATCCCCTAAAGGGGAGTTTTTACGTTCGTGATTACTCATTGTATAAAAAATATTTGAATAATTTTTAGGTTACCATCTTTTGTATTTCTATTGAGCACGGTTGTGTCACTCCCTTGTGCTGTATAGTTTTATGGCAGCAAAGGCCCCCTACATTAAGAAGCTATTCGCACATTTACACCTTCTTTTTTTAAAAAGGCTTTCAATTCAGGAATGCTTATTTCTTTATAGTGAAATAAACTCGCTGCCAATGCTGCATCTGCACCTGCTTCAAAAACATCAGCAAAGTGTTGCATATTGCCTGCGCCCCCACTGGCGATAACAGGAACTGAAGAAAAAGATTCCACTTCTTTTATCAATTCATTAGCGAAACCTTGTTTGGTTCCATCATGATTAATAGAAGTTAATAAAATTTCACCTGCGCCCAAATCAATTGCCTGTTTCATCCACTCAATTGCATTCATCGTGGTGGCCACGCGGCCGCCATTTAAATATACATACCAGTTATCGTTTTCAAATTTTGCATCCACAGCCAGCACCGTGCATTGTGTACCAAATTGATTGGCGATCTCTGTAATTAATGCAGGCCTTTTTATAGCTGCTGTGTTAATGGAAACTTTATCTGCCCCCGCATTTAATAAAACACTCACATCTTCAACAGAGCTTATGCCACCTCCAACTGTAAAAGGAATATTAATAGCCGATGCCACTTTATTTACCAGTTCTAATAACGTTTTGCGTTTCTCATTCGTGGCAGTAATATCTAAAAATACCAGTTCATCGGCGCCTTGTTCTGCATAAATTGAAGCAAGCTCAACTGCATCGCCGGCATCGCGTATGTTCACAAAGTTTACGCCTTTTACAGTGCGGCCATCTTTTACATCCAGACAAGGGATGATTCTTTTTGTAAGCGGCATTTATTGCAAATATTTTTTTAATTGTGATAATTGAATTCTTCCTTCATATAAAGCTTTGCCTATGATAACGCCTGTACAACCGATGATATTTAATTCATCCACATCATCAATAACGGTAACACCGCCACTGGCAATTAAATGCAGTTGAGGGAATTTCGCCAGTATCTTTTTATATAAATCAACAGATGCACCCTGCAGCAAACCATCTTTTGAAATATCCGTGCAAAAGATATAGTTGATTCCTTTATTTATGTAAGCACTTATATAATTAAAGATATTTATGTTGGCTGATTGCTGCCAGCCATGTATCATAATATTTTCATCTTTTACGTCAGCGCCTAATAAGATTTTATCTGCGCCAAATTGTTTTATCCAGCCTTCAACCACTTCCGGTTGTTTTACGGCAATGCTGCCGATGTTAAAGAATGTGGCGCCTGCATTTAAAACATTTTGAACATCACTGGTGGTTTTAATGCCGCCGCCAAAATCAATCTTCAGCTTTGTGGCGTTAGCAACGGCTTCCAATGTTTTTATATTAATGATTTTACCTTGTTTTGCGCCATCCAAATCAACCATATGCAAACGCTGTATACCTGCATCTTCAAACGCCTTTGCCACATTAACAGGTGATTCATTATAGATTTTTTTTGTATCATAATCACCTTGCGAAAGCCTTACACATTTGCCATCTATAATATCTATTGCCGGAATGATTTCAATCATAATTCAATAAAGGTTTTCAATATTTTCTCTCCTGTTTTGCCCGATTTCTCCGGGTGAAACTGCGTAGCATAAAAATTATCTTTTTGTAATGCAGCGCTGTATTCAATTCCATAATTAGCTGTTGCTGCTGTGTGCGCTGATTTTTCTACATAATAACTATGCACGAAATAGACATATTCTTCCTCATGCAGATCTTTAAACAATGGTTGTTTTAAATCATAGATATTATTCCAGCCCATGTGCGGCACTTTAATATTGCCGGTAAATTTTTTTACCTGTTCATCAAAAACACCAATGCATTTTGTATCGTTCTCTTCGGAATGTTTGCATAACAATTGCATGCCCAAACAAATACCGAGAAATGGTTGTTTGCAATTTTTAATTAACGTATCTAAATTTCTTTCGCTTAAATAATCCATTGCAAAACCGGCAGCGCCTACACCCGGAAAAATAATTTTATCGGCGCTTAAAATTTCCTCCGTATCATCTGTTACAATCGCACTAATGCCTAAACGCTGCAAGCCAAATTCAACAGAGCAAACATTACCTGCATTATATTTTATGATTACAATTTTCATTATAATAAACCTTTTGTTGTGGGCAATGCATCGCTGTTTTCATTTATAGCCACTGCCATTTTTATAGCTTTTGCAAATGCCTTGAATATTGATTCAATTTTATGATGCTCATTATCGCCTTCAGCTTTAATATTCAAATTGCATTTTGCCGCATCATTGAATGATTTAAAGAAATGATAGAACATTTCTGTTGGCACATCGCCCACATATTCGCGTTTAAACTGCACATCCCAAACCAACCAGGCCCTGCCACCAAAATCAATGGCTACCTGCGCCAGGCAATCATCCATCGGCAATAAAAACCCATAACGTTCAATGCCGCGTTTATTACCTAATGCTTTTGCAATGGCTTCACCCAAAGCAATAGCAGTATCTTCTATGGTATGATGTTCATCAATATGCAGATCGCCATCCACTTTTA
Organism: Parafilimonas sp.; assembly: GCF_051953455.1. Taxonomy (NCBI): domain Bacteria; kingdom Pseudomonadati; phylum Bacteroidota; class Chitinophagia; order Chitinophagales; family Chitinophagaceae; genus Parafilimonas; species Parafilimonas sp. Next base: position 354,677 of record NZ_JBQCIT010000031.1, on the reverse strand, counting down.
AATCAAGGTCTATCAAACTGTGTTTTGATAATTGTTCAATCATGTGGTTGAAAAAATTCAAACCTGTATCCACATGATAAACGCCATTGCCATCGAGGTTCATTTTAATGGCGATTTTTGTTTCATTAGTATTCCGCACATGTGAAATTTCTCTTGCAGATGATTTAATATAACTTGAAATTTCGTTCCAGTCTGCACATGCTTTTGTTTCTTTTTTGGTTTTTATGACAAACTGATCATCAATCTTTTCAACTAAATAATCATAATCAGTAATTCCTTCTAATTTGTTAATGATCTCAAATTGAAATTCGCCATTTAGAATATCAATGCATTGTTGTATGGAAGATCTATTTAACGATGTGCCATCAGTAACTACAGAAAGGTGATAGCCCAGTTTTTGTATGCGATACAAATTGCTGATCACGGCTTTTTCAAAAACAATATCGTTATTGATTGTATCAACAACAGCATTTATATCAACGAGTAAATTTTTCATGCTTTGTAAGATTTTAGTGCTAACAGTAAAATATCATTTTCCTCAGGCGCCCCCACAGTTATGCGCAAGCTGTTTTCACATAAAGGCTGGCTGCTGCGGTTTCTCACTACGATGGTTTTTGCAACAAGATATTGATATAAATCCTTTGCATCATCCACTTTTACCAGGATGAAATTGGCATCGGAAGGATAGATGGTTTTAATGAAATCGAATTGCTTGAAACCTTCCAGTAATCTTATCTTCTGTTGAATTAAAATGTTCGTTTTTTCTTTAGCCTGCTGTTCATTTTGCAAAGCCTGCAAAGCCAGTTGCTGCGTGGCTTCACTAATATTATACGGCGGCTTTATTTTGTTAAACACATGAATAATTTCTTTTGATGTATAAGCAAAGCCAATTCTCAAACCTGCTAGGCCCCATGCTTTAGATAAGGTTTGTAACACCACAAGGTTAGGAAACTCATTTAATCTTTGAGACCATGATTGTGTTCCCGCAAAATCAATATAAGCTTCATCCACCGCTACAATGCCATTAAAATTTTTTAATAACCATTCAATGCTGGTGGGTTCTAATAAGTTGCCGGTTGGATTGTTTGGTGAGCAAACAAAGATGATTTTGGTGTTATTATCAATGCCGTTTTTTACTGCATTAAGATCTATCTGGTAATCTTCTGTCAATAACACTTTGTTGATGGCAATATCATTTATTTCTGCACTTACTTCATACATGCCATATGTAGGAGGAAAGATGAGAATATTATCAACACCGGGATTACAAAAGGCTCTTATCAATAAATCAATCGCTTCATCGCTTCCATTTCCAACGAAAATATTTTCTGCAGGAACATCTTTAATAAGACTGAGTTTTTGTTTTAATTGTTTTTGTTGGGGATCAGGATAACGATGAAAATTATTATTCAATGTTGAGCCTAAACTGTTTTCGTTGGCATCCAGAAATATTTGTGCCTCGCCCTCAAACTCTGAACGTGCAGAAGAATAAGGGATTAATTTTTTTACGTTGCTTCTAAGAATATTATCCAAACTAAACTCAGCCATATATTTATTTAAACTGTTATCAATTGTTTGTATTGCTGCTATCGGTCTGAGGCTTTTGAAGCGTCTGACCGCGTTATTTTTTCAATCTCACCATAACCGCATTCGCATGCGCCTGTAAGCCTTCTGCTTCAGCCAGCGTGGTTACTGCTTTGCTTATATTTTGCAAACCTTGCTTCGTTAATTGCTGAAAGGTTATCTTCTTATAAAAACTATCCAATGAAACACCGCTGTATGCTTTTGCAAAACCATTGGTAGGTAAAGTATGATTGGTGCCGGAAGCATAATCGCCAACGCTTTCCGGCGAATAATGGCCAATAAAAACAGAACCTGCATTGGTAATTTGTGTAGCAATAGCCTCAGCGTTGTTGCAACTGACAATTAAATGTTCCGGTGCATATTCATTCATCAATTCAACGGCTTCATTCAAATCGTGCGCTAAAATTGCTTTGCTGTTTTGCAATGCGCCGGCAGCAATATCTTTTCTTGGCAAAGCTTCTAATTGCTCTTTTAAAGCTTCCAGTGTTTTTGTGATAACAACTTCTTTATCTGTAACTAAAACAACCTGCGAATCTTTTCCATGTTCGGCCTGCGATAAAAGGTCTGCCGCAACAAAATTTGCATCAGCGGTTTCATCTGCTATTACTGCTACTTCGCTTGGACCGGCAGGCATATCAATGGCAATGCCTTCTGCATTTACCAGCATTTTAGCGCAGGTAATATATTGATTGCCCGGCCCGAAAATCTTATATACTTTATTAATTGTTTTTGTACCATAAGCCATCGCAGCAATTGCCTGGGCGCCGCCAATCTTATAGATTTTGGTAATACCGATTTGCTGCGCCGCATATAAAACGGCAGGATGCACCAGGCCGTTTTTTTGTGGTGGCATGCACAAAATAATTTCCTGGCAACCGGCAATTGTAGCGGGCACACCAAGCATGATTAATGTAGAAAACAATGGTGCTGTGCCACCGGGAATATATAAGCCCACTTTATCAATGGCGACGGATTTTCTCCAGCAAACAACGCCCGGCATGGTTTCAATTTTTTGAACAGGTTGTTGCTGTGCTGCATGAAAAGCGCTTACATTTTTTATGGAAAGCTGTATGGCTGTTTTTAAATCTTCAGGAATATTGTTGGCTGTTTGCCATTCTTCAACATCAATTAAAAAGTTATCCAGTTCAATTTTATCAAACTGTTTTGTATAATCTTTTAATGCTTCGTCGCCGCGTTGTTTTACATCATTCAAAATGTTTTTTACAATGTCTTTTACAGTTGTAAAATCCTGCGACGGGCGTTTCAATAATTCATTCCAATCAGCTTTTTTGGGATATTGTATAGCCTGCATCATAAAACCATTTTTTCGATTGGTATAATCAAAATGCCTTCTGCGCCATTATCTTTTAAACTTTCAATGATGTTCCAGAAATCATCTTCCTGCACAACAGAATGCAGGGAACTCCATCCTTCAATTCCGAGTGGCAAAATGGTGGGACTTTTCATGCCGGGGATAAGGCTGCAGATTATATCCAGCTTATCATTTGGCGCGTTTAATAAAATGTATTTATTCTTCTTTGCTTTTTTTACAGCCTGTATCCTGAATAATAATTTTTTAAGCAGTAACTGTTTTTCAGATGAAAGATTTTTGTTGCCAATAAGCGCCGCCTGGGAATTCAATACCACTTCGGTTTCTTTTAATCCATTTGAAAACAGGGTGCTGCCGCTGCTTACCAGATCGCATATTGCATCTGCCAAACCCACGCCGGGCGTGATTTCTACCGATCCGCTTATTTCATGTATCTCTGCATTGATCTTATTCTTATCTAAAAAACTTTGTAATAAAAAAGGATAAGTTGTAGCAATGCGTTTGCCATTCAGAAATTGTGCACCGGTATAATTTTCATTGCGCGGAACGGCAACAGATAAACGGCATTTACCAAAGCCAAGCTTCTCAACAATTTCAACATTTTTATTGGTTTCATATACAACGTTCTCGCCAACAATGCCGATATCGGCTACGCCATCTTCCACATACTGCGGAATATCATCGTCTCGCAGAAACAAAATCTGCATGGGGAAATTAATGGCTTCATTCAGCAGTTTGTTCATGCCGTTTTGCAATTCAATACCGCATTCTTTCAGAATTTTTACAGAATCATCATACAACCTTCCTGATTTCTGCAGGGCTATCTTCAGTTTTGTTTCCATTGTTTTAAAATAAAAAAGGCCTACGTTTAAGTAAGCCTTTTGTTTGAAATGTTTTATAGTTACATACAATCACTACAGCTTACCATGTGGTGGTAAAATGATGATGATGTGTATGTGTGTTGTAATTCATAATTGAGGCGCAAAAATAATAACTCCGTTTAATTGAACAAGTTTTTTTTGAGCAACTGTATTAAAACAAAAAAAAGCTTCATTTGGATGAAACTTTTTTTGTGGTGTGGGGCGGGATCGAACCGCCGACACAAGGATTTTCAGTCCTTTGCTCTACCGACTGAGCTACCGCACCAGAGGGCTGCAAATATAGGAGGTTTTTATAAATACAAACATCCTGCTGCAACTATTTTATTATCTGGATATTTTCTTCCTTCAGTAAAGGCTGGTTTTTAAAGCGGAGAATGATGTTGGCTACCACAATAACATCTTTTTCACAATAGGTGGCTATGCGCTGTATGTCCTTATGCTCGTAATATACATCCCTTACTTTGCTTCCGTCAATATCGCCTTTGGATGAGGGCACATTCAAAATAGTAGCCAGCAGGTTAAGTGAAATATAATTTTTATAATCACCGAATTTCCACCACTGCAACGTATCAATCATTTCAATTTCCCAGGGTTTGGCAGCATGTAACTGCAAATAAGGAGGCAGGGGAATATTGTTAATCAGCAGGCGCCGGCATATATACGGTATGTCAAACTCCCGTATGTTATGGCCGCCGAATACAATGTGCTTTTTTGTTTTAAAAAAAACGTCCGTTATTTTTAAAAAATTTTGCAAAATTTCCGCTTCTTCTTCGCAGCAAATACTTTTAACTTTAAAGCAAACCTGGTTGCTTTCATCTTCATAAAAATAACCGGCTGATATACAGATTATTTTTCCAAACTCAGCCATAATACCCGCCCTCAGCAAATAGCTTTCATCGAGCGTAAGGCTTTCTGGCACGGTTTTGGAAATTTTGTCGCCCCAAAGTAATTTCAATTCATCCGGAAGCATTTCAAACCTTTCATAGCATGGCACAGTTTCTATATCGAGCAATAAAAGGTTTGATAAGGGAAAAGTATTCAAAAGATTGTTTTTTCAATATTACTAAATTAGCCTTACAATTAAACCATAAAATATGAGTTACAGCAATTATCCATCTTCTACATCTGAGAATCAGCCGGCTAACCAGCCGAAAGATAACCGTAAACTGATTTTCGGCATTTTAATAGCCGCTTTGGTTGGCACCTGGGGTTATATTATTTATGATAAGAGCCAGTCAAGCAAAAAAATTGATCAGCTTACTGTTCAATATACGGCCGCCGATTCATCCCGCAGCGCGGTTGAAGCAGAATATAATGATGCTTTATCCAGAATGGATTCATTAACCGGTTCAAATGCAAAGCTTTCAGGAGAACTGGCAGACCGGAAAACAGAGATTGAAGACCTTAAATCAAGGATTAAAAACGAACTGGGTAAAAAGAATGCAGACTTAAGCAAAGCCAAGTCGATGATTAAAGAATTAAATGGAAAGATTACCGATTTGCTGGCACAGGTAGAACAGTTGAAACAGGAAAATCAAACGCTTACGGTTGCAAACGCAGATTTAAGCACACAGCGCGATACACTTACTGCCCAGAAAACAAGGGTTGAACAAGACCTTTCTACCACACAGGCTGCAAAAGCGCAGGTGGAAGATGTTGGTTCAACCTTGCATGCAAGCAACATCAATATTGCTGCTATTAATGTAAAGGGCAGCGGTAAAGAAAAAACAACAGAAACTGCAAAACGCGCAGACCTCTTCAGGATAACATTTGATCTTGATGAAAACCGCATTGCACCAAGCGGCGAAAAAGAATTGTTTGTATGTGTTACAGGCCCGGATGGCCATCCAATTACAGTGCCTGCCAATGGCAGCGGTACCTTTACAACAAGGGAAGATGGTGATAAAGTATTTACGAATAAAATGACGGTAAATTACGAACAGGGCAAACGCATGCCAGTAAGTTTTGACTGGAAACCGGAGTCTGGAAAATATCAAACCGGCAATTATAAAATTGAAATTTATCAAAACGGTTACAAAATAGGGCAGGGAACAAAAGAACTCAAAAAGGGCGGCCTGTTCAGTTAAAAAGCTTGTTTTATAGTGTCCCATAAAAAAATCCCGCAATCATAAATGCGGGATTTTTTATTTGCACCTGTTTATATATTTTAGAGCATGATTCAGCAATGGCTTAATGGCAAAACGCTGTTATTTCTTATAGCAGCGGCTATTGTTACAGGCACTATATTTTATTCATCTTACCTGGCTAAAAAAATAGCCGCCGATGAAAAGAAGAAAGTAGAAATATGGGTGGAGGCGCAGCATACCATATTAAATGTTACAGATGAAGTAAACCTTAACCTTGCTGCCAGGATTTCTTCGGAAAATACCGAAATACCTATTATTGAAACCAATGAAAATGACAGCATTAATACAGGCAATTGCGTAAACCTTGATTCAGTAAAGATTAAATCAAACCCAAACTATCTGAAGGAAAAACTGGCTGAGTTTAAGAAGGATCATGAACCTATCATTATTACCCTTTCCGAAAAACCTTACAAAGCCAATAAATATTATTATGGTCAAAGTATTTTGCAAAGAGAGGTACGGTATTATCCTGTAGTTCAGCTAATCATCGTAGGGCTTTTTCTTATAGTGATAATAATTGCGCAACGCACATCATATAGGAGCACGCAAAACCAGGTATGGGCAGGCATGGCTAAGGAAACGGCGCATCAGTTGGGAACACCTGTTTCAAGCCTTAAAGGCTGGGTGGAAGTTTTGAAGGAAACTCCCGGAACGGAGAAATACAGCGCAGAAATAGAGAAGGATGTAAACCGGCTTGAGCTTATAACAGACCGTTTTGGAAAAATAGGCAGCCATCCTCATCTTGAAGAAAAAAATATTGTGGAGCAGGTGAGCAATATGATGGATTATATAAAACGAAGGGCAGGAGGCAAGGTAAATATGAGCTTAAATACCAGTGAGCAAAACGATATTCCGGCCATGATATCGCCGCCGTTGTTCGACTGGGTAATTGAAAACCTGCTAAAAAATGCTTTGGACGCCATTGAAGGCAAAGGCTCGGTTGAAGTGTATATAAAAGATACGGTATCCCAGGTTTTAATTGATGTAACGGACACCGGTAAAGGCATTTCAAAGAACAATATTGCAAAAGTTTTCAACCCCGGTTTTACTACAAAGAAACGCGGATGGGGGCTTGGATTAACGCTGAGTAAACGCATAATTGAACAATATCACAAAGGTGCCCTGTTTGTAAAACACAGCGAACCGGGTAAAGGCACAACTTTTAGAATTGAACTGAATAAATAATTTATTTTTTCCCCCTACATTTGCAGGCCACGCCCAGGTGGTGAAATTGGTAGACACGCTACTTTGAGGTGGTAGTGCCTTAACGGGCTTGCTGGTTCGAATCCAGTCTTGGGCACCAAAAAGCAATCTGAACAAGGTTGCTTTTTTATTTTACCAACCTATTTTTTCTCAAGAACGAGCACCACTTTATTAAAATCTGCAGAAGCATTAATAACTTTTTTGTAGTCTTCGAACTGCGATAAAGGATATTTTATTTTGCGGTAGGTTTCGTTGATTGAGATCGTTATTGTATTACCATTTTCTGAATAGCTGCTTGAAAAACCCATTGTTGTTTCACCGTCTTCCTTATGTTCTGTATTTATATTTATATCATCGGGGTTTTTTACCCTGTATCCATCCGGAATATGCAACACAATCTTCCTGTTTAATATATGAGGATAAGGCAATTCAACCGGTAACTGCCTTGGTTTTTCCTGGTACATTTGTTCCTGCGGGCCAATTACAGTACCTATTTTAAACAGGATTTTGTTGCCGGCGCGTTCAATTATTTCAGGGTTTTTTACAAGCGCACTTATTATGAGTGGCTTGTTGTCAAAATAATCTGTAAGTGCAGTATTTTCAATTTTTATGTTTGAAATATTATCGGTTCCTATAAAACTTTTTATAATTTCCTTATTTACTTCATCCTGCTTATCCGGCGTAAGAAATGTATAAATGGGCCTGTATCCTACCGCTCCATAACCTTTAAAAATCTGATCTAACTGGATGATAGCGGTGTCCAGGTCCGCATTAAAATGAATATCAGCTTCAAGGTTATGCGCATGCTGATCAAAAGGCTCTATTGATATTTTGCGAAAGCTGCCAATAGCTGTTTTATAATCACCGATAAGCGTTCCTTTTAAGAACAACCCGTTTGTTTCCGTGAACTCATAAGGAATATATGGATAACGCAAATCCGGACTGCCGGGAGACATAAATTTCCCGGTGGAAGGAAAGAAAAAAAGAATGCCATTGATACGATTCCAGTTTTCCAGTTCGGGATCAATGGTATAACCTGTTCTTGTACCGGGAAAAACCACCTGGTAGTTAATTCCAAGCTTATCAAAAATGCCGCAGAATAATTTTGCAGCGCCATCCACATTTGCTGTTTTATTTTTTATAAGCCATTCAATGTTGCCGGCATCATCACCAATGGCGTCTTTATCAATATTGATATTTGATTTTATATAATCTTCAACAGCAAGAATTTTTTGTGCATCATTATTATTACCCGGCAATTTTATTTTGGTTGCATATGCTTCCAATGCCCTTTCTTCTTTTGAGGTGCGGGTTGTATAATATTCATACGCCTTTTTTGCGTATTCTTTCCATGTATATAATCTTACAGAAGCGCTTTTATCAATGTTGTAGCTAAGCTTGTAATCCACTCTTTGGAGGTAAGGTTCTACTTGTGCGTATTTTATATCATCAATTTCATCAAGGTTGCTGCTGTATCCTGCAATTATGCGCTTTTCATTTATAACAGAATCCTTACTCACATTAAAACCATTATAGCCTTTTGCGTCAAACTTTAAATAAGCCGGTGTTACAAGCAAAAATTTTGCATGCAGGTAAGGCATTGTTGTACGTTGGAAAACCTCACTTCCAAAAAGGCTCAACGGTCTTTTTATGGCATATTCGTATTCCACTTCACAACCGGGTTCCAATCCTTCAAATGCAAACAGTTTATATTGCTGGCCATCTTCTGTTAGTTCTTTAATTTTTGTTGTGTCGAGATTTACAATTTTTCCATTGGGCAGTATCGTTCTTGCCTGTATGTGTTCGATTGTTGAACCTGCGTACATGGGGATGTAAATTTTATTGAAGCGTTCAATGCCGTTATCGTTTGTAAGCTTTACAATAAAATGGCTGTAATCATTAATAACCACACCGGTTTTTTCGTTATAATATTCTATTTTTCTTTCATCGAGAATGCCTGCAGCGCTTGCCGAATCATAAGGCTTTTTTATTTCATGAAGCGCTGGTTTTTCACTCCAGGTATTATTTAAACTGTAATCAAAAGTTTGGGCAGAAAGTATAGCTGTTGCTAATACTAAGGTTGTTGTAACAAAAAATTTTCTCATAACAGAAAGCAATATTTATTTCTTTTTTTCAAGCACCACTTCTTCTTTATACTGGCTGAAAAGCTGTTTTAATGAATTGTTCCAGGTTGTAAAATCTTTGGGCTGCAGCATTAAAAAATTTTGGCGCAGCTCCTGCAGCGCAATCACCTTTCCATTCTCCTGTGAATATTTTATACTGAAGCCAAGAATGTCATTATTAATGCTGTAATCTTTCGGTATATAGCTCACAGCATAAGATTCAGGCACATCAAGAATTGTGTATTGTTTAATTACAGATTTAAATTCATTCTCAAGCGGAACCTTTCGTTTTGCAGTGTCTATTATTTCGTTCACAAAAAGCTTTTCCAGGTTCAGGTTTATATAAAGTTCATCTGCAATCTTCTTTCCATAATCAGGCACTTCAAAGCCGGCTTTTATGTTTACCCGTTTATCAGCGTTGCTTAATTTATTAATAGCATAATCGCCCATAATAAATTTATTGCTTGCTTTGCCCATCCTGTATTTCACGTAATCACGTGTTTGTTTAGCATCACTGAACATTAAACGGTTATAAACATCTGCTCCCCAATACCCGTTGTAATAAACGCTTGAACGACCTTTAATGCCATTGTCAGTAACGGAAATATAAGTGCTGTCGATAAGTGTATTTTTTTCAGCACTTACTTCGGGCACTCTTTCAATTTTATAATTGTCTTTTGAAATTGCAATCAATGCCTGCTTGCCTTGTATGGCGGAACTGGGCAGGCCAAAAATACAGTTGGGATCTGTGGCATCAAGAAATACCCATTCATTATCCAGCTTAAGCGCAGCAATCATGTGATTGTCGGTTATGGGCAGGGAAACTGTTGTATAGTCGTACGGAATATCTCTTGTTCCAATCCATGTAAAATAAGCATCTAAACCTTCAAGCTGCAAAAGCGATGTGAGAATACTGGCCATGTCTTTGCAATCGCCAAAACGGCGGTTGCAAACGTCAATGGCACGGCGTGGCACAAAGCCTTCAAGGCCATCTTCAAAGGCAATATATTTTATGTTGCCCTGCACCCATTGATAAATATTTGCAGCTTTTTCAGCGGGCGAATTACAACCGGCGGTAAGGCTGTCGGCAAGTTTCTTTAAGTAAGGTTCTCTGGTATTGTCGAGCTTGTTTATAAAACCATAGTTCCATTTATATAAATCGTCAAGGCTGCCAAGATAATTTATGCGCCCGCCATTTTCATTCTCATAAGACACAATTTGTATAATAACATGCGGCGCATAATAAGCAGCAGAAGGCGCTCCCCCAAAGCCCGTATAAGCATCAATATTACCTGCCCTGAATATGTAACTGTGCTCTTTGCCTTTGGTGTCTTCAGTTACCTGCACCAGGTTATCATCATTATTCATAATGGTGTATTTAACCTGCATAGTTGCGGGAAAAGTAACAGTGAACTGTTCGTTGACAACAGGCATATAAGAAACAAAATAGAACGGTGATAGCAGGTGTGGATCCTTATGCGCCTGTGTATAGGTTACGTAACCAACCGCTCCTTTTGTCATTGATGGAAGATCAAAGGTTGATTGTTTGGCATCATCGTAAAAAACACTGCTGCTTCTTGAGTTTTCTGTTTTTATATCAGTTACTTTAAGCTTGTTGTATCTTTTTCCATCCGGAACTTTTGTATAAGCTTCAAGCGATGTTAGTTTATTATACGAACTGCTGAAAACATACTGCCTGTTATAAAGGCCATTGGCTTTATCATCCAGCGCAAGAATTTCCTGCTCGGTTTTGCTTTGCGCAAAGGGTTCGCCGTTTTTTAAAATGATGTTTATTGTCTTTGTAAAATTTTGAATTACTGCCTGGTTATTCGGATATCTTGCAGCTATTTCATCAAACGTTTGTGCGTGCAAAGTGCTATTCAGCATAAGCAGCATGCAAGTATAAAATATTTTCAACTTTCTCATATACCCTTCTTTTTATTGCTTGTTCACACTTAGCAAAACGCCAAAATAATGAGTTCTTGTTTCGGTAAGCTTGCCGGTTTCATTGTAATATTTGCTGACGCCATTTTCCTCGCCTTCATAAAAACTGCGTTCCGATTTTAAATTGCCGTTAGCATAAAATTCTTTTATTATGCCATGAAAATTATCGTACACATAATTTTCTTCCTTGGCAATTTTTCCATCTTCAAAAAATGTTTTGGCAACGCCGTTATTATAACCATACACTCTTTCATACTGTGAAAAAAGCTGCCCGTTACTGAAATAAATTTTTTGCGGGCCATTAGATGTGCTGCTCTCATAATTCAGCTCTGCACTTTTATTGCCATTGGGATAATAAGCTGTAATGAATGCAGTCCCGTTTTTTACAGCTACAGGGTTCACCTGTTTCCCATCTTTACCCATATAAGAATAACTAATAAGCTCGTCTTTATGAAAGTTTAATATTATGGCTACCTCATTATTCTTGCCATAGATAACGGTTGGCCCTTCGAGCATATCTTTTTTATAATTGAATTCTGCTTTTCTGCTGCCATTTTCGTGATAAGAAACTGATGTGCCGTTCATTTCCCCTTCATCAAAAACCTGAGCGTAATACAGCTTGCCATTATCATCATAGAATTTCCACTTGCCTGTTTTCTTATCTAATTTGAACTTGCCTTCCTGTGAAATTGTGCCGCCATAATTGTAAGCTTTATATATACTGTCTGCAAGCCCGTTTTTATAGTATCTTATGCTTAGCGGCGAGCCATCAAAATAGAATGATTCATATTTGCCCTGCGAGAGGTAGTTGTTGTACGAAACCCTTATATAATCCTTACCATTTAGATGTTTAAAAATAAATTGTCCCTTTCCGGCCGGAAAATTAGATTCGGAAAGTATGTTGCCCGTAGTATCAAATTGGGTGGTTTTAAGCAACCAGCCTGTGCGGTACTTTTCTTCATATAATTTTTTTCCGTTGGGTGCATAGTAAATGCTATATCCATCCAGCTCATCATTAAGGTAATATATTGACGAGGTAAGGGTATTGAAAAGATTGAAGGTTTGATGTTCACCCTGTTTTTTCCCTTCTGCAAAATTGCCGGCATATCTTAGGGAACCGTTTATATGATAGGCTAGTAAAAGGCCGTTTTCCTGGTTATCCTTAAAATTTACCTTTTCAGAAACGTTGCCGTTGGCGAAATAAATGGTACGTTCGCCCTCACGCAAACCCGACTTAAAACCTACTTCAGATTGTATTTTGCCAGATTTAAAATAGTAGGTTGATTTACCATCCGCATCGCCATCTTTATTATAAAACCCATCAGTGGCTTTGCTACCGTCTGCATTATAAAAACTAAGATTGCCGGCGCCTTTCCGCGTAGTGGAAGTGCTGATAACTTTGCCTGATTTATCAAAATATGTGAGCTCTCTTAATTTACCTTTTTCATACACTGCCTCGCTATATTGTATGCCGTCTTCATCAAAATTTTCTTCTTTGCCATTTATTTTACCGGCAGAATATTGAATAACCTGTGATGGCTTCCCATTTTCATGATATGTTTTATATATGCCATCAATTAAACCATCCACATATTTGTATTCTGCCTTTAACGATTTTGAATCGTAGTATTCTTTCCAGTTGCCGGTGGCTTTATCATCAGCATAATTGCCTTCTACATCAACAATACCATTTTCACTGAAATGTTTATAAGCACCGTTTAATTTTCCTGCTGAATAATTTTTGATTACTTCGGGTTTGCCATTTTTATAATAGAAAGTGAGCGGCCCTTCCAGTTCATCATTCTTATAATTGGCAACATAATAAAGGAAACCATTGTAAGTATATGATCTGGCTTCGCCGTCCAACTGGTTATTTTTATAATGCTCAATCATTTTAGGCAGGCCATTGAAGAAATAACTTTTTGATTCGCCGTTTAAATAATCCTCTTTATAAAAATTTTCTCCCGATAAAATTCCGTTATCAAACCAGGTATAACTTTTTCCTTCGGCCTTACCGTTTTTGTAAGTTGATTTTTCTTTTATTGCGCCATTATCATGATAAAAAACCCAGTCGCCCTCTTTTTCTGAATTGATAAAATCCCCTTTTGATTTTAACCGGCCATTGCCATTAAAGAATTCCCAGGGGCCATTAAAAATATCATCAGAACCATTATTCGTCCATTTACCAATACCTGTTAAACTCGTTTCACCATAATAATATTTATTATCAGCTTTTATCCGTGCTGTATACTTGAGCAGTTCCGTCCGCCTGATTAAATTGAGGTAGCTGATGGCAGAATCTGTTACTACGCCTATTTCTTTTTTGTGTTTATCGTTATAGCCTTTTACTGATTTTATATCAAGGCCGCTGAATATATAATTGATGAATGTATTAAACTCTCCCCGTTTAAACACGCCTTCATAAAATGGCACATAGTATTGCATGCAAAACCCTTTATCGGTTGCATCATATTCCAGTTTTTCAAACAGTACTTGCAGTTGCCGTACAATAGGATCGTCCACATCCGCCAGCAACTTATATTTTTCGTCGAGGGCAGCTTTACTCAGTAATATTTCCTGCTGCAGTTCAAAATTGTCATCGCTGTATGTTGCCACCTGCGAAACAAAGCCGTTTATCTCATCTGTTACTTTGGAGATAGCGCTCAAATAATTTACGCATTTATTAATGTATCTGTTTTCGGGGTTTATTAACAGGCTGGTTGCAAAGCACAATATTGCCTGTGACAGCCTGCCTTGTTCGGTATAAACGGCCCCAAGAAAATAATGCGACGATGCATGGTACGGATTGATAGTAACAGCTTTTTGAAAGCATTGCAATGCATCATCTTTTTTATCAGAATTGTACAAAACAATGCCTTTATTAAACCATGTATAAAAGTTGTATGGGTTAAAGGCTAAGGAACTGTCATAGTATTGTATAGCTTCATTTCTTTTTCCTTCCGCATCAAGCACGTTTGCCACAAGACTGTACCAGTCTTCCGCTTTTTCAGGAAAGAGCTTCATGCCTTGCCTGGCATAAGCAAGCCCTGCATTAAAATCACTGTCGAGGTAAGAGGCATAAGAAAGTTCATGCAAAACATTGCTGTAATTAGTATCGCTTATTGGCACAGTTTTATATAATGCAATAGCCTGTTTGTAATGCTTATTACTGCTAAAGCCGGCGGCCTTTTCTATTACGTCTGCACTGTTAATTAATTGGGGATGTTGTGCAAAAACAGCATTACAAAAACAAATGCATGCAAGAACAACAGGATATTTCCTCATAACAAATAGTGGTTGAATTGGGTTATTAATCAGTTCTTTTGGTATGTATATATCGTTATAATTTTAGGTTGAGTTAAAACAAATGTAGAGAATAAGTTTTGGATTCATATTATTTGGTTTAAACAGGCTTTACATAATTTTACGCCGTTCAATGCAGAACGGCGGAACGCAGTTGTGCTGCCGGCCGGATGTCCAATGTTCTCCTATATTAACTAAACAACAAACTATGAAGAAATTTCTTTTCGTTTTTTTTCTCCCTGCGTTTTCTCCGGTTCTTTCCCAAGATGCAACGGTGCAGGATTTGAAGACGCAATCGTCCAAAACAATTACAAAAGACCCAAATGATACAATCCCTAAAATATGGAAAACAGGCGGACTCATAAGTATTAACCTTTCACAGGGTTCATTGAGCAACTGGGCTGCGGGCGGAGAAAAATTCTCATTATCGCTGAACTCATTATTAAGCGGTTTTGCTTTTTATAAAAAAAATAAACATAGCTGGGATAACCTGGCAACCTGGAACATAGGGTATGTAAAAACAACGAGCCTAGGTACGCGCAAAAATGATGACCGCGTGGAATTCACATCTAAATATGGCTATGCATTAAACCCAAAACTTAATATTAGCGGCCTCTTTAATGTAAGAACACAATTTTTTAAAGGATATGATTATCCGGATGCGGATACAAAAAATTACACATCCAATTTCTTTGCTCCTGCTTATGTGTTGTTAAGCCCTGGTTTTGATTACCATCCTGTAAAAAACCTTTCCATATTTGTATCGCCGGCCACTGCCAGGTGGACGATTGTCAGGCCCGACAGCCTGCGGGCACTATATGGTGTTCCGGTTGATAAACCAGCAGATTTTCAGTATGGCGCTTATGCTACCATTTCTTATATCGCCAATCTTGGAAAAGCAGTAAGCTATACAGGAAAGCTTGACCTGTTCTCCAATTATAGGCACAACCCGCAGAACGTGGATCTATATATGACGAATTTATTTGCTGCTAAAATTTCAAGAATATTATCTGTTACCTACAGCCTTACCTTAATATACGATGATGATGTGCGTCAGTTTGGTCCGCATAATACCTCTGCCGGTTTGCAGGTGCAGTCACTGTTTGGGGCGGGGTTGCAGGTTAAGTTCGACAATTTTACGCCCAGGCCGCCAAAAGCCCCTGCGCCGTAAAGAAAAGACATAAAATATTGCCGGTTTAAGTTTATCTGGCCGGGAAATAAAAGAGGCCGGTTGCATTGCAACCGGCCTCTTTGTTATAATTAATTGAGAAAATTTATTCCCCGGCTTTTACTAAACCAAGTTTAGCCTCGAGGCTTAAAGTGGCATGTGGCACGGCGCGTAATCTTGCTTTATCAATTAATTTACCGGTTACGCGGCAAATGCCGTAAGTTTTGTTTTCAATGCGTATTAATGCCTTTTCAAGATGATCGATATAAGTTATCTGGCGGCTTGCCATCTGGCTAAGCTGTTCACGCTCCATGCTTATGCTGCCGTCTTCCATAGTCATATAGCGGTTTTCGCTTTCATCGCCTCCCATATCGTCTTTACGGGTAATAAGACCCTGCAAATAAGCCAGTTCTTTTTTTGCAGAATCCAGCTTGCGCTGAATTAATTCCTTAAACTCATTCAGTTCAGTATCACTGTAACGAACAAGCGGTTCGGCAGACCTTACCGGTTCCTGCCGCTGTTCAAGCGATTTATATGAAGGCTGATAAGGCACACTGGTTTTAGCGCTTATTTTAGGCAATTTCACTTCTTTTACCGGTTCCTGTTTCTTCGCTGCTTTTTTCTGAACCGGTTTTTCTTCTTGCTTCTTTTGCTTTGACATAGCTTTAATTTGTTTATGTTGCTTGCTTGCATCAGCTTTTGGCTGAGGCTTTGCCCCTGCTTTTTTTACAGGTGCTGCTGCTTTCTTTATTGTTTTTACTGGTTTGGCTACAGGTTTCTTTGCCGACTTCTTATTGGAAACAGCAACTACCTTGGCCTTGGGTTTTGCCACAGCTTTAACCGTTTTTGATGCCGCTGCCTTTTTAACAGCTTTTTTAGCTGCTTTGGGAGCAACTTTTTTAACCGGGCCGGCTTTTTTGCTGCCGGACGATGTTTTTTTGGCTGCAGCCTTAGCTGCTTTTTTAATTGTTTTTTTCTGTGGCATAGTTCGTTATCATTTTTTATTTACGCTCACTTTCAATAAGTTGTCATTAACCTCAACCTCAATGCCATCTGTTATTTCCGGCACCCAGTTAAGATCATCTGCCAAAATTTCGGCGCAAATATAGTTTTTAAATGTATTGATAGAGGGTTTGAGAATAGCATTGTCGAGAACATTTACAGATATACGGTCGGTAAGGTCGAAACCCTTGTCTTTCCTGATATTCTGGATACGGTTTACAAATTCACGGGCATCGCCTTCCATTTTCAGTGGTTCGGATAGCTGTATATCAAGGGCAACCGTTAAGTTTCCTTTTGAGGCAACGCTCCACCCGGGAATATCTTCGGCTATTATTTCTACTTCGTTTAGGGCGATAGCAGATTTTCCGGTTTTCAACTCAATTTCAATTGAACCGTTCTTTTCCAGCTCAGCAATCTGTTCCTGAGAAAAGCTGCCAATGATACCGGCGGCTTCTTTCATTGCCGGACCCAGTTTTGCGCCCAGTAATTTAAAATTGGGTTTTACTTTTTTATGAATGATGCTGCCGGTCTCGGTCACAAGTTCTATTTCCTTAATATTCACTTCAGACTTAATCAGGTGTTCTACTTTCTCCAGCTGCTTTTTCATCTCGGGGTTTAATACCGGTATCAGTGCTTTCTGCAAAGGCTGGCGTACTTTTATATTGGTTTTTTTACGAAGTGATAATATTAAAGAAGATGCATCCTGTGCCAGTTGCATTCTTTCTTCCAGCGAATTATCAATCAGCTTTTCATCCGCAACCGGGTAATCGGTATGATGCACCGATTCAACATTAAACCTTTTTGTAACAGCATCCAGGTTTTTGAAAACGGCATCGCTGAAAAACGGCGAAACCGGCGCCATCAGGCGGGTTACAGTTTCAAGGCATTCATACAAAGTTTGATAAGCTGCAATTTTATCCTGCTCATATTCACCTTTCCAGAACCTGCGGCGGCAAAGGCGCACATACCAGTTGCTTAAATGTTCATCCACAAATTCTTCTATCAACCTGCCGGCAAGTGTAGGCTCGTAATCATCCATCGCTTCTGTAGCTTTTTTCACAAGTGTATTGAGCGATGAAAGCACCCAGCGGTCAATTTCAGGCCTTTCTTTTACAGGAATATAATCTTCGCTGAAAGCAAAGCCGTCCACATTGGCGTATAAAGCAAAAAACTGGTAGGTATTATATAATGTGCCGAAGAATTTGCGTTGCACTTCTTTAATACCGTCAAGGTCAAACTTTAAGTTATCCCAGGGAGAGGCATTAGTGATAAGGTACCAGCGGGTGGCATCGGCGCCAAAGTCCGCAATGGTTTTAAAAGGATCAACTACGTTGCCGAGGCGCTTGCTCATTTTCTGGCCATTCTTATCTAAAACGAGGCCATTGGAAACACAGGTTTTGAAAGCCAGGCCGGGATATTTTTCATCCGAAACTTCAAATCCCTTCTGTTTCAGTTCATCCTGGATTGATTCTTTTAATAAAGAACCCAGTGCATGCAGCGTATAGAACCAGCCGCGGGTTTGGTCAACACCTTCGCAAACAAAATCCGCCGGATAGTTATCCGCAAACGTTTCTATATTTTCAAATGGAAAATGCCACTGTGCATAAGGCATAGCGCCGCTGTCGAACCAAACATCCACCAAATCCGGCACACGTTTCATCGGTTCACCGGAAGGAGAAACCAGCACGATTTCGTCAACCATTGGCTTATGCAGGTCGAGATTATCATCGGCAAGAAAAGTGGCATTCATGGTGCCTAACCGGTCATCAGCCTTTTTGCCTTCTGTTTTCAGTTCTGCTATTGAACCAATGCAAATTTCTTCTTTACCGTCTTTAGTGCGCCATACCGGTAACGGCGTACCCCAGAAACGGCTGCGGCTCAGGTTCCAGTCAACCATATTTTCCAGCCAGTTGCCAAAACGGCCTTCGCCGGTGCTTTTGGGTTTCCAGTTGATGGTTTTATTCAGATCCACCATGCGGTCGCGCAGTGCGGTTGTTTTTATAAACCATGCATCAAGCGGGTAATATAAAACCGGTTTATCGGTGCGCCAGCAATGCGGGTAACTGTGCTCATATTTTTCAACCTTGAAGGCACGGTTTTCTTTTTTGAGTTTTACGCAGATATCAACATTTACATCCACGTAATTTGGATCGTCTTTATAATTTTTTACATAACGGTTACTGAATTCGCCAAGGCCATCAACAAATTTGCCCTGCCGGTCAACCATCGTTAATATGCCGATGTCATATTTTTTGCCAACTTTATAGTCGTCTGCGCCAAAAGCCGGCGCAGTATGCACGATGCCGGTACCATCTTCCGTGGTTACAAAATCGCCGAGTAAAATTTTGAAAGCATTGGGGTTATCCGTTTTGTTGGCCGGATAAGGGAGAAGCTGTTCGTATGAAATGCCTTCTAATTCCGAGCCTTTAAATGCTGCTAATATTTTCCAGGGAAGAACTTTTGACTTCTCATTATAATTTTCAAAATCGCCGTTTTCGTCTTCCGCTTTAAAATATTTACCCAGTAAAGCTTTAGCAAGCATTACATTAACCGGTAGATGTGTATATGGATTAAAGGTTTTTACCAATACATATTCAATATTGCTGCCTACGGTTAGGCCAAGGTTTGAAGGAAGCGTCCAGGGCGTTGTTGTCCAGGCCATGAAAAAAACTTCATCGCTGACTGCGGATTTAAAAAGAAAATCACTTTTTTCATTTTTTACCGCTTTAAACATTACCACGGCACTCGTATCCTTCACATCTTTATAAGTGCCCGGCTGGTTGAGTTCGTGGGAGCTTAAACCCGTTCCTGCTGCAGGAGAATATGGCTGAATGCTCACATCTTCGTATAACAATCCTTTATTATACAACTGTTTGAGCAGCCACCAGAGGGTCTCGATATAATTATTTTCAAAGGTGATATAAGGATGTTCGAGGTCAACCCAGTAGCCAATACGTTTGGTGAGCTCATCCCATTTATCCTTATAACGCAAAACCGCTTCGCGGCATTTCTTATTATAGTCTTCAACAGAAATCTTCTTTCCTATATCTTCTTTGGTAATGCCAAGCTCTTTTTCAACGCCCAACTCAACGGGTAAACCATGTGTATCCCAGCCGCCTTTGCGTTTTACCTGGAAACCTTTCATGGTTTTATAGCGGCAAACCAGGTCTTTCAAAGTTCTGGAAATTACATGGTGAATGCCGGGCATGCCGTTGGCGCTTGGGGGGCCTTCGTAAAAAACAAAAGGCTGCCTGCCCTGCCTTAATGAAACACTTTTCTCAAATGCTTTTTCATCATCCCACTTTTCTAGAATTTCCTTTTCTATGATGGGAAGATGTAAACCCCGGAATTCTTTGTATTTAGCTGCCATTATGCGTAAAAGCCTGTCTGTAAATAATAAAAAGTGTGCAAAGGTAGCAATATACTATTAAATATGATTCGCAGTTAGGGGCATAAACCTGTATAACACTAATTGATTTTGAGCCTGCGGCTTTATGAATTTTGGCTTGTGCCGAACGTTTAAAAACAAAAAAGACCGCAAAGTAATGTTGCGATCTTTTTCAAAAAATATAAAATACCTTATTTCCTGGCTTCAACCTGGTTTTCAGTGAGCGGTTCAATTTTTACTTTAGCAACACCACGGTTAACGATTTTTAATTGTTTGGCGCCTGTTAAAGTTAGATCCAATACTCTTCCCTTTTCATTCATTCTGGGATGCATCCTATCATTAATACGAACAATAATAGATTTCCCTGTTAAAATGTTTGTAACCTTAACCCAGGTATTTAAAGCAAACATATTGCTTGCGGCAGTTAAATTACTGTGATGGAAAACTTCACCGGTGGCAGTTAAATTGCCTTCAAACTGGTTAGCATAATAAGTAGCAAGGCCTGTAATGAAATTCCTGGAACTGCTATGCGACAGATCGCCTGTTTTTTTCGAAAATGAAAAAATAGGAGGCCAGTTAACAACATTGGCATTAGCCCGGTTGTTAATATTGGGAAATAAGGCCGAACAAAGTAAAAGAACGGCAATCACGCAAAATCTCTTCATGGTAGATGATTTGTAAAGCAACTAAGACTTTAATGAATAATAAGTAAGTCCTTCCTCAAAATACGCCTAATCTTCTTCTTTAAAAATCTTGGCTTGATTTGCAACTATCATGCCATATCTTCTATTCCATAAATGGGGATGCAAAGTAACATTTTCTTTTAAGAAACAGTAATTTAATGGACATTTTAAACGTATACCATTGATAATCAAATGTTTTCATTTCCTTTTTTGTAATGCTTTTAACAAATTACTCATTAAAAATAGTTGCATAAACAACTTTTCTTTTATTTTTGTTTACATAATTTTTGCCGATGAAAATATTAGTTTGTATTAGTAAAACACCAGATACCACTTCCAAAATTTCTTTCAAAGAAAACAATACAAGGTTTGAAGAATCGGGTGTGCAATGGATAATTAATCCTTACGATGAATGGTATGCACTTGTAAGGGCAATCGAATTAAAAGAAAAAGATACGTCTATCCAGTTGCATCTTGTAAGCGTTGGCGGCGCTGATTATGATCCTGTTATCCGCAAAGCACTGGCGCTTGGCGGCGATGAAGCCATTCGGATTAATGCTGCAAGTGATGATAGTTATTTTATTGCCGCACAAATTGCCGAAGTTGCCAAACAAGGCGGCTACGATCTTATTTTAACGGGAAAAGAAACCATTGATTACAATAGTTCGTCAGTTGGCGGAATGTTAGCCGGATTGCTTGATGTGCCGTATATTTCTCTTGCCACAAAGGTAGATGCCAACAATAATACAGCTACGGTGAACCGTGAAATAGAAGGTGGTGAGGAAACAGACGAAGTCTCCCTGCCGGTGGTTATCAGTTGCCAGAAAGGGGTTGCTGAACAACGCATTCCCAATATGCGGGGTATAATGGCTGCCCGCACAAAACCACTTAAGGTAATTGAACCTGCGGCAATTGATGCGCTTACCCATGTGGTGAGTTATGAATTGCCTGCACCAAAAGCAGGTGTAAAACTGGTGGCGGCAGATAATGTGCAGGAACTGGTGCGCCTGCTGCACGAAGAAGCTAAAGTAATTTAAAGATGTTATGCGCAAACCTGAAGCCCAGCTCACAGCTTTGATAAATATATTCAATATTAAACTAATTATTACATGGTACTCATATTCGTAGATCATTCTGATTCAGAAATAAAAAAATCGTCTTACGAAGTATTAAGTTATGGGGCTGCACTTGCAGAAAAGGTCGGCACTTCAGCCGAAGCGCTTTTGCTTGGCACCGTTAAAGATGATCTTGCAGTTCTTGGTAATTATGGTGTTTCAAAAGTGCACCAGGTTTCCAATGAAGTATTAAATAATCTTGATGCACAGGTTTATGCAAAGGCTGTTGCAGATGCCGCCGCATCCTTAAATGCTGATATAATTATTTTCAGCCATAACCAAACCGGTAAGGCCGTGGCGCCGCGGGTTGCCGCCGGTTTAAAGGCTGGGCTGGTAGCAGGGGCCGTTGCATTGCCTGATACTTCAAATGGTTTTGTTGTAAAAAAGAATGTCTTTAGCGGTAAAGCATTTGCTAACGTAAATATTACGTCGGCCATTAAAATTATTTCGCTTAATCCAAACAGTTTCCCGGTAAAACAAACCGGCGGTACGGCAGCCGTAGAACAGTTAAATATAACTGTAAGCGAGCCTAAAGTAAAAGTTACCTCGGTTAATAAAGTAAAGGGCGAAGTGCCTTTAACAGAAGCAGAAATTGTAGTAAGCGGAGGTCGTGGTTTAAAGGGGCCGGAAAACTGGAAGATAGTAGAGGATCTTGCACATGTTTTGCATGCAGCTACTGCCTGCAGCCGCCCTGTAGCTGATGCCGGCTGGCGGCCACATCATGAACATGTAGGGCAAACAGGTATCCAGATTGCGCCCAATCTTTATATAGCTATTGGTATTTCGGGCGCCATCCAGCACCTGGCGGGCGTAAACCGCAGTAAAACTATAGTAGTTATTAATAAAGATCCCGAAGCACCTTTCTTTAAAGCTGCGGATTATGGAATTGTAGGAGATGCATTTGAAGTTGTTCCAAAACTTACAGAAGAGATTAAAAAGCTGAAGGGCTAATCAGTAGTAAGCTAACAATCGTTCACTTCAATTGCAAACAGTTAATTTTGTTTGCAATTTTTATTTAATGAATTATATGCCGCAACATAAAATCCGTATAGTTACTGCAGCTTCTTTGTTTGATGGCCACGATGCAGCTATCAATATTATGCGCCGCATTTTACAAAGCAAGGGCGCTGAGATTATTCACCTTGGCCATAACCGCAGCGTGCAGGAAATTGTTGAATGTGCCATTGAAGAAGATGTGCAGGGCATCGCTATAACATCATACCAGGGCGGGCACATCGAGTTCTTTAAATACATGAAAGATTTGCTGGATGAAAATGGTTGCGGGCATATAAAGATTTTTGGCGGCGGCGGCGGTACTATTCTTCCGCAGGAAATAAATGAACTGCACAACTACGGCATAACCAGAATTTATTCGCCCGATGACGGCAGAAAGATGGGTTTGGAAGGGATGATTGAAGATGTGATAAAAAGCCTAAGCCCCCTCTCAATCTCCCCCGGTGGGGGAGAAGATTGGATGCAGTCTGATTATTGGCAGGCACCAAAAAAGTGGAATGGTAAATTACCATTAGGTGAAGCAAAAGATATTAGACGGATTGCAAGAGCAATTACATTGGCTGAATGTGGGCTCAATGAAAACGAAAATATATTTAAGTATAATGGTTCAGTTACAGTTGATCAATTTAAAGCAGACCCGGTTTTATACGGGAGGTTAAAAGAATTTGCTTTGACACACCGCAAAGAAGCGACTGTTGCAGAAGAAGTTTTGTGGGATAAGTTAAGAGCAAAAAAAGAAGGTTATAAATTTAGAAGGCAACATATCATTGGTCAATTCATCGCTGATTTTGTAAACCTGCAAAAAGGATTAATTATAGAAGTTGATGGCAATTATCATCAATTGCCCGAAATGAAAATTAGTGATGTTGAACGAACAAAAGAGTTGAAGCATTTTGGCTTTGAAGTATTAAGATTTACCAATGATGAAATATTATACAACTTAGAAAACGTAGTCAATAAAATACATGCAACATTAAAAGCCCTGCCCAATAAAAAAGTTGAAGAAAAAAGCACGATGCTGCCAAACCCTTCCCCTGCCGGGGGAAGTTGGAAGGGGGCAGTTCTTGGTATAACCGGTACCGGTGGTGCTGGTAAATCTTCCGTTACAGATGAAATAGTTCGACGTTTTTTAAATGCATATTCCGATAAAACCATTGCGGTTGTTTCAGTTGATCCTTCCCGCAAAAAAACCGGCGGTGCATTATTAGGTGATAGAATAAGAATGAATTCAATTTCGCATCCGCGTGCTTACATGCGCAGCCTTGCCACCCGTGATGATAATACTGCATTGAGTGCCGCCGTTGAACATGCATTGGAAATTTGTAAAGCCGCTGATTTTGATCTTATCATTTTGGAAAGTGCAGGTGTTGGTCAAAGCGATGCATCCATTTTAGATTATTGTGATGTGAGCATGTATGTGATGACACCGGAATATGGCGCTGCATCGCAATTGGAAAAAATAAACATGCTTGATTATGCAGACATAGTTTGTATCAACAAATTTGATAAAGCCGGTGCATTAGATGCGTTACATGATGTGCGTAAACAATATAAACGTAACCGGAATTTATGGAATGCCAAAGATGAATCATTACCAGTTATCGGAACAATTGCATCGCAGTTTAATGATGCTGGTATTAATGAGTTGTTTGAAAAAATAATGCTTACTGTTGAAGAAAAAACCAAAGTTGACTTTGGTAAGATTGAAGTACATCATACAAAAGATACCTCTTCAAAATCATTGATTATTCCGCCGAAGCGTGTGCGTTATTTATCTGAAATTTCTGAAAGTAATAGAGAATATGATAATTGGGTTGATGAGCAATGTACGATCGCATCTAAGTTGTATAAAATTACTGGTGTACTGGAAGAAGATAAAATGAACGATGTTGATGAATTAAAATCAATACAAACAAAATATCAAAATCAACTAAATCCTGAATGCAAAAAATTGATTGACGATTGGTCATCATTACAAAAAAAATACAACGCAGATTTTTTTGAATATACAGTTCGCGATAAAACAATAAAACAACCATTAACATCAACTTCTTTAAGCGGAACAAAAATTCCAAAAATTGTTTTACCAAGGTATAAAGATTGGGGTGATATTTTAAAATGGCAATTACAGGAAAATGTACCAGGCGAATTTCCATTTACTGCGGGTGTGTTTGAATTAAAACGACAAGGCGAAGACCCAACAAGAATGTTTGCCGGTGAAGGCGGACCGGAACGAACCAACAAACGTTTTCATTATGTTTCATTGGAGCAGCCCGCAAAGCGTTTGAGCACTGCGTTTGACAGTGTTACATTATATGGCGAAAACCCCGATCACCGGCCTGATATTTATGGGAAAATTGGCAACAGCGGCGTAAGTATTGCAACGGTTGATGATGCAAAAAAATTATACAGTGGTTTTGATTTGTGCGATGCAAAAACATCTGTAAGCATGACTATCAACGGACCAGCGCCCATCATTCTTGCATTTTTTATGAATGCTGCCATTGACCAGCAATGTGAGAAATATATCAGTAAAAACAATTTATGGAATAAGATTGAAGAAATTCAAAAATCAAAATTTAAAAATCAAAATAAACCAACTTATTATAATCCATCAGCACCGGAAAGATTACCGGAAGGCAACGATGGTTTAGGCTTAAAATTGTTAGGCTTAAGTGGTGATGAAGTGTTGCCGAAAGATGTGTACGAACAAATTAAAACTTCAACATTAGCACAAGTAAGAGGAACAGTGCAAGCTGATATTCTGAAAGAAGACCAGGCGCAAAATACCTGCATCTTCTCAACAGAATTCGCATTGAAATTAATGGGCGATGTGCAGGAATATTTTATCAATAATAAAGTAAGAAATTTTTATAGTGTTAGCATTAGCGGTTATCATATTGCAGAAGCGGGCGCCAATCCATTAACACAATTGGCATTCACATTGGCTAATGGATTTACTTATGTTGAATATTATTTAAGCCGCGGCATGCACATAGATGATTTTGCGCCAAACCTTTCTTTCTTTTTCAGTAATGGAATGGATGCAGAATACAGTGTGATTGGCCGTGTGGCAAGACGCATTTGGGCCAAAGCAATGAAGTATAAATACAAGGCCAATGAGCGTTCACAAAAATTGAAATATCATATTCAAACATCCGGCCGCTCTTTGCATGCGCAGGAAATTGATTTCAATGACATTCGCACAACATTGCAGGCATTGTATGCTATTTATGATAACTGTAATTCGCTTCACACAAATGCTTATGATGAAGCCATCACAACACCAACAGAAGAAAGTGTGCGCCGTGCAATGGCTATACAATTAATTATTAACCGCGAATTAGGTTCAGCGAAAACAGAAAATTTTATACAGGGTTCATTTGCTATTGAAGAGCTAACTGATTTAGTTGAGGAAGCAGTGCTTGCAGAGTTTGATCGCTTAACTGATCGCGGTGGTGTTCTCGGTGCAATGGAGAGAATGTATCAGCGCAATAAAATACAGGAAGAAAGTTTGCATTATGAACATCAGAAACATACAGGTGAATTGCCGTTAATTGGTGTAAATACTTTTCTGAATAAAAAGGGATCACCAACTGTTACGCCGTCAGAAGTTATCCGTTCAACAACTGAAGAAAAAGAGCAACAGATACAAAACTTACAGGCATTTCATCAGCGCAATGAGCAAGTGGCAGCTGATAAGTTAAAGGCATTGAAACGTGTTGCCGTAAACAATGGAAATATTTTTGAAGAACTAATGGAAACAGTAAAATATTGTTCACTTGGGCAAATAACACACGCGTTATATGAAGTGGGCGGGCAATATCGCCGTAACATGTAAGCTGATATTATTCGTTTACATCGGCCGTTGAATATTGAACCTCGTCTTCTTTAATTACCGCTTTATTTTTCCTGTAATTTTTGTAAGCAAGAACGGCGCTTGTAGTGGTAAGCATAGCGCCGACAATAAATGGAGCGCCGGGGAATTTAAATGGTGCATCTTTTCCCGTAAAATAAGCAAACAGGCCGGTCATAATTACCGGCCCGATAATGGCCGAAGAGCTCATTAAGCTGGTTAATCCGCCCTGCAACTCGCCCTGTTCATTGGCCGGTGTCTGGCTTGAAATTATACCTTGTAAAGCAGGCCCCGCAATGCTGCCTAAAGCATACGGTATCATAAATACAAACATCTCCCATCCCTGCGTGGCAAATGCAAATAAAATAAAGCCGATACTGTATAAAACTAACCCAACATATACGCTGCGTTCCTGGCCAAGCTTAGGTATAATAATGCGGATTAACAGGCCTTGCACCAATGCAATCATTAACCCGATAAAGCTTAATGAATAACCACCCCATTTTGCATCCCAGTTAAATTTTTCCATGTTATAAAAAAGCCAGGTGGCCTGTATGGCATGAGCTGAAATATAAATGAGAATGATAGCAACAATAAGCCCGGAAAGAGAAGGATGTTTTTTAAATTGTTTTAAAGCGCCAACAGGGTTTGCACGCTTCCATTCAAACTTGCGGCGACGCTCTGCAGGCAATGATTCCGGCAGGATGAAATATCCGTATATGCAGTTGAGTAAGCTCAGGCCTGCTGCGGCAAAAAATGGAACCCGCGTTCCATAAACAGAAAGATGGCCGCCTAATGCAGGGCCGATTATGAAACCTAAACCAAATGCAGCGCCGACAAGGCCAAAATTCTGCGCCCGTTTTTCGGGTTCGCTTACATCAGCAATATAAGCAGTGGCTGTGGTGAAGCTGGCACCCGTCATGCCGGCGATAATTCTTCCCACAAATAACCAGCCTAATGTTGGTGCGAAGCCCTGGAAAAGATAATCGAATCCAAAACCCAACAAAGAAAAAAGTAAAACCGGCCTGCGCCCATAACGGTCGCTTAAATTACCCATCAATGGCGCGCAAACAAACTGCATAAATGCGTAAGCGAATGTGAGCAGCCCGTTTAATTCAGCGGCGCGGCTTAGTCCTTTCCCCGTAAGTTGTCTTATTAAATCAGGCACAACCGGAATGATAATACCGAGGCCGATAACATCAATTAAAACTGTTGTAAAAATAAATCCAAGCGCAGCTTTATTGTTTCTGATCATTAATATACTTTCCTTGTTTAGAGGCCGCAAAGGTTAATGAAAATGAGCGTACATCAAATTAATTGCCGGCTAAAAAAACGGCATTGGCAAAAAGCATTTTTCCATTTTCCCAAAACCGGCGGAATAAAACATCATCATTAAAAAAGATAATACTGCCTCTGCCATAGCGATTTTCACCGATGGCTACGCCCTGCTTCAGTTTCGATTTTAATTTGCTGCCTACAAAGCCTGCTACGTAAGCGTTTGAAGGAAATATGCCTACATTCCAGCCGCCTTTGATGGATGCATAAACACGTGCATCCTGTTTTAAAGTATAATAAAAATTGGAGTAACCATAAGCAATGGGATGTGTATTATCCAGCTGTACTTTATAGATAGCACCGGGAATGAACGAGGTGAGAAAATCACGTTCTGAAGCACCATAATTCTTTTGTATAATACTGTCTGAAGATTGTGCTGTGTCTTCAATAAGTTTCAGCCCGCTCCAGTTAAAACCGGCAAGCTGTTCAGCGCCGCTTTCTGTTGCAATAAGCTTGCCGCCACCTTGTATAAAATCTTCGAGTTTTGCTGCGTTTGCTTTATCGTCAAATACATCATAACCTCCATCAGGCATTATTAAAATATCATAACCTGAAAGGTTGATGTTATCCATATCTTCTGCCATTAACTGGGATATAGGATAGTTCAGTTCATTATCAAAATAACTCCAGACTTCGCCTGAAGCAATGTAGGATACGCTTTTACCGGTAAGTAAAGCTACCCTTGGTGCTTTTATAAAATGCACATCGGAGGAGCCGAAGTCTGCACCGGCATCCATAAAACCAGTCTGCACGGCATAAGGCTGCACATTATAACTGCTGCAGGCAGTGTTAACAGCATTAAGCCAATTGGGTTGATTGTTACCTTTTAAAATAATAAGCGTGCCTTTGTTGAAGGCTTTGCCGTTATAGGTAAAATCATCAGCAGAATAACGTACGCGGATGCCCTGCAATAATAAAGCCGCCAGCACTTTTGATGCATTAATAGAAGTGTACGGAATCAATACGCCATAATTACTTTGAACAGGCATAATGGCTGCCGGCATTGTATAAGCGCTTAATGAAATTTTATCTTTTGTTGCCCATGCATTCACACCATATACATAAGGAATACTCCATGCAGTAATATCGTAAGTGGCAGAATCAACCAGCTTACTTTCTTTTTCAAATAACACTTTTACCAGGCGGCCTTTGGGCTGCAATGTGTTAACTGCAATTTGATAACCTTCATTCTTAAAAGTTTCCGTTTTATTATCAAAATAATTGTAACCGCTGAGGTTTGCATTGGTTATACCATAACTTATACTATTATTATCAAGCAGTTTTCTTACGGCTTCTATTTTGTTTTGGTCTGATGATGTAAGCACATATGTTGTATTTTCTAACCCAATACCATTAATATTATTGTCAAAATATTTTTTGTATTCAGTCACGAGTTGTTTTGCATTGTTTGAAGCCACTTCAATGGTTGATAGGCTTGCAGTATAGTGATGCATCAGCCTGTCCGTTAAGGTAAGCGTATCGCCGCTTTTTGTTTTTATACCAAGACCTGCTCCAATGCCGCCCTGCTCATACGTCATACCAATAGCACCGTTGTATGTGGGATAAGTATCTCCATAAGAAGGATAAAATAGATCGAATATTTGTTTGGTGAAATAGAGCCAGCCATTGGCGTCAAAATACTTTGCGTTATTCTTTCCAACAGTAACCTGGAAATCCCTTTGCCATTGCGTAACTACTTCATGAAACGGCTGTGCAGCCGGTGCAAAATAATAGGGCGCATTATAACCCTGTTCATGCAGGTCAACATGTATCTGCGGCAGCCACTGATTATACAATTTTACTCTCTGCTGCGATTCTTTTTGTGTTTGCCAGGCCCAGTCGCGGTTAAGATCAAAATTATAATGATTGGTTCTTCCATACGGCCAGGGTTCATCATGTTCACGGCTTTGCGGATCAGCATTGAAATTTTTGCCAACCGCATTATTATACCAGTTTATATAGCGGTCGCGGCCATCGGGGTTTTGTATGGGATCAATTATAACTACAGCGTTCTGTAGCCATTGTTTTGTTTGTGTATTGGATGGATCGGCCAATGCATATAAAACTTTCATGGCTGCTTCGGCGCTTGAAGGTTCGTTGCCATGTACATTATAACTTAACCACACTATGGCAGGCATATTTACATTAGCCGGCGTATTGTCTTTTAGCATGCCTGCAAGACGAAGATTGTTCTGTCTTATATTTTCAAGGTTCTGAATATTTTGTGCCGAAGAAATAAAAGCCACCACCAGGTCACGGCCCTCATTGGTTCCACCATATTTAAATGTTTTAACGGTGGATGGAGAAGCCTGCGCAACCGTGTTGAAGTAATTATCTATTCTATAGCACGGCGTAAAACGTTCACCTAATTCATAACCGAGGAATTGTTTTGGCGATGGTATATTTTGGGCAGAAAGAATAGTGGTAATGCAAAGCAGTATAGTAATGATATATATTCTTTTCATGAGAACAAATATCGGCTTTGTCGGTATGATTATAAAACGGTTTAAACAAATATGAAAGCAGATACCGGATCACCCGCCACTGCACCTTGCAATACCTGATTTTGCTTTCTGGTCCATTGAATCTTTATAATCATGGTTTTGCATGGCAAGACATTTTTGATAGTATTGAATAGCAAGCTGTTTATTGCCCTGCTTTTCATAAATCATCCCTATTTGCAAAGCGGCGCGGGAGGCATAATATTCCGTTCTGCTGATGCCAAGAGAAATAGCAGCCTGGTAATATTTAACGGCTGAATCATCATAATTCATATCATCATAAATCCTGCCTGTGCGGTAAGTATATTCGAGTTTATCTGTAGCATCGCTAAAATCGTTTGCAGATTTACTTCTCAATAAGGTAATCGCCTGCTGGTTATAGCCGCCATCATTCAAAACCCTTGCTTTTAATAAGAGCATGTTTGGCCATTTGCCTGCCTTTGCATTTTTATTGGCTTCTTTATCTGCATCGGTATCTGTATTGCCGCGTTTTAATACCATTTGCCGTGCATTGTTTGCAGCAGCGGTGTTGCCCATTAAATAATAACACCAGGCCAGTTTTTCGCAGGCATCCTTTACATAGAATTTGCCTTTGAAATGGGAAAGGAAATATTCAAAATTTTTAGCGGCATCTTCCAGTTCAAGGTGCCGCATTTGCACATACGCCAGTTCAAAATTCCATATAGGTGTTTGCATGTACGCGGATGACCTGTTCCGGTTTTCAATTACATCTCTTGCAAATTCATTCATCTTGTTATTTACAGCAAGATTGGCGGCCATGTAAGCCATCAGGTGATTATTTACAAGGTCAAAGTTTTTCTGCCTGATGAATTGAAAAACTTTTTCCGGCTGGTTTTGTATGTAGAAGCTTACATAGCAATAATAAAAAGCAGCTTCGTCTGCAAACAGCTTTGCATAGCTGTCGTTGCTGTTGATTACGCCCTGCATTAAAGCCATGCCTTTGCTAATGGAACCTTTAATGCCAAACAATCCCGCTATCCATTTATAACCGTCGGGAATGGTGCCTGCAACCACCTGCATGGGGCCATACAACATATTGTTAGGAACAAAACCCCGGAATTTTTTACGATTCTCTTTTATCAGCCCGAACGCTTTGCGAAAATCCCAGCCCGCGGCCCACCTTTCGCCGAATTTTATTTCAACACAGGCCGCCTGTATTAATACCACGGCACGGCAGTAATTATAAAATGGTGATGAGGAAGGGCCTTCATCCAGTATATCCAGGTAATCATCAAAATGCGGTTCACGCATTTTTAATTCAGCCGGATCTTCATTAAAAAAGAGAATAAAAAAATCTATATAACTGTTGAGGAAATAAGGGATAAGATTATCCGGGTTTTCTGCTTTGGCCTGGGCAATCAATCTTTCACCATTTGCCAGGCGCAGGCTGGTAATTTCTTTATAAGCCTGCTGGCAGGTTGCATTAAAATCATAAACTTTGCCTGCTTTAACAGTAAAAAAAGCAATACAAAACAGTAATGGGAAAACTAATTTCTGTAGCGCAAACTTCATTAGCCCGAAAATAAAAAAGGACGTTTAAAGCAACGTCCTTTTTATAAAGATAAGATGTTAATGTTATTTATTTTTCCATTTCTGTAGCCACATTCAGCTCTTCATCCACTAAAATGCGACCGCAGTTTTCACAAACAATAATTTTTTTGTGCTGGCGTATTTCGCTCTGGCGCTGTGGCGGTATAGCGTTGAAACATCCGCCGCAGGCATCTCTTTCCACGGGTACAACGGCCAAACCATTGCGGTAACTTTTGCGGATGCGGTCGTAAGAATACAACAGGCGGTCGTCAATGCCTTCGCGGGCCTGCGTAGAAAGTTTTGAAAAATGTGTTTCTTCTTTCTCCGTATCAGCAATTATTTTTTCAAGCTCGTTTTTCTTCTGCTTTAAAGACACGTCTTTATTGCCAATAAGTTTTTTGGTTTGTTCCAGCATCTTTGCTTTTTCGGCCAGTTCTTCATTGGCATCACGAATATGTTTTTCGGCCAGCTTACCTTCCAGTTCCTGCATTTCAATTTCCTTGGTAATGGCTTCGTATTCGCGGTTATTTTTAACGCTGTCGCTTTGCTTCTGGTATTTTTTTACCATAGCGTCAGCTTCTTTTATAAGATTTTTCTTTTGTTCAATGAACTCGGTGATACCGTTAATTTCTTCTTCAATCCTTGTTTGACGGCTGTGCAAACCCTGAATTTCATCTTCAAGGTCGCTTACTTCCATGGGAAGCTCGCCTTTTAATATTTTAATTTCATCCAGTTTGCTGTCAATTTTTTGCAGGCGTACCAGCGATGCAAGTTTTTCTTCAACTGAATATTCTTTTACTGCTGCCATATTTATTGTTTAAACAAAATAATGAACGGGATTGGTTACCGTTTTTGTTTTGAGGACGGCAAAGTTAGGGAATTTAGCCTGCAAAATATCATATAAAAGTTCTGTAGTGAATTGCTCGCTTTCCCAGTGGCCAATGTCGGCAATTACCATTTTGCCGTCGGCATCAAAAAATTCATGGTATTTTATATCGGAAGTGATGTAAAAATCAGCGCCCGATGCTTTTGCTTTATTAATAAGAAAACTCCCGGCCCCGCCGCAAACGGCTACTTTTTTAACAGGTTTTTGTAATAAAGGCGTGTGTTTTATAACGCTTAAACCAAAGGTTTTTTTTATTGCAGCGAGAAAATCAGTTTCTGATTTTTCTTCATCCAGTTCCCCGGTTAAACCACTGCCGATATTACTATATTGATTTGAAAGCAGGATAATATCATAGGCAACTTCTTCATAAGGGTGCGTCTCCAAAAGTGCCGATAATATTTTTTGCTGAAGATAAAACGGGAATATAACCTCAATCTTAACCTCATCTTCGGTGTGCCGGATATTTGGTTCACCCACAAAAGGATGGGTGTTTCCGCCCGCTTTAAAAGTGCCTTTACCTGCCGCATTGAAACTGCATTCGCTGTAATTGCCAATGTCGCCGGCGCCTGCATCAAATAAAGCCGAACGCACTTTTTCTGCGTGATCTGTTGGCGCAAAAGTGAAAAGCTTCATCAGCATGTTTTCTTTGGGCAATAAAACCTGCCTGTTTTGTAAGCCAAGTTTGTCGGCTATTTTATTGTTTACACCAGCCATAATATTATCGAGATTGGTATGAATGGCATAAATGGCAATATCATTTTTTATGGCATTGATGATGGTTTGCTCCACATAATTTTTACCGTTTATTTTTTTAAGCCCCCGAAAAACAATCGGGTGATGCGCTACGATCAAATTGCAGCCGGATGCTTTGGCTTCTTCCACAACAGCTTCCGTGGCATCAAGCGTACATAAAACACCCGTGCAAATCCAGTAAGCATTCCCGGTAATTAATCCCGCATTATCATAATCTTCCTGCAAAGCAGGTGGCGCAATAGTTTCGAGATGATCTATTATTTCAGCAATCTTCATGTGTGCAAATTAGCGAACAAAATTTTGATGAATCTTGCATGAAGTTTAAACATCATTTGCTTCGCATCTGATTAACCTAATCAAAGCTGAAGTTATTTTTGTTTAATGGAAGCAGGCAAATATTTTTTGTACAACAATAAAATGGTTGCATCCGGTAAGGCTGTTCTTACTGCTGATAATCGCTCTTTCCGTTTTGGCGATGGCCTTTTTGAAACGATGAGATTAACGCATGGTGAAATAGCACTAAGCGGTTATCATTTTGAGCGCCTGTTTTCATCTTTACAGGCTTTTCATTTTGATGTACCGGCACATTTAACCACGGCCTTTTTTTTGGAACAAATAAAAAAGCTGGCTGCAAAAAACAATCATCAAAAGTCGGCGCGGGTGCGTTTAACTGTTTTTCGAAGTGACGGCAGCTTGTATGATTTTGCAAACAATCTCCCCAATTATATCATCCAAACCTGGCCTTTGAAAGAAGCGATAAGATTAAATGATAAAGGATTGAAATCAGGCCTTTTTACAAAGGCAAGAAAGGCCTGCGATGATTTTTCGCACATCAAAAACAATAATTTTTTACCCTATATAATGGGCGCTTTATGGGCCAGGCAAAATAAACTGGATGAAGCCGTTATCTTAAATAATTACAACCGTGTTGCCGATGCAACTATTGCTAATATTTTTTTAGTGAAGGATGGAAAGATTGAAACACCCGCTTTGAGCGAAGGCTGCATTGGTGGTGTAATGCGCCGCTATTTAATTGAGTGTATAAAAAAAGAAGGCCTTCCTTTTGAAGAAACCGCTATTGCGCCGGATGCACTTGCCAATGCAAATGAGTTTTTTGTTACGAATGCGGTAAGAGGCATTAACTGGGTTGGACAATATGATAGGCATAATTATAATAACCAGTTGGCAGCCTACTTGTACGATAAATTCCTAAAGGGTAAATTATAAGCCAGGTATAATTTGTTCGCACAATTCAATTAACACACCGTTGGTTGATTTGGGGTGAAGAAAGCAAACCATTTTGTTATCTGCACCTTTTTTGGGCTCTTCGTTTAAAACAGTAAACCCTGCCTGTTTAAGCCTTGCTATTTCGTTCCGTATATTTTCCACTTCAAAAGCAATATGATGAATGCCTTCGCCCTTGCGCTCTATAAATTTGTTAATAACACCATTTTCTTTTTCATCCTGCAGCAATTCAATTTTTGTTTCGCCTGTTTTAAAAAAAGCCGTTATGACTTTTTCAGACTCAACAGTCTCCTGCTTGTAGCATTTTGCATTTAAAAGATTTTCAAACAGTGGCACAGAAACTTCAAGGTTTTTAACGGCGATGCCAATATGTTCTACGTGATTCATGTTTTCAGCATTAATTATCAAAGAAAATGCAAACTTTTCATGAATGGTCCGGTAATGTTCAATTCAATGTGGTAAGTTTTATCTTTGTAAAATAATTAAGGATTATGGAAACAGCTACTGAGGGAATAACAGCATCAGAAAGGGCACAGATAAAAGCCAGGGAATTAATGCAGCAGGCAGGTATTGACGACACATATTTTTTACGGGTATCTGTGGTGGGCGGCGGCTGTTCGGGCCTTAGCTATAAACTTGATTTTGATAATGAATTAAAAGCCAGCGACCAGGTTTTTGAAATGGAAAGCCTTAAATTGGTTACTGACATAAAAAGCCTTCTTTATTTATTAAACACCGAACTCGATTACTCTGATGGCCTGAACGGAAAAGGGTTTGTTTTTAGAAACCCCAATGCTTCACGCACCTGCGGCTGCGGCGAAAGTTTCGCAGTTTAATTTATCTGAAATTTTAAGGCAGCTTTATTTAATTTAAAGATGTCATATGTATGAGCTGTTAAAAATTTTTTTTAACAATTGTGTAAATATTACACAGCTTCTGTATATTTACAGTTCAATTGCTTGATATTTATACAAAGAATTACTTCTTAATTTATTAAACTGCTTGTTATTATGACATCAAATCGATTGCTGAAAGCACTCTTTCTGTGCCCGCTATTGCTTTTGCTAGCATTTGCCGCGCAGGCCCAAAAAACCGTTACAGGTAAAATTACTGATGAGAAAGGGAACCCTATTCCGGGAGCCTCTGTCGTTGTAAAAGACGGAAAAATAGGCACTACTACCGATGCCTCTGGAAATTTTACATTAAATACCCCTTCAGGTACTGCTGCCGTAACCGTGAGTTATGTAGGATATGTTTCGCAGGATGTTGATATAACATCAACGTCCAATATATCCATTTCTTTAGCTCCGGATAATTCCAGTTTAACAGATGTTGTTGTGGTTGGTTATGGTACTGCAAGAAGAAAAGATCTTACAGGTTCGGTGGCATCTGTGAAGGAAAAAGACTTCAATAAAGGTGTGATTACCTCTCCTGATCAGTTGATACAGGGGAAAGCTTCCGGCGTTATGGTAATGAATAATATGGGTCAGCCCGGAGGTTCGGCTACAATAAGGATTCGTGGTACGTCTTCTATCAGGTCAAATAACAATCCATTGTTTGTAATAGATGGCGTTCCATTATCGGGGGGCTCGGCAAGGCCGGGCGAAGACGGTGGAAGTTTTGGTTCAGATCCAGGTAACCCGTTAAGCTTTATTAATCCGGCTGATATTGCCAATATAGAAATCTTGAAAGACGCTTCTGCCACAGCTATTTATGGTTCAAGAGGAGCGAACGGTGTTGTTATTGTTACTACCAAGCGTGGCCAGTCAGGGATTCCTCAACTAAATGTAACCGGTTCTACAGGCATTTCCAATTATTTAAAAAAGATAGAGGTTTTAAATACAAATCAATACAGGCAGGCCTTAAAAGATTATGATTTGCAGAATGATCAGAGCGATGGTGGTGCCAGTAATGTAGATGCCTGGGATGCTATAACGAGAACCGCAGTTACTCAGAATTATAATGTTGCAGTAGGCGGGGGTAACGAAAACGGAAGATATCGTTTATCTGTGAGCTATTTAGATCAGCAGGGTATTATAGAAACGTCGGAATTAAAAAAGCTAACGGCTAATTTCAACAGCAGCTTTAAGTTTTTAGAGAGTAAGAAACTCGGATTGGATATAAACGTTTTGGTTAGCCAAAATAATGAACATATAGCTCCAGTAAATTCTTTTGTTGGCTTTGAAGGTAATGTTATAAGCCAGGCTTTACAATGGAATCCTACATTCTTACTATATAATGATGATGGCACAATATACAATCCTCCAGGTACTACCATAAATCCATTGGCTTCCCTGGCATATTATAAAGACAAATCTGCAGTAAATACCATTTTAGCGAGCATTTCACCATCCTATAAAATCACGAACTCGTTAGAATATAAATTTTTGTATAGCGTAAACCGGCAGGTTGGCGTGAGAAAGGGTATGGGTGACCAACGTTTAAACCTTAACGGTATTAAAGATGTTGGGGTTGCTTTTATTAATAATAATCAAATGACTAACCAACAAATCACCAATACATTAAACTTTAATAAACAAGTTTCTTCATTGAACATTAATGCTGTCGTAGGTCATGAATGGCTGATTTATGATAATGCATGGAATGCTGAAAACGGACATGGATTTGCGGCTGTGCCTGTTGGAATTAATTATTATGATGTGCTTGGATATTCTCAACAGTCTGACAGGTCCATTAATTCCTATGATGACCCCACTACAGAAATTCAATCTTTCTTTGCAAGGGCTATTTTAAATTACAAAGATAAATATTTGGTTACTGGTACTATCAGGGCAGACGGCTCAACCAAATTCGGGAAGAATAATAAATATGGCTATTTCCCGTCAGTAGGTGTAGCATGGAATGCTTCCAATGAAGAATTCCTTTCTGGCAGCAATATTGTCAGCAACTTGAAAGTGCGTGCAAGCTGGGGTGAAACAGGCAACCAGGAGTTTCCCTCCGGCGCGTCTCTAAACCGTTTTGATTTTGGCCAGCAAAGTATTTCCCGTTCTAACTTTGGGAATCCTGATTTAAGGTGGGAAACATCTTCAACAGCAGATGCCGGTATTGACTTTGGTTTTTTTGATAACAGATTAACAGGCTCTGTTGATTATTTTTATAAAAAAACCACTGATGTTTTATTTGAAAGAGAATTGGCACAGCCGGCTCCTTCAGGAAAAATATGGGTAAATCTGCCGGGTTATGTGCTGAATAAAGGACTTGAAGTCTCCTTAACTGGAAATGTCATCAGGCAGAAGGATCTTAACTGGAATATTACTGGTAATGCGTCTTTTTTAAAGAATACAGTTCAGGGACTAGTTGGCTTTTATGAAACAGGTGATCTCCGGGGTCAGGGCTTTTCCAATGTGCGCGGGCAACGAGTAACAAATGGACAGCCATTGGATGTGTGGTATCTCGGAAAATGGACGGGTATAGATAAAAACACAGGACTAAGCACTTATGAGGGTGGGGATCCTGCAGCCAATAAGTTTTACTTAGGAAGCCCGAACCCTAAAATGTTGCTTGGCTTATCCACAGATATCACCTATAAAAAGTTTTCTGCTGTTATTAACATGAATGGTGCTTTTGGCCAGTATTTATTTAATAATACTGCAGCAACTGTGTTAGCTATTTCTAATTTGGGAAGCAGGAACCTGGCCAAAACTGCTTATGATGTGGCAATAAGTTCTGGTGAAAGCACCTCAGATGCCGCGGCTCCTTCTGACCGCTTTTTGGAAAAAGGAAATTATCTTAAAATGGCAAACGCCAGCTTAGTATATAATGTGGGTAATATTGGGAAAGTTATTAAAAACCTGAATATCTCTCTTACAGGACAAAACCTGTTTGTCCTAACTAAATACTCAGGTTTTGATCCTGAAGTAAACACAGACGGAGCGGTTAATGGAATTCCATCTTTAGGGGTTGATTATATTCCTTATCCCTCTGCCAGAACTATTCTTTTAGGAGTAAACTTTTCATTATAATACATAAAAAGATTTTTATGAAATCCATCAAAATATTCTTCTTATTATTTTTAATTCCCTTTGCTTTCTCCTGTACGAAGCTGGATGAGCAATTCAGGAGTTCGTTGGAAGAACAGGAAGGCGGAGCTGTTTCTGCTGCAGACCTTCTTACTTCAGCCTACAACAATATTAATGGTACTTACATTGCGGGCAATTTCTGGCATTTGCAGGAACACACCTCTGACGAGTTAATCGGGCCTACCCGTGGAGGAGACTGGGATGATAACGGCCAATGGCGGGCTTTACATGCACATACTTGGAATGCAGACCATGCATTGATTTCCGGAGCTTTCAGCGATTTATTAAGCGCCCAGTTTGCGGCATCTAATGTTTTACAAAACAGCCCTTCTGCCGAACAGGCTGCCGAGGCGCGTTTTTTAAGAGCATTGAGTATTTTTTCGGTGTTAGATGGCTGGAACCAGGTACCCTATAGGGAAGACCTCTCTGATTACAGAATTGATCCCGTAACGCTTAAAGGCGCAGGTGCGGCAGATTTTATCATAAGCGAGCTAAATGCGGCTATGAACGATCTTCCTGATAATGCACCGGCTTACAAAGCCAGTAAAAATGCAGCAAGGGCATTGTTAATGAAAGTTTATTTGAATTATGGCGTTTTTGCTGATAGTGCAAATAACAGAACAAATCCAAGCTTTTCAGCTGATGATATGAACCAGGTGATTACCCTTGCGGATCAAATTATTGGTAGTGGTAAATATGCAGTAAAAGCCAATGGGTATTTTGACAATTTTGCGCCTAACAATGATGCAGTTTCAACCGAAAACATTTTTACATTTTTTAGCCAGAACGGTTCTGATCGTACAACAGGTGTTGCAAATAACTGGTTTCAGATAGCACATTATAGTATGGAACCCGGCGGCTGGAATGGATTTGCTACCCTATCTGATTTTTATGACAAGTTTGATGCTAATGATGAAAGGCGTGGTAAGTATTACGATTACCCGGGTGCTTTGCCTAATCCTGGCAAAAGGGTAAATGTTGGTTTCCTTGCAGGTCAGCAATATAATCTCAGAACAGATGTTGCCTTACAGGACAGAAAAGGAAATCCATTGATCTTTACGCCTGAAGTCCATTTGAGAGAGCCCGGTAATAATCTTGAAGTAACCGGTATAAGAGTTGATAAATATGGGTATGATTATGCATATAGCGGAGGTACTGCTACGCATGAAAATCAGGCAAGTGATAATGACTGGGCATTACTGAGGTATGCTGATGTGTTATTAATGAAAGCAGAAGCTTTGCTCAGAACAGGAAAGGATGCTGATGCCCTGAAAATTGTGAATGATATAAGGGCTGCACGCGGTGTAGCTAATCTTGGCTCACTTACTTTGGATAATTTATTAGATGAAAGGGGAAGAGAAATGTATTGGGAAGGCTGGAGAAGGGAAGACCTTGTTCGCTTTGGAAAATTCCTTGAACCATGGCAGGAAAAGCCTACAGATGATCCCAAAAATATACTATTTCCGATACCAAGCAACCAGCTAGCAGTGAATCCTAATCTGGAGCAAAACCCGGGGTATTAGTGCATACAATCTTTTTTGAAAAGCCATACCGGTTTCCGGTACGGCTTTTTTAATTAATATACTGGATAATAAATTTGCGTTACCCAACTGCTTGTATCTTTTTCCTGCAGGCGATTGGTGATAAGAGATTCAAAAGGAACAGCGGGAGATATGAATTTGTGATCTTCAAAGAAATCTTCAAGATTATTAAACGCTTTTCTGATCGTATAAGGACCGCCCTTAATTTCATTTGTGGCAAGCATTCTTCCTGTGGAAGGCATTTCTTTGTGCAGAATTATTCCGCGGCCCTTAAGATCTTTATTAATGGGAAGCCCTGTAATTATTTCAAAATGTGTGCTATCTCCGGTTCTTACACTTAACATGGGATAACCTGTTTGCCGGGCTCCGTTAGCTGCTGCATAGTTTTGAAGGTTATCAATCCGATCGTAAATCTCCTGCAAATCAGGATAGTTTTTCGAAGTTGTTTTTATAGCGATTAATAAAGTGTCTTTAATGTTTACCATTTGCACTTTAATATCATAAATGTTTTCTTCTTTTTCAAGAAACTTTTTTATGCTGCTGAGTATTTCTGCAGTAGAATTTTTTAAATTTTTTGCAATAAAATAATGTTGAATTTTTTTAAATAGGTTGAAACCACCTTCAACACTTAGCGTCCATTTTATTGCAGCGGAATCGTTGTTTAGCGTCAATATTTCAATCAGTCCCGGAAACGATGAGCCTTTATCTTTTATTTGTACCTCTATGCTGCCCATCAGTTTCTGCCCTATTTTAATTTTTTGGTCGGGGCTATTATCAACATCTTTCTCCAAAATTTTTTCCCATTTAGCTTCATTAGATAAACATCTGTAAATGCTGTTGGAATTAGCTTTTAGCAAAATAGTATTTGACACTGTGAATGTAGGAGGAAAAATAAAATATATGATTACTAAAAAAAGCAGGAAAAAAATAAGAATAGCAGCCATCCATTTCTTCATGTTATGCAACATACAGCATTGTAGGATAATGAGATAAAACTATAAATCTTTTTTAAAAAACTTTATGTATTCATGCTCTTTTAATCATTGAATATTCTTGTCAGCATATCTTTATATAGATGTTTGCCAAATGTAACTGCAATAAAAAATCATTAAGCATTATAAAGCTTGTTTGTTTAGTTTTTGCATTACAGATGCAGGTTGCATATACCCAGGTTTGTGTGGATGATTATTTTGATGTAACCCTTAATACAAGTACTGTTCAAAGCATTGTTGAAACTATTTCCACGCCAGAAAATGAAATATTGGCTACCGGAAATGTTTTTCGCTATAATTCTTTACTTCAGGGTGGATGGCTTACCCGGTATTCTGCACAGGGTACTGTGCTTTGGAGCAAACAATACTATACACCAGCATTTAATTTTCTCAATTTTACTAATATCATTGCCGCAGATAATGGTACTTACTTAATTACAGGAAATATTGGGGATGTGGATACTACGGTGTGGCCCCTGGCGCATCTTTCAGAATATGGGTTATTGCTGAAAATTGATAAATATGGAAATATCCTTTGGTCTAAAATACTTTCAAACAGAATCAGGCAATTCGAGTTCTCAAACATAACTAATGTAGATAAAACGGAAGATGGGGATTTTATTTTGTCCATAAATTCTTTTTCTGTAAGACAATATGTTGTTGTGATGCGTATAAATAAAGAAGGAAATGTTATATGGACGTCCATATTAAATTCGCCGTCGGTCAATACAGGTTTTGGCGATGCCAAATTAAAAATTTTAGGAAATGGGAATATTGTTTTTGGTGGTAATGCTAACGTAATGGATGAAGATCACTCCTATCAAAGAAAAGGATACTATTTTAACTGCCTTAATGGTAAAACGGGAGAAATGTTATGGAATAAATTTTTTCTTGGCAGAGACACACTTTCTCTTAGCCAGGCTTTTTTAGGAGATATAGTAAGCATAACTGAATTACCGGATCGCAGTATTAGTTTTATAACTTCTTATGCCGCATCAGCGGTGCAAAGCGGCCTGCGCAAAACCAATGAGGTATTGAATTTTACTATAGACGAATCAGGTATTTTAAAAAGAGTTCTTTCTTATGCCAATCTTTTACCTCCCATATATGCATCTTCCGTTGCAGAATCGGGCAATGGCAGCCAGCTGATTTTAATGGATGATGGTGATGCACCTTATCTGGTAAATATAAATGCGCAAGGTGGCATTGTATGGCAAAAAGGATATGCATTAGTGGGCCGGGGCCAGGAAACGAAAAGCATTTTGCACATAAATGCCGGTAACTATTGGTTTTGCAATACCAATAATGGAGGAAG
Source organism: Parafilimonas sp. (assembly GCF_051953455.1). Lineage (NCBI taxonomy): Bacteria > Pseudomonadati > Bacteroidota > Chitinophagia > Chitinophagales > Chitinophagaceae > Parafilimonas > Parafilimonas sp. The sequence continues at coordinate 311,777 of NZ_JBQCIT010000031.1, read as the reverse complement.
CAGAGATCCAAAGCTTATTAAAACCGATAATGAAGGCAATGTACCATGCATTGAAAGCCCTTCTTCTATATTGCAAAAAGACATTACACCGTCTTTTTTTATGCAATCTTTAAGTATAAAATTTGATCAAACACCAGGCACATTTGGTAATCTTTCTTTACCCGGTGTATATAATTATTCCATGCAAAGTAGCAGCTCATGCCGCATTGCATGCTGCAGCGACGTTACCGATACGGCAGATGAAGTAAAGCTATGTGATATATATTCTTACATTTTGCCAAACAAAGACACTATAAAGAACTCCGGCATATATACAACTACTTATAAAACAGCAAAAGGCTGCGACAGCATTGTTTACCAAAGTGTCGTTTTTAGTTTTACACCAGTAGCAAAACTTGGTGCCGACACATGTTTAGGTGAAAGAGATTCACTTATATTAAAAGCTGCGCAAGGTTATAATACATATACCTGGAACGGAGTTAATACATCCAGCTATAAATATGCAGTAAAGCAGCCTGGCGATTATACATTGCAAATAAAAAATGAATGCGGCATGCAGGGTGATACTATTAAAATTTTTAAAGAATGCCAGTTTGAAATTTTTATGCCTAACGCATTTACTCCCAACAGGGATGGGTTAAACGATTTGTTTAAAATACCCGGCCAAAACTATAATAGCTTAATAAACTTTTCCATTTACGACAGGTGGGGAAAGAAGATATTCGAAACTAAAAATATAAATGAAGGCTGGAACGGAATGAACAAAGAATATCCCGCCGCTGCAGGCACCTATATTTATGTTATTGTAATGAAGTCATTGGATAATAAAACTACTTTTACAAAAACAGGATGGGTGGTTTTAATAAGATAAATTATACTGCCTGTATAATGCGGGCCGATAGTTTTTTGTAATTCCTGAAATGAATACCTGCAATGAAACAATGCTATAAATTTTATCAGCCTCAGATGAAAAATATCATACTGTTAATTATCATGGTTGTTGTATCTGTTTCATGTAAACAGCAAAAAAATAAACAAGATGCAGATAAAGCGGGCGAAGAAAGAATGCTGGTGATATTAGATAGTATTACAAAGAAATACGGGAATGACAATCCCTATTCACCCCAATCTCAATTAACTTATTTTAATAAAGAGATTGAAAGGGTAGATACAAATGTGTACCGTAAAGCAGGAATGGAATACTATAAAGGGGGGGTGTTGTTACAGCTTGGCCGCGAAAAAGAAGCGATAGAAACTTTTTCTAATATAGCCGCTGTTCCAAAATTAAAGGGAACGGAAGTATATAAGCAAATGCTGCCGGATTATGCGCTTGCTTATATGCGTTATGGTGAGCGCGTCAATTGCATCAACCATCACATGGCGGAGTCATGTATATTCCCCCTGAAGGGACAGGGTTTGCACCATGACGAAACAGGCTCACAAAAGGCTATTGAATTATATAAAGAAGTACTCGCCAGAAACCCTGATGATTTGTCTTCAAGATGGGTGTTAAATATCGCCTATATGACATTAGGTAAATATCCTGCCAAAGTACCCAAAGCATTTCTTATACCAGATCTTGGCAAAGATACTTCAGGCATTACAGTGAAGCCGTTTATTGATGTGGCTTCAGATTTTAATTTCGATACTGAAAATGATGCAGGCGGCGTTATTGTTGATGATTTTAATAATGATGGTTATTTGGATATAATAACTTCTGATTTAAGGTTAGGAAAAGGGTTCATGCATTTTTTTAAAAATAATGCCAACGGTAGTTTTACAGACGTAACAACACAATCAGGCCTGAAAAAGTTTACAGGTGGATTAAATATGGTACAGGCTGATTATAACAACGATGGCTATACAGACATATTGGTTTTGCGTGGCGGCTGGCTTTCGGGCGAGTATGGCAAGCAGCCTAACTCTTTACTGCGTAATAATGGCGACGGAACCTTTACTGATGTTACCATTCAAAGCGGCCTCTTGTCTTTTCATTCTACACAAACTGCCGTCTTTAAAGATTTTAATAACGATGGATGGCTTGATTTGTTTATTGGTAACGAAACCACTGATTCTCATGACCCTCGGCCTTGCGAATTATATATGAGTAATGGAGATGGTACATTTACTAATCGCGCAAAACAGGCAGGTTGTGATGTTGTTGGCTATGTAAAAGGAGTGGCCTCGGGAGATTATAACAATGATGGATGGCAGGATATTTTTATTTCAACATATAATGGTATGAGGCTACTGCTTAAGAATGAAGGTGTGCAAAACGGGGGAGTGCATTTTGCAAATGCTACACACCAGGCCGGCCTGGATGATATATATGTAAAAACCTTTCCCACGTGGTTTTGGGATTATGATAATGATGGCTGGCTTGATATTTTTGTTTGCGGATATGATTGCGACAATTATCCTATTGCTTATATAACTGCAGCAGAAGCTTTAGGAAAACCTTTGCCGGATGCCAGCCAAATGTATCTCTATCATAATAATCATGATGGAACATTTACTAATGTAAGTGTTGAAGCAGGGCTTGATAAATCTGTATTTGCTATGGGCTCAAACTTCGGCGATATAGATAATGATGGTTATCTTGATATGTATTTGGGAACAGGCAATCCGGATTACAAATCCCTTGTGCCCAATAAGCTTTTTAAAAATATGGAAGGCAAAAAATTTGTAGATATAACTACGGCTGCACGGGTTGGTAATTTACAAAAAGGACATGGTGTATCTTTTGCCGACCTGGATAATGATGGCGACCAGGATATTTTTGAAGAAATAGGCGGTGCTTATGCAGGCGATGTTTATTACAACTCGTTTTATCTTAATCCCGGTCAGAATAATAACAAGTGGATAAGCTTGTCATTGGAGGGAACAAAAAGTAACCGTTCGGCAATAGGCGCAAGAATAAAAATATCATTTAAAGAAAATGAAATAGAACGAAGCCTTTATAGAGATGAAAATTCAGGAGGCAGCTTTGGCTGTTCGCCTTTGCGCCGGGAAATTGGCATTGGCCAGGCAACCATAATTGATGAAATAGCCATAACATGGCCATCTACAAACAAAACACAGGTTTTTAAAAATATTAAGCCCTGCCAGTTTTTAAAAATTAAAGAAGGCAGCAACGAAATTGAAACCATTCAATTAAAAGCATTTGATTTTGAAAAACAGCACAAGGAGAACAACATGAATATGATGGATATGAACGCAGCACATCATACGCATAGTAAGTAAAATATAAATTCAATATAGAGCCTGCAATTTTTATATTTCAGATAAAACTTCTGCCAAATAACCTGTCTTCTGTATGAGATTATTTTCAACACTTTTTTTTCTATCATTTTTTTTTCTTCTTTCCTGCAAAGAAAAACATGCTGAACAACTGTTTAGCCTGACAGAAAACTCAGGTATCAATTTTAATAATACAATAGTTGATGGTAATTATGAAAATGGTTTTTCTTTCCGTAATTTCTACAATGGTGGCGGCGTAGCAACCGGCGATATAAATAACGATGGCTTGGCCGATGTTTTCTTAACATCAAATCAGGGCGAAAACAAATTATACCTTAATAAGGGCGATTTTAAATTTGAAGATATTTCCGCAAGCTGCGGCATGAAACAAGATAGCATGTGGAGCACCGGAGCTGTATTTGTTGATATTAATAATGATGGATGGCTTGATGTTTTTGTTTGTAATTCCGGACATGTTAAAAACGGTAACCGTAAAAACAAACTTTATATAAATAACCACAACCTTACGTTTACTGAAGAAGCTGCAAAATATGGGTTGAACATTTCAGCTTATACAACACAGGTTTCTTTTTTTGATTACGATCTTGACGGCGACCTTGATTGTTTTATGATTGATAACAGCCCCATGCCTGTAAATATACTTGAATATGATAATGAAAGAGACTTGTCGCAGGACCAATGGCCGGTTGATGATTTTTTAAAAGGGGGCGGCAATCATTTGTACAGGAATGATAAAGGCCATTTTATTGAAGTAACAAAAGAAGCAGGTATCCATGGCACGCTCATAAGCTTTGGGTTGGGTGTTTCAGTTGGTGATATTAATAATGACGGATTTCCCGACATATACATCGCAAACGATTTTTATGAGCGCGACTATCTTTATATTAATCAGCAAAACGGCACTTTTAAAGATGAGATTGAAAGCTACATGCCGCATATAAGCTTTTCTTCAATGGGCGCCGATATTGCTGACATTAATAATGACGGTTATCCTGAAATATTTACTACAGATATGTTGCCTGAAGATGATTCCCGTTTAAAAACACTTGGCTCGTTTGATAATATTGATGTGTTTCAAAAAAAATTGGAGCAGGGATTTTATTATCAATACACAAAAAATTGCCTGCAGTTGAATAATAAAGACGGCAGCTTTTCAGATATTGCTGATTATAGTGGCGTATCGGCAACAGACTGGAGCTGGGGGGCGTTAATATTTGATGCAGACAATGATGGCTTGAATGATATTTATGTTTGCAATGGTGTGAATGGGGATGTTATTGATCTCGATTTCATGGATTTTTTTGCAAACGATGTTATCAGGAAAATGATGCTAACCGGCGAAAAGGCGAGTGTAGAGGAAGTGCTTGCCCATATTCCTAAAAATCCTTTAATAGATAAATGTTTTAGAAACGAGGGTAATTTAAAGTTTAAAGATGTTGGAAGTAAGTGGGGATTTACTCAACCGTCCTTTTCCAACGGCGCTGCTTATGCAGACCTTGATAATGACGGCGATTTAGATCTTGTTATCAGCAATATAAATCAGCCTGCTTTTGTTTATAAAAATAATTGCAGGCAGGTAAATAAAAATCATTACGCTGCTTTCTTTCTTAAGGGTGATAGCTTAAATACTTTTGCTGTCGGAAGTATTATTAAATTGTATGCGGGCAACCAGATTTTTGCACGTGATGTAATTCCATCGAGGGGCTTCCAGTCTTCAGTTGATTATAAACAGGTAATAGGTCTTGGTGAGATAGATAATATTGATTCGGCTATAATCATCTGGCCAGACAGAACTTACAGTGAATACACAAATCTTAAAACTGACAGTGTTTATACAATTCATAAAACAACAGAAAAAAATTACTACCATTTTTCATCCGCTGTAAATACTGCAAGACCTTTGTTCGATAGCTTAAAAAGTAATTTTGAAAGGCACGAAGAAGATAAATATATAGATTATCATTATGAACCTAATATTCCCGAAATGCTTTCGCGTGAAGGCCCTAAGGCTGCGGTAGGCGATGTAAATAAAGATGGCTTGGACGATGTATATATTGGCGGCACCAAAAAACAGCCCGGGAAGTTGTACATACAGCTGCAAGATGGTTCCTTTGTTAAAAAAGAAGTGCCCGCCTTTAAGCCGTTCTTGAATCTTGAAGACGGCGCTGTTTTATTTTTTGATGCAGATAAAGATGGTGATGTTGATTTGTTTATAGGCCCTGCAGGAAATAGCTATTTCCCTTTTGCTGAAGAATCGCGAAACCGGTTGTTTATAAATGACGGCAAGGGAAACTTTACGTTGAGCGCGAGGGCATTTCCATTGAATGGAATGAACACCAGTATAGCCGCCGCTTATGATTTTGACAAAGATGGTGATTTGGATTTATTTGTTGGTGGCAGAAGCGAGCCAAGGAATTATGGCGGCAATCCTTTAAGTTATATTTATGTAAATGATGGGAATGGCCATTTTACAAGTATGGATAAAACGGCAAATGCCGGCATTGCGAATATAGGCATGGTTACCGGTGCGGTATGGACTGATGTTACGGGTAATGCAGACAAAGAATTGGTTATTTGCGGTGAATGGATGTCGCCCAGAATATTTTCTTACAGCGGCAATCATTTTATTGAAATAAAAACAAATCTTCAAAATTTAAACGGGCTTTGGAAAACAGTAGCTGCTGCCGACATAAACGGTGACGGCAAAACAGATTTGATATTGGGAAATATTGGTGAAAATTTTTATTTGCGCCCTGGTCAAAAGAACCCGGTGAAACTATGGATGAATGATTTTGATCAAAATGGCAGTACAGATAAGATATTAACAAGAACCATTGAAAGCCGGGATATGCCGGTATTTTTAAAGCGCGATATGGAAGATGAAATTCCATTAATAAAGAAACAGAATCTTACACATGCCGCCTATTCCAAAAAAACAATCCAGGATTTGTTGCCGCCGGATATTTTAAATAAATCATCTGTGAAAATTTTTGATTATTGCAGTTCAGTGATTGCTATAAACAATGGTGATGGTAATTTTGAAATTAAAAAAATGCCACCAGCTATACAACTTTCAAGCACCAACTCAATTCTTATAAAAGATATTAATAAAGATGGATTGCCTGATATAATTGCTGGTGGTAACGAAGATAATTTTCCTCCGCAATTTGGAAGACTGGATGCAAGTTTCGGCACCGTACTTATTAATAAGGGTAAAGGAGATTTCGTTGTTGCCGATTCAAGACAATCCGGAATAAAAGTAAAAGGTGTAGTAAGAAGTATTTGTGAAATACGGGGCCGCGATAAAAATTTTATACTCTTTTTACGCAATAACGATTTTCCCGTTTTATACAATGCACATTAATCGTTTAAAATTAAAACTGATATATCTGCCAGGTAATAATCTCATGCAAAAAGGATCTGCGTTTTTTTTCATACTAATTGTTGCACTGCTTAATTGCAGGTGTCATAACGCTGACAATATACCCGCAGTTTTTGAAGTGTTGGACTCGCATAAAGCGGGATTGGATTTTTCAAACACACTCACGCCTACCAACCAGTTCAATGTTTTTCATTACATGTATTACTATAATGGCGGTGGGATTGCAGCGGGCGATTTTAATAATGATGGTAAGATTGATGTTTTTTTTGCTTCCAATCAGCAGCAGGATAGATTATACCTTAGTGAAGGCAATATGCAATTTAAAGATGTTACCACACAGGCGCAATTGCCAAACGATGGCGGATGGAGCACAGGCGTTTCTGTGGTTGACATAAACAATGATGGTTTGCTTGATATTTATGTTTGCCGCGTTGGAAGGTTTGAAATTTTAAAAGGCCATAACATCCTGCTTGTATGCAAGGGCATTAAAAATGGCATTCCTTATTATGAGGAAGAAGCCAAACAATATGGCCTTGATTTTTCAGGCTTTAGTACACACGCTGCTTTTTTTGATTATGATGGCGATGGAGATTTGGATATGTATCTTTTAAACCACTCTGTTCATCAAAACGGTACATACAAACCCAGGGATGTAGCATATGCTATCAAAAGCGATGTATCGGGTGATCGTTTATACAGGAATGATAATGGCCACTTTACTGATGTAACGCAGCAATCAGGTATAAACAGTTCTATTTTGGGCTATGGCCTGGGCGTTTCAATTGCCGACATCAACATGGATGGATGGCCTGATGTATATGTAGCAAACGATTTTCACGAAAAGGATTATTTATATATAAATGATCAGCAAGGTGGTTTTAAAGAAGAAGACTCTGCCAGGTTCATGCACACCAGCGAATATTCAATGGGTGTTGATATAGCAGATGCAAATAATGATGCCCAGCCGGAAATCATCAGTACGGATATGCTGTCGGATAACCCGGATATCCTTAAACGCTCTGAAGCCGAAGCGGAATATGATGTATATAAAATGAAAATTAAATATGGCTATAGTTACCAGTTTTCACACAATGCGCTGCAGTATAACCGGGGCAATGGTGTGTTTAGTGAAATAGGCCTGTATGCAGGCATTGGTGCTACAGACTGGAGCTGGTCGCCGTTATGGATAGATTTTGATAACGATGGCATGAAAGACCTTTTTATTTCAAATGGAATTCCAAAACGCTTAAATGATATTGATTACATAAACTATGTTTCAAACGATCAGATGCAGATGGATATAAGGTTGAAAAACCTTAATGATAAGGATATGATGCTCAGCAAAAAATTTCCTGAAATAAAGATCCCGAACAAGTTTTATAGAAACAACGGCTCATTCGCATTCAGCGATATCGCATCCGCAGTTAAAAACGAGGTATCAACTTTTGCCAATGGTGCTGTATGTGCAGATTTTGATAATGATGGCGACCTGGATATTATCACCAACAACATTAACGATGTTGCTACGCTTTATCAAAATAAGTCGAATGATAACCACGCTAAAGATTATATCGATATTAAACTCAAAGGCGCTCCTGAGAATATCAATGCTATCGGCGCAAAAATTATCGTATTTACCAAACACGATATAAGGACTTATGAAAATTCTTCTGTGCACGGCTTTATGTCCAGCACAGAAATCCCTCTGCATATCGGTTTAAAGGACGCGATTGTTGACAGTATAAAACTTATATGGCCTGATAATTCTTATCAAACATTAAACTGGAAGGCAGACACCGGTAAAATTCTCACCGTTAATTATGTGCCCGGTCTTCCAAAATATAATTATAAAGAGCTATCAGTATATACGGGCAATACGGGTTTGCCGGCAGAAGATATCACCAATATGGTTGGCTTAAATTATAAACATGAAGAGAATGAATTTCCTGAATTTGACAGGGAGCAACTGATACCCCACATGGTGTCAACAGAAGGCCCTGCATTGGCAGTGGCCGATATTAATCATGACGGGCTTGATGATGTTTTTATTGGTGCTGCTAAAAGGGCGAAGCCTGCACTATTTATTCAAAGTACAGCGGGAAAATTTAAAAAGATAAATACGCCTGGTTTAGACAGAGACAGCATATATGAAGGCGTTGATGCTTGTTGGGCCGATGTGAATAATGATGGAAATACAGACTTAATTATTGCAAGCGGTGGCGATGAATATTATGGCACAAGTGTAAACTTGCTGCCGCGTGCTTACCTCAATGATGGCAAAGGAAATTTAACACGCAGGCATGATGCTTTTGTAAACATCTATACAACCCAATCCTGTGTGGTTCCTTACGATTTTAATAACGATGGTTATATTGATTTATTTATTGGCGGAAGAGCCGTTCCCTTTCATTATGGCGCTGTGCCGCCTTCTTATTTATTAATGAATGATGGTACCGGCAAGTTTAAAGATGTTACTGCTGAATATGCAAAAGACTTATCAAAAGCCGGAATGGTTACCAACGCGGTTTGGTATGATATAGATAAAGATGGCGATAAAGATTTAATCGTTTCGCTTGAATGGGATGGCATTCTTGCTTTTATAAATGATAAGGGGCATTTCACTAAAAAATATTTAACAGATAAAAAGGGCTGGTGGAATTTTGTATTGCCTTATGATATAGACAATGATGGCGATATTGATTTGATTGCCGGTAACCTTGGTTTAAACAGCCGCCTGCAGGCAAGCGACAAGCAACCCGTTCGCCTGTACATTAATGATTTTGATGACAATGGTATCAGGGAGCAGGTTCTCACTTATTATCTTGCCAACAGGGAGTTGCCTTTTGCCAATAAAGAAGAACTCCAAAAACAAATGCCTTTTATAAAAAAGAAATACCCGCTTGCGGGTGATTTTGCAAAAGCATCGCTGAGTGATTTACTCTCTGAAAATAAAATGAAAGCTGCTGATACATTAACGGCAAACTGGTTTGACAATACAATTTTTATTAACGATGGTAAAATGAATTTCAAACCTGTGCCTATGCCCTGGCAGGCGCAGATTACAACTTACAGAACGGCTGCTGTTGTTAATGTGAACGGTGATAATCTTCCCGATATTTTATTGGGCGGAAATTACTATGACAACAATATTCAAATGGGCCGGTATGATGCAGATTATGGTACGGTTCTTATAAATAAAGGCAATGGAAAATTTATTGCTGAAAATATAAATGGCCTTATTGTAAAAGGGCAGGTGCGTTCAATTAAACCATTAAAGCTTGCAGGCGGTAAAGAGGCATATATTTTAGCGAGGAACAACGACAGCGTAATGGTTATTAATTTTAAAAGCCCGGTTAATAAGCCATAGAAATGTAAGTTTACATTATTGTTCAGTTCATTGTTTGCTATATGAAGAAAATTATAGTGCTATTATTCACTGTTCAGCTTTCGCTGCTTACCTTCTCCCAGGATCCCTGGATAATCAAAGCAGATAAAATTGATCCATCAAATTATTACGGTATTACGGTGGCTAATGGCATGATCGGTATCGTATCATCGCCCGAACCTTTTAAAGTAAAAGATGTAGTGCTGGCAGGCGCTTATGATTTATACGGACGTGGGCGTGTAAGCAATTTCCTGCGCAGTTTTAATTTGTTGAATATGTACCTGGAAATAGATGGCAAAAGGCTTGATGCAAAATCTGTTTCCAATTTTAAACAACAGCTGGATATGCAGCATGCTGCATTCACCACAAGTTTCGATTATGCTGATAAAGCTTCTGTTCAATACACGTATTATGCATTAAGGCAATTGCCTTATACCGTTTTAAGTAACATCAGCATCACGGCTAAAAAAGATATCAATATAACAGCAGCCAGCGTAATGGAAGCGCCGGATGCCTTGCGTGATGTAGAAAATTATTATAATGAAATCGACCGGCCGCATGTAACTATTTCATTGCTTACATCACAGGCAAAATCACCAACAGGTAAATTGCTGATGTGTGCATCCAATACCTTTTTATTTGATGAGCCGCATGGCAGCGAGCCAAAAGTGATTCATGAAATGTGGAATAACAATATGCACCTGATGAAATTTTCCAAAACCATTAAAGCCGGAACAACGTATACATACTCTATTGCAGGTTCTTCTATAACATCTGCGCAACATACCGACCCGTTGAATGAAGCCGAACGCATGACCCTGTTTGCAAAGCTTGAAGGAAAAGAAAGGTTGATGAATTTTCATAACAAAGCCTGGGATAGCTTGTGGACGAGTGATATTGTTATTGATGGTGATGCGCAGTCGCAGCAGGACGTGCACAGTATGCTATATCATTTATATGCTTTCTCAAGAGAAGGAACAAATTATTCCTTATCACCGATGGGTTTAAGCGGTTTGGGTTATAATGGCCATGTATTCTGGGACGCAGATTTATGGATGTTTCCCGCTTTGCTGGTTATGCATCCTGAACTGGCAAAGAATATGGTTGAATACCGTTATGAACGGCTGGAAGCGGCAAAACGCAATGCTTTCTCGCATGGTTATAAAGGCGCTATGTATCCCTGGGAAAGCGCCGAAACAGGTGTAGAAGAAACGCCGGTGTGGGCTTTAAGCGGCCCTTTTGAACATCACATAACAGCAGATGTGGCACTGGCCGCATGGAATTATTTCTGTGTTACACAAGATACGGCATGGTTGCGGTCAACAGGCTGGCCTATGCTTACATCCACAGCAGATTTCTGGGCAAGCCGTGTGGAAAGAAATGGCCCGCATCAATACGATATAAAGAATGTTGTAGCCGCCGATGAATGGGCCGAGAATGTGGATAACAATGCATTTACCAATGCGGCGGCCATCGCCAATTTAAAAGCAGCGATTGCTGCTGCCAACATTTTAGGGTTGAAATGGAATACAGACTGGCAAACCGTTGCAGACAATATCCCCATCTTAAAAATGCCAAATGGCGTTACGCAGGAGCATGCACAATATAAAGGTGAAGGCATTAAACAGGCAGATGCAAACCTGCTGGCATATCCTCTAAAAACGATTACAGATACAGCGCAGGTCAGTAAAGATCTTGCATATTATTCAACCCGTGTGCCCGATGAAGGAACGCCTGCTATGACGCAGGGAATATTTGCTTTGCTGTATGCAAGATTAGGCAATGGAGAAAAGGCATATCATTGGTTTAAAGACGCTTATGAGCCAAATCTCAACCCGCCCTTCAGGGTAATTGCTGAAACAAAAGGCGGTACCAATCCTTATTTTGCCACCGGTGCAGGCGGCATTTTGCAGGCTGTTTTAATGGGTTTTGGCGGTTTGGATATTACGCCGTCTGGTATTGTTCAGATAAAGACGGCTTTGCCAAAACAATGGAAATCTATCACATTAAAAGGCATCGGCATTGATAGAAAAACGTACGTCATAAAATGACCGATGATACACGATGAATTATGAATGCGGTTACTTGCCATGGCACCCTGTTGTCCATCTTCAGTTTCTCCTCTCAAAACTTATTCATCAGTAAAATAATAATGTGAATTAATTGTACGTATTTATTAGGTTAATTCATTTCAGTATATGTATCTTTCTCCCTTGAAAACCTTTATAAATAAGGTTTTAATTAAAAAAATAATAACTCTTTAAATTTAAACACATGGCAACAGCAAAAAAGGCTGCTCCAAAAAAAGCAGCAAAAAAAGCAGCAAGAAAACCAAATGCAGCTTTTATGACGCCACTTGCACCCAATGAAAAACTGGCTGCAGTAATTGGCGATAAGGCAGCACCCCGTACGGAAATCGTAAAGAAAATATGGGATTATATTAAGAAGAATAACCTGCAGGACGCGAAGAACAAACGTATGATTAATGCAGATGCAAAACTGAAACCTTTATTTGGTAAAGACCAGGTTTCTATGTTTGACTTAGCTAAGATTGTTAATGATAATATCAAGAAATAATTTTTGCTTGCTAACAAAATATATAAACTGCGAAGTGTAAAAGCTTCGCAGTTTTTGTTTATCAGCTATTGTTATCTTTTCAGATGAATATTGCTTTGATAGCAGCAGTTGTTTATATGTTTCAATAATTATTTTATTGAAACATAATTAAGTGCCCGCTGATTATTTTCCTGTTGATCGCTAACAACTCGTTAGCGTAATAAATAAGCACCTTATTAAACATTATTAATACTAAATAGCAGTATACCCGCCATCAGCAATAATATAGCTGCCTGTAGTAAAAGACGATTTGTCTGAGCTCAGGAAAACTACAAGGTCTGCAATCTCTTCTACGGTACCTAACCTGTTCATCGTGGCTTTTGCCGCTATTGCCTTCATCGTGGCATCATCCAGGTTATTTTCAAGTAAAGGTGTTTTTATATAGCCCGGCCCAACTGCATTACAACGAATATTTTGCTGCCCGTATTCAGCCGCAATATTTTTGGTAAGCCCCACCACTCCATGTTTGGCAGCAGTATAAGCACAGTTGCCCGGCGCAGCAACCAGGCCATGTATGGAAGCCATATTAACAATGCTGCCTCCGCCGTTTTTCAGCATCTGTTCAATCTGGTAACGGCAGCCATAAAATACACCGCTCAGGTTAATGGCAATCACTTTATCCCATCCTTCAATTTCATACGCGCCTGTTGGTGCGGCGGGGCCGCCTATACCGGCATTATTACAGGCAATATCAAGCCGGCCATATTTAGCCACAGTATCTTCCACCAGCTTTTTATTACTTGCCGCTTTCGACGAATCTGCTTTCACAAAAAAGGCTTCGCCGCCATTCTCTATAATGGCGTCAGTAACTGCCTGCCCATGTGTTTCGTTAATATCAGAAACAATAACTTTAGCGCCTTCTTTTGCGTAGGCTTCAGCAATGGCCTTGCCAATGCCTGAGCCTGCGCCGGATACGATGGCCACTTTACCTGTTAATAATGACATAGCTTAAAATTTATGATTAAGAATAGTGTATCTGTACAAAAGGCAAACCCAAAAGTGATTGCCGGTATTGATTTAATTTTAAATTAAAACTGTGTTTACATTTCATAGGTTTCCGGCCTGAATAAATATAAATTTAAAAGATGCTGAAACGTTTTTTGTCAATGAAAAAAATATTTGTCTGCGCTGGTGTATTATTTTTCTTTTTTAAAGGAACAACGCAGCCACCACGCATTGTTAACATCATTAATTTCATCCGTTTGCTTGAACCAAGAGATTCAGCCATTACAGAAGATGTATTGTATCAAACTGTGGTGAAGCAAATAGAATTAATGCGCAAGCATCATCTTGGTGGCACTTTTCTGCTGCAGTATGATGCATTAATGGATGCGCGTTATCAAAAACTTTTAAAAGCGCTTCCAAAAGATAGTTTTGAAATTGGCGCATGGTGGGAAATACCACAACCGCTTGTTGAAAATGCAGGTATGAAATGGCGTGGCCGTTACCCGTGGGACTGGCATGCTGATGTTGGTTTTTCAACCGGTTATACGCCGCAGGAAAGAGAAAAACTGGTGGATAGATACATGAAAGATTTCAGGTCAGTATTTGGATATTATCCGCAATCGGTTGCTTCGTGGTTTATTGATGCACATAGTTTGAATTATATGTATGAAAGATACCACATTGTTGCTTCTGCCAATTGCAAGGATCAATATGGTACAGATGGATACACCTTATGGGGCGGTTACTGGAACCAGGCATATTATCCCAGCAAACACAATGCTTATATGCCTGCGCAGCACGCTGATAAACAAATACCGGTACCTGTTTTCAGAATGCTCGGCAGCGACCCCATTCGCCAGTATGATAATGGTTTAGAAAATGAACGGCAGGGTGTGGTTACATTAGAACCCGTATATCCGGCTGCCGGCGGCGATGCTGCATGGGTGCATTGGTTCTTTCAGCAATTTGTAAATGGCGCTTCCATGGCCTTTGCTTATACACAGGCGGGGCAGGAAAATTCTTTTACATGGCCTGCCATGTCAAAAGGCCTTGAACTGCAATTTCCTTTAATTGAACGTTTGCGTGATGAGAAAAAAGTAAAGGTTGAAACGCTCGCAGCATCCGGCAAATGGTTTAAAGAACAGTTTAAGCTCACCCCGCCAACATCTGTTGTTGCTATTGAAGACCTGCCTGGCGGTAACAAAAAAACGGTTTGGTTCAACAGCCGTTTTTATCGTGTCAATTTATTGTGGGATAGCGGCCACCTGCGTTTCCGAGATATACATTTGTTTAATGAAAACCTTGCATCGAAATATGAAACGGAAGTAGCCACAAGTAATGAATGCACTTTCTTTACATTACCATTACTGGATGGTTATTTATGGAGCAGCCATGATTTTTTTGCAGGCCTGCGTTTCAGGGCAATTATTAATGGAAAGGAAACCGATCTCACCGGAGGTGATCCAATCGTATCAGATAAAGTTAAAGGTGTACTTACCGTTTCATGGCCTTTAAAAAATGCAAGCGGCAGTTTACAGTTTGTGTTTACAGAAGATAAAATCCAGGTATCATTAATGGATAATACATCGCTTAAATGGTATCTCGATTTTAAAGCTGCGGAAAATAAAATATTGCCTTTTACAGACATCAACCCAAAACATATAAGTGCAGCATTTGAAGGCACCAATTATAAACTGCTGGCGGAACAGGGCAGCTTTGAAAAAGATAAAAGTGATAAAACTTTTCTTATACAACCATATAATCAAAAGCTGGTGTTAAGCTTTGATAACGGAAGCAGTAACTAAATCCCTATTGACTTCGCTGTTTTTAAAATAGTTGTGCTGAACCCGTTGTTCTGATCATTAAAAATTTTCTTAAAACTATCAGCCGCACATTTTTTTAATATCCCTGCTTTATTACCTTGGCGGCACAAAATTGCAAACACTGCTGCAATAAACTGCTTTTGCCTTTATAACGTAAAAGCTGCTTATATAATAAATGAAGCTATTATTTCAATCATAATAATTTTTATTTATTAAGGTATGTTCGCAGAATCTACAATTATCAGCCGGCGCGGTATGCGCCCCTTCAGTTTACTCATTTGTTTTTTCCTGTTTGCAGGCTTATGTTTTTTTCTACCGTTATCAGCACAAACAACCGCGGGTGCTTCAGCGCCATCTTCGTTCACTTCAAACCTTATAAATATTGAGGCGGCCGTTAGTGAAACATTCCGTTACAACGCAAACCTGCACAATGGTTCTCCGGAAACACGCATATACGATTTATATGCGCAGGTGCCCGAGGGGTGGCTCATTGCATTCCGCACTATGGGCAGCCAGGTATCTTCTGTAAGTGTTGATGCCGGCAAAACGCAGGATATAAGTATTGAAATAAATGCCAGCCAGGTGGCAAAGCCTGCCAGGTACAATATACCGGTGATGGCCATCTCTTCAAAAGATACGCTGCGGCTAAACCTGCAGGCGGTGGTAAAAGGCGCTTATGGCATCAATCTTTCAACTCCAACCGGGCTTTTAAGCGATGATATAACCGAAGGCAGCAAAAGAGAAATTCATCTTGTGGTAGCGAATACCGGAACCATTCCTTTAAAAGAAATTGATCTTTCGGCACAAACACCTGCCAAATGGCAGGCGAGCTTTGAGCCTTCCAAAATAGCACAAGTAGAGCCCGGTAAAACGGCTGATGTAACGGCAACCTTAACAGTGCCTGATAAAACCATTGCCGGTGATTATGTAACTGTATTCACTGCCAAAAACAGTAATGCCAGTTCCGATGCCACCTTCAGGATGACGGTTAAAACTTCCATACTCTCCGGCTGGATTGGCATTATAGTGATCCTGCTGGCTGTATTCCTTGTATACCGCCTCATTCGCAAATACGGAAGGAGATAAGATTATGGAAAATGCTGTAATACAGTTGCAGGGATTAACCAAATGCTATGGTAATCTCAAAGCAGTTGATGATCTTAATCTCGGGATAAGCAAAGGCGAAATATTCGGACTGCTCGGCCCGAATGGTGCTGGCAAAACCACAGCCATATTAATGATGATGGGGCTTACAGAACCTACTGGCGGCACCGCTTACGTTTGCGGTTATAATGCCACCGCCAACCCAATTGCCGTTAAACGAAAGGTGGGTTATATGCCGGATAGTGTGGGCTTTTATGATGGTATGACGGCGCTGGAAAACCTGCTCTATATCGCAAGGCTGAATGGCGTTGTTGAAGCTGAAGTAAAAGAAAGGGCGCATGATATGCTGAAGGAGGTAGGCCTGGGTGCTGATATGAATAAAAAGGCCGGCACTTTTTCCCGCGGTATGAAACAGCGGCTTGGCCTTGCCGATGTGCTGATTAAACAGCCTGAAGTTATTATACTCGATGAGCCAACACTCGGCCTTGATCCCAGCGGCGTAAAAGAGTTTCTTGCTTTAATACGGCAGCTAAGCCGCCAGCAGGGATTAACGGTGTTGTTGTCTTCGCATCACCTGCACCAGGTGCAGCAGGTGTGCGACAGGGTGGGCATTTTTGTGGGCGGCAAACTGTTGGTAGAAGGTAACCTTGATAAACTGTCTCGCAATTTATTTGCCGAAGAAAATTATGTGGTGGATATAACTTTAAAAGAACCGGTTGCAACACCCTGGAACCTGGAGCCTGCCTTGCTGCAGCTGGAAGCGGTAAAGAAGGTTGCAATTAACGGTAACCGTATTGAGGTTGCCTGCTCACAGGATATAACGCCGGATATCGTACGCTTTTTTGTGAAGGAGCATTTTGATATAACCGGTGTGCAGCAAAAAGAATATGGCCTCGATGAAATTTATCAAAAATATTTTGAAAACAATCTAACAGAGAATGCAGATGAAAACTCCGGATTTTTCTTTCAAAAATCCTTTCTTCAAAAAAATAAGCAGTAACCAGCCACACACGGCTATAAACCCGTTCCGGGTAATGGTGCATAAAGAAATTGCCGATCATATACGAAGCTGGCGCTTTACTGTATTGCTGGCTTTAATTGTGCTTACTTTTTTGGGATCGATGTATGTTTCATTAAGCAACATAGCAACGGCTGTGGCCAATGCAAAAGATCCCGATCATCTTTTTCTTTATTTGAAATTATTAACCACCACCGATGGCACATTGCCGCCATTTCATGTGTTCCTTAATTTCCTAGGGCCTTTATTAGGTATTGGTTTGGGGTTTGATGCCATCAATTCAGAACAAAACAGCGGTACGCTTATACGGCTCATGGCGCAGCCTGTTTACAGGGATAATGTATTGCTGTCAAAATTTATAAGTGCATTGATCATTGTAAGCACCCTGTTCTTTTCGCTTGTTTTATTAATGATTGGCGGCGGCTTATTCATTGCCGGTGTGCGCATTGAGCCGGAAGAAATACTGCGCATCCTTTCTTTTATGGCATTGAGCATTGTTTATGTTGCCTTCTGGTTAAGTCTCTCCATTTTGCTGTCTGTAAAATTTAAGCAGGCTGCAACATCGGCGTTAACGGCCATTGGCATCTGGTTATTCTTTACCATTTTTTACCAGATGATTGTAAACATGATCGCCAAAGGGCTGTTACCTAACCCTGCTTTTATTTCACCCGGACAAACACTTTATTACAACAATATTGTATTGAATATGCTGAGGCTGGCGCCGGGCAGGCTTTATACCGATGCAGTAACCACGCTGCTCATGCCCTCGGTGAGAAGCCTTGGCCCGCTTACCATGGAGCAATTGGCCGGCGCTATTCCTTCCCCGCTGCCGTTTAAAGAAAGCCTGATGATTGTGTGGCCGCAGGTAAGTGGATTGATAGCAGCTACCGTTGTATGTTTTGCCTGGTCGTATTATTTGTTTATGCGCAGGGAGATAAGGAACTGATGGCGTAAAATGTTATGCACGGTTACACAATTATCTTTTGGCGCAGGAATAAACGGAATAAACTTTACACTGTTTGATAGAGGTCTGTGGCCAAACAGCACCAGTATTTGGTTTACGCTTCGTGGGAAGTGCAATAAATATCACTATAAGAAGCATGCAACTGGAGGCTTGTAAATACCGCAGCGTTAGTATGGAGGCTATACAGAGGGCGGATATTCCAGATAATTTTTCCAGAATGGGTCATAATTCTTCTCAGCTTTTGCGCTCATCAGACATTAAGCTCTTCAACATTAGTAATTATCTTCCACATCTTTTTTTAATAAGCATTTGGCAAAGACAAACAAGGGTTAAAGCTATATACCAGAATTGTAAAACGACAACCACAGAAAAAATGAATTTCATAAGAAAACATTGGTATGACGTAGGAGGACTAATTTCAATATTGATTTTAACCATTGTGTACAAACACTTTAAGGATTTGTCAGATTACCAGGTTGTAATGTGGTTAAGTTTAGTTTCTCTTTTATTCCATCAATTGGAGGAGTATAGAATTGTTGGGACTTTTCCGGGAATGGTTAATCGTGTAATGTATAATAGTGATTTGCCAGACAGATTTCCTCTTAATACAAACACATCCGTTTACGTAAATGTTCTGGTGGGCTGGACAACTTATTTTCTTGCAGCTTTTTTTGCAGAGAAAGCAATTTGGCTGGGTATTGCAACAATCCTTATATCGTTAGGCAATATAATTGCACATACGATAGTTTTTAACATAAAGGGAAAGACCATTTATAATGCTGGCCTGGCAACATCCTGGCTGTTTTTTGCACCTGGCATTTTTTTCTTCTTTTCAATTATCCACAAAGAGAACCTGGCAACCAGCCTTGACTATTTTATTGGCATTCCATTAGGTGTAGTATTAAACGTTGTTGGGATACTTAAACTTATTGACTGGTGTGCAGACAAAAACACAAAATATATTTTTGAACAACGAAACTTACTGCCGCAAGACAAAAAAACAAGAGCTAATAACTAAACATTCGATGCGGCAACAATAGCCAGGCCTGTACATATTGACAAGGTAAATAAAGGGCGCCAGGCTTTATAAACTGTACATTAAAACTTATTTGCCGGTTTGTTTATAGCAATGGGCGGAAAACAGTCAGCCGTTTTATTTATCTTGAACCGGAATCGTTGCAACCTATTAAACAAGCTTATGCATAATTTAAAATTAACTGCCCGTATTTTTTATGGCGCAGGTATTGCAGGCATTGGTGCACTGCATTTTTTTTATCCCGGGTTCAGGCCGGTAATTTTACCCGTGCCGCCTGCGGCTACAATGCATTTAAGCGTGCTTGTGTACGTAACAGGCGTCTTTCTTTTAATAACGGGATTATTGATAGCCTTTGGTAAATATGTACATACAACTGCACTGCTGCTCGCACTGGTATTGTTTTTATTTTTTGTAGGCGGTCATTTACCGAACAGGTTAACCAACATGATAAACGTGTTAGGTGCATGGACAGATGCTTTGAAACTGCTGGCACTTTGCGGTGGTGCATTGATAGTTGCCCGTGCCTTTCCCGGCAATGCAAATACCGGTTTTATGCATACATTATATAAGACATCTTTTTTGGGAAGATGTTTTTTTGGGTTGATGTTATTGCTATTCGGCATAGATCATTTTTTATATACTGATCTTGTAAAAACATTGGTTCCCGCCTGGATACCGGGTGCATTGTTCTGGACGTATGTTGCCGGCATTGCATTAATAGGTGCAGGGCTTTCCTTCATCACCAATATTAAAAGAAAGCCGGTGGCGCTTTTGGCGGGCACCATGTTGTTTTTGTGGCTCATCCTGTTACATATACCAAGAGCCGTTACCATGGATACATCAACAGATCCAAACGAAATTGTAAGCATGTTTGAATGTCTTGCCTTTAGTGGCATGGCGTTGCTGTTGTATTTTGAATAATCGTTCTCTATGGGAACGATTATTAAGTATCGTCTCGCTCAATCAGGCTATGCATTATTCTGCACAATAACTTTTATTATTATAAATGCCAATCCAACTAACGTAAACAGAAATGTTCAAACGCTTCTGTACGTTCACAATGTAAGAATTGGCTTCATTTATTTGAAATGACAAGCCTGTATGATGAGATTTTTAAGCGGTTTAATATACGCATCACTAAGGGAAATGAAATCGAAGCGTTTGCAATAATGCCCAATCATTTGCACCTCTTAATTTTTGTAAAGAAACAAACAACATCAATATGCGCTGGCAAATGGAAGGCGTTTAGCGCATCGGCCGCTTGCTGGACTGAAAGTTTTACTGATAATTATTTTAAAATGAATTATTCAATATTGCTTATTGTTGTTCAAAATCATTTTCATACACTACTTTTCCATCTGTTCCCCTGAGAGAAATGTCGTCAATCTCGCAAAGACCATTTGACGTAAACGTCAGGCCTGTAATAAGGCCGCCCGATCTTGTGTAAGCGGCTGAAAATATTTCCCGGTTACCTATAAAAATCCGCGCTGTTTTATTCTGTACAATCACTTCCATATCCTGCCACTGGTAGATATCCACACCGAAAGAAGACAAATCCGTTGTTTTACCATTTAATAAATGCTCACCAACATTTACGCCGGTGTTGCTGGTGCAGCCGGGAAGCGTAGTGAAAAAATAAAGTGAATTGCTCTGTTCGCATATTTCAGGCATAATCATCGGGCACGTTACATTATTAACCGCCTTAAACCTTATCCTCGCCTTCAATATAAAATTGTCGGATTCTACGTTACATGCTTCAGGAAATAAAGTATAGTAATAAAAGTTAGGCAGTTCAGGATTTACTTTGCTGGCGACAATATCATCACGCGTTAATGATAGCACGCCATTTTTTACCGGCATCTTTGGTGTTATACGGGAAGGTAAACCCTTAAACAATCCCGGCTTACTAAAAAAGAACCATCCTTTGGTTGGAATACTAACATCAATTGTTTTAACCACTTGATCGTTCACCATCAGCTTTGCATTGTGATAGCCGGGTTCATAGTAAATATCAGTAAGCGTATGTTTGTTTTTTTCAATTTTCACCCGCCTGTCCCTGTCCCATGATTGCTGAATAAAAAAGCTATCACCATTTACCTTAGTAACATCATACGTAAACACTACAGTGTTTGGAATATCGTTACTTGTTGTTTTCTTCACTGAAAATGAAACATCCTTTTCTTCAACATTTCCAGGTTTTAAAAGATAGACCAGCGAGGCACTTAACAGGAAAAGAGTGACTGCAATTACAGGGATGAAAATTCTGTAGGAAAACCGGAATTTTCTTTTTTTTCGATTCACCGTTCCATTAGTGGTGCCCAGGCCAGTTTCCTGCTGTTTAATTTTCCTGAATTCCTGCCAGCTTCCATACCCCAGATAAGCAGTGATGGCATTTAGCGTGGCGGCCTGTGGTAAATGATTAAACTGCCCGTTCAATAAGCGTTTGATGGTAGAAATGCTGATGAGTACGCCGGTACTGTTTTCAATCTCGTTGGATAAAAATTCAAAGTCGCGCTGCCGTAGTGCTTTAGCATCTGCATAACCGGACTTATGACTAATCTCGGCAAGGCAAATTTTTACCAGCTCTTTATCACTCAAACCCGTTTGGTTGCTGTTTGAATGGCTTTTGAACGGGTTTTGAAGCAAAAATCCAGGCATATACATCCATTTTTGAAACCGTAATCAAATAAAACTAATCATTAAACTTTTATCAAATGAACCGATTTTGGCAAGCGGTACTGCTCACTACATTAGTGGCAGGCACACTGGATATTATTTCTGCACATGTAGACCAAACCATTCGTACGGGCAACTTCCCGTCTAAAATGTTCTATGCTATTGCCGGTGGCGCCATAGGATTAGAAAGAGCTTTTGCAAGCGGGAAGGCAGTGTTGTTGCTCGGCGTTTTTATTCATTATTTTATTTCTTTTCTGTTTACGCTATTTTATTTCCTGGTTTATCCGGCAGTTAAAAAAGTTTTACCAAACAAATTTTTGAATGGCTTTTTATACGCGCTGTTTGCCCAGTCTGTCATGACTTTTATTGTTATGCCGCTGACCGCATTTCCGAAAAAGCCTTTTGTTTTTACAATCGATACGGTAATAGGCATTTTGATATTTACAGTTGTATTCACTTTGCCTATATCATTCATGGCGGATAAGTATTACCGGAAAAAGGAAATGAGATTGTCTGAAGCAACCGTTAGTTAATGGTGTTTATATACTCTTGTACCTGGCGCAAGTGTGCGTAGCAATGGATTTGCTGTTGGTACTTGTGATTATATCCTGGGCTCAAAAGCTATACGACTTATACTTGTGCCAGTACAGCGCATACTATGAATGCATGAATACTTTATCATTCATGCTAACCCAATGGCTTCCACGGCCTGAATACGCCGAGTGTAGTGGCGACTATTAAGGCAACTACATCATAAATAGCGCCGGCTATAAGTTTAGTTTCTGCACCGCCTGTACCATTCAGCATGGCCTCCATTCCGCCTTTTAATACGAATGCGCCCACCAGGATCACTGAAATAATCAGCGTGAATTTAACCATCACCCAGGGGTATTTAAACAATTTCCATTTGGTGATGAAGGTTAGCCACAGGCCGCTTAATAGTGCGGCGAAGCTTAAAGGGATGCCAAACATAAAAGCAAGCATTTGCAATACTTCATAAGAGGCCTTTGCAGCAACAGGGTCTGTGATATGTGCCGAATGAACCGCTACGGCAAGGTAACCAGACGAATCGCCCAATAAACCTACAGAAACATAATGTGTAAGGTTAAAACTGATTTGATGAGCCATGGTGATCCTGATTTCATTTTCCACTTGTTTAGTTTGAATAATAATCAGCCTGGCCTGGCGATGTTATTCTATATCCCTTTTATATCACGGGCCACTAATGCCAGGCCGTTAGTGAACTGATGCCCGCCGTTGCCTGTTTCGCGGAAAACAGCCCACGGCACCTGTTGCTGGTAAATGGTGAAATGTTGATAGGGAACAACTTCATCGTCTTTGCACTGATAGAAAAACAAAGGCGTATTTGCCGGAAGTTTTGCTGCAAAATCTTTCTTTAGTTTGAGCGGTTGCACCCAGTCTTCCGTGCCGCTCCAGAAAGGCGGCGCCATAAGAAAAACGCCTGTAATATTTTTACCGTCTTTATATTCTGAAAGATATTTCAGCAACATGGAAGCGCCGAGCGAATGCCCTGCCACAATAACCCCGTCTTCAAAAGAAGCGATCTCTTTTTCCATTGTATTCAACCATTGCGGAACAAAATCTTCAACGGTTTCATCAGGAAGCATGCGGGGATAATGCACTGTATAATCCTTGCCCAGTTCTGTTTGCAATGCGGCCACCAATGTTGCATCTGCTTCATAACCGCCATTGCCGCCGCCCTGTATAAATAATACCTGCTTTAGGTGCATCGTTTTGTTTTTATAGGTTAAATGTCCAGGTTATTATACCCGTTATCGTTTTGAACGGTTGTTTTTTCCACCCGGTCAAAAATAGCCAGTTTTATTTTGATGCCAGGTGCTGCTTCATTCATCGCTTTACTTCAACTATGAAGGCATGTTTTTATTTGAAATATTACATGCTTTTCCCGGGATTCTCTATTCTTATTTAAGCATGCCCTGGTGAATTTTGCAACTGTAATCATCATTCATAAAACAATACAAAAATGACGAACATTGCTTCTTTATTACTCCGCTTATCGCTGTCTGCCGGCTTCTTATCAGCAGTGGCAAGCCGCCTCAATATTTTTTATAAAAACGCCGCCGGTTGGCAGGGCTTTTTGCAGTATACGGCACAGGTGAACTCCTTTTTGCCACAAAGCTTTATACCTGTTGTAGCCGTTATAAGCACCATACTTGAAACCATTTTAGCGCTATTGCTGCTTTTCGGTTATCAAACGCGTTATGCGGCCACAGGCACTGCCATATTAACCTTATTGTTTGCAGTTGCCATGGCCATATCATCCGGCATTAAAGAACCCTTGGATTATTCCGTATTTGCTTTTAGTGCCGGTGCATTTTTATTGTCCACTTTGCCGTCTTACAGGTGGAGTATCGACCGGCTTTTATCACAATAATTAATTGAATAAAACACATAGATCATGAAAACAAACATCCAGGATTACATTGTAAAAACATCAGCAAAAACATGGGAACCGCTTATAGAAAAAGGCGTGCATTATAAAGGCGTATGGGTGCAATCGTTGCTGTATAATGAAGAAAAAGGACGATCCACCACGATTAAATTAAAGTTTGAACCCGGCGCTTCCTATCCTTATCACAATCATCCCGCCGGTGAGGAAGCTTTTGTTTTGGAAGGCGAAGCTTATTTTAACGATGCCAAACTTGCTGCAGGCGATTATCTCTATACACCACCGGGATTTAAACACGCTGTTACATCAGAAAAAGGGTGCGTCATATTTTTTATGTTACCGGAAGAAGTGGAGCTTTTATAAAGCTGGTACTGGAAAATGATTTGCTTACCCGCAATGTCTCCTGGCCCTGCTTTGTGCAGGAAAAGGACATCGCGGTTTCATGTAGGCAATCTTGTAATTTGTTTCAACCGTTAATTATAATCGTTTAAAAATTTATGAACACTGGCGCAAGTATAAGTAGCAATGGATTGTGCTGTTGGTACTTGTGCTTATACCTATTTAAACGTTGCGTGCAAGGCACACGTAGCTGCGCTCAAAAGCTCTGCGACTTATGTTTGCGCCAGTAGGTGGCAATCGCCTGCGCCTCGTCCGTACCTCGTTCGCTCCATCTTCGCTGTGGGGGTAAGCAAGGCGAACATGGTACGAAGGAGAAACGAAGAAAGGGTTTTTGGAAAAAATGTGTCTTATACTGAAAAAATTTACAGTTTTAGGGTTAATACTGAATGAGGTTTACAGCAGGTTCTTACCTCGCAGAAGGTAAATGCCGGCCGGCCATCCTATCGCCACTGTTTAATTTCACTTATTTGAATAGTAGGCTGGATATTGGTATACTTTTTTATGTCGCTGCGGATGGTATCTATGTTTTGCTCAATTGCTTTATTGTATTCGGTCACATCATGCACATAAAAATAGCCTACAGCTGTAAAAGGGGCTTTGCCATCGGCTGTACGGCCGGATATACCTTTATCAATTTCATAAAAAGCCAGGTTCTTTCCTATAAACCCTGCCACCATCGGCATGTGGTTTTGTTCATAATAATCCATGTCGAAGCTCGTATTTTCCCCGGCCGGGTAAAGTATCATCACTTTAAACATGCCGCGCTTTGGAATGGCCGTACTGGTTGGCCGGCTTGTCTGGCAGGCCGTTACAGCTGTTACGGTGAAGCATAGTAAGAGAAATTGTAGTTTAGTCATTTGTCTTTGTTTATGATGGAAAATGAATGGTTAGATGACCGGTGTTTGACTGCTGCAGGTAACTGCTAACATGAGATAAATATACGCAACTCTGAATTGCTGTTATTGACGCCTGTATTGTACGATTTCCGGCGGGCGTTTTATATTGTCACCCGAACGCGTTTTTTAATGCTGCTCTTTTTATCACCGTACTTATGTGGGGTTGTCCACTTATAGCAAAGTATTTTATTGCTGATGGTTACGGTGCCCAAACAGGCATCATTGTTTGCCGCATCACATGGCTTATCTTTTTCAATGATAAATTGCATTGCCCCTGTTTTTAAATTATGTACTACTAACACCGTATCTGACAACGCTTCTGTTACGAATAAGTTGTGTGCTTTGTCAAAATAAAGTCCATTATTAAACTCCTGCACTTGTTCTTTATTGTTCAACGGCATTTCCAAATTCAACCAGCTACCCGAGCCTGTGTTATAATCTAAAATCAAATAATCTTTATTATCCCACTTTATTCTTAAGCTTTCTGCAAACATTAAATCAAGTGGCGTGTCATAGATCCGTTTTACAGTATCGTTGCCCCAGGTTATTTTAACGGTACTGTCGGAGAATCGTGTCAGCATGTAATAATTGCCATTTTCCGTAACATGCTTTTTCTCAAGATCCTGGATTACCAAAGGGTAAAGGTCTGCATAGTGCGTGGCGCCTTGCCGTTCTGCTTCCTGCAAACTGTCTAACGGTAAACTGCTTTGTTGAGGTGATGAACAAGCAACAAATGTCAACATTATGAAAGATAAAAGTTTGAGAGGTATCATAGTAAATGCAGGCTGGCGAACAGGTTTTTGGGTGGGTTTGTAAGCAGCGTTTTTGTCACTTATAATCTTCAAATTCCTCATTTGTCAAGTTTAAAATTTCTATGGCAGGTTGCACATAATGTTTTTTAGCCTTATCAAGAAGTTGATGTTCTTCTCCCATAGCAAAGCCAATTTTATAACCGATATTATCTTGTGTCGTCATATAAACATTATCCTGTTCTGTGTCGTCAGTTGGTACAAAGAGCATTACCTTCTGGTTGGTACTATTTTCCGTTATCCAGGTGTCGCTGCTTTTGGTTGTTGCCCATGCTGTAACGTCCGGCGACCATTTTAGTTCCATTGGGTATTTAATATAGTTGATGAAATAACAGAAGATATCAAAGTTTATGTCATAAGGAAATGTAATCGCAAAAACTTGTTCTGTGAGTTTTACCAGTCGCGGTTGAGCCTGCAAGCTTTCTTTGTTGTACATATTGCAAGAGCCTGTTAATACCTGTTTTAATTCAGGGTGCGAAATACCCTTTACTATAACAAGTTTGTCGTTTTGCTTTGTTTGTGTTGGCAATGATGTTTGCAATGGTTGTCTTGTATCAGTATCTGGCCGTGATTCTGATTTTCTAACTCTTGTCCATAAAACATAGAAAATAATGACTGCCAAAACCAGCCCGGTTACAATTAGTTGAGGTTTCATTAGAATTGATTACAATTCATAAATATACATAAGTCTTAAATTACCTGCATTTGCGCTGCTGCGTTTTACATTAGGGTTGCAAATACCAGCAAGCCAGTGGCAAAGATTCACTCATAAATCCCTGTACACTCAAGAACATAATAGTCCTTCTTGAAATCAATATTTATATTACCGCTTAGCGCTTTATTAAATGCAATAACTTGTTCGTTCGTTAAAGGATATCCATCATATAACGCAGGATCATCTGCTTTAGGAACTACAATGGATATAATTTCTTTAAATGGAATCAAATCAATATTACAATATTCAACCGGTTCTTCCCTTTCCTTATCATAACTGACAATTTCTCTTTCAATTCTTACAGGCTGCTTCATTTCAAAGGTTTTATTTTTTGCAACTGCACGATTTGTTTCTATACTACTATGTAATGTGATGAAGATCGCAAATTCCGCCAGATTACCAATGGTTAAACGCCGCAGGGCATTACCGCTTGCTGTTAGCTGCTTTTTTATAAGCCTGCAAAGCGCGTTCCCGCGAAAAGGCATGTTCAACAATCGGCGGCGGATAATCAAAGGAATCCAATTCCGGCACCCACTGCCTTATATACTTCAAATCTTTATCAAACTTTTTTGCCTGTACAGCCGGGTTAAAAATCCTGAAATACGGCATGGCATCGCAGCCGGTGCCTGCACTCCATTGCCAGCCGCCATTGTTGGCCGCGTAATCATAGTCCAATAATTTTTGTGCAAAATACGCTTCGCCCCGGCGCCAGTCTATCAATAAATGTTTGCAGAGAAAAGACGCCGTTATCATACGCACCCGGTTATGCATAAAGCCGGTTGCATTCAACTGGCGCATGCCTGCATCCACAATGGGATAGCCGGTTTCGCCGGTGCACCAGGCTTTAAACTCTTCCTCGTTGTTGCGCCATTCGATGTTTTCCATTTCACTTCTAAAAGCATGTCCTTTACGCACATGCGGAAAATGCCAGAGTATCGCCTGGTAAAAATCACGCCATATCAATTCATTTAAATAAGTGCTGTTGAGTTGTTGCGCCGTTGCAACCAGTTCGCGGATGCTGATGGTGCCAAACCGCAGGTGCACACTCATCCTGCTCGTACCTTCTATGCCCGGGTTATCCCTCGTTTTATCATAACCGCGTATGGTATCCACCGGAATTTCTTTTGGCGGAAAAGGTTTCCTGCTTGCTTCAAATCCCAGGCTGGTTAACGACGGCATTTCCTGCGAAGCATCTTTATAAAAGTTGTGGAAATAGTTTTCCGTGGGATAAGGTTTCAGATGAAATGGCGTAAGGCTGGCCAGCCATCGCTTACTGTAAGGTGTAAAAACCGTGTAAGGACTGCCGTCATCTTTCCGCACTTCATCCTTCGCAAAAATTACCTGGTCTTTATATAGCAATAGCTGAGCATGATGTTGTTGCAGCAGGTTGGCAATGGCATCATCCCGGTCAATAGCATACTGTTCATAGTCTTCATTGGCGAAAACTTTTTCAATGGTATATTTTTCCAGGAGCTGTTCAAAAGCATGCTGTGGTGTGCTGTGCCATACCTGCAGTGATGCCTGGTGTTGCTTCAGTTGTTCATTCATTGCTGTGAGTGCCGTATGAATGAATTCTACGCGCCTGTCTCTTTTATCTTCCAGGTCGTTAAGAATGTTTTTATCAAAAATGAAAACAGGTATAACAGGATTGCCCTGTTTAAGCGCATGGTATAAGGCTGCATTATCGTGCAGGCGCAGGTCGCGCCGGAACCACATGATATTGACTGTTTTTTTCATGAGTGTATAAACTGCAGAACCATATAGCTATTATCATACCGGAGGGGGATACCAAGATTAAAAAGCATCATGCTAAATAGCTGGGAATTTTGCAAAGGAAAGAGGAATTTAGAGAGTAAGTTGTTGAATAATAGTTCGCCTTTGTTTATGCTTTCAAAGAATAAGAAAGAAATATATTATTGGAAATTATGAAATACAGATTAATACTTAATTTACAAAATAATCTTAAACCAAAAGAATTGCAACATGGGATATGAATCTGTTACTGATGATAAAATTAAAGAGCTTATAGAAATGAAGAAAACAGTTAAGAATGCGAATGCTCGAAGATTAGATAAAGGAAGCCATTATCAATACAATTATAATGTTGAAGGAGCTGAGGGCTATACCTTTCAATTATACTTAAGACAAAATAAAGAATTAGAGGATGATTTTAGTTGTGGCTTGTGTTGGTTAATGCCAAGTGGAGATGTGTTGACCCTTTGCAGATATAATGGTTCAAGTCATAGTCATCCTAATATTATTGAAAAGGAGGTCTTAGGTTATAATTGCCATATACATTATGCTACGGAAAAATATATTATTGCAAACAAGAAGCCAGACGGGTATGCAAAAGCGACTAAAAATTATAATACTTTAAGCGGCGCACTGTATTGTTTACTAAAAGATTGTAATATTGAAGGATTAAATAGTCAACCAGATTCGCCAACACTTTTTGATTAAATTACAATATGCACCTTGAAATAAAGCAGCTTCAAAATTCTCTTTGCAAAAGCTTTTGTGCAGATATACAATTAATTCCCAAGAATGAGGATTTGCTTTTGATTGAAACACCTTTTTATTTTCCAGATGGAGACCCATATCAGATATATTTAAAAGAACATTCTGCTGGAAGTTTGATGTTAACAGACATGGGGCATACTTTAATGCATCTCAGTTATGAAAACGATATTGACAAATATCGTGAAGGCACTCGCGGGCAACTGTTTGATAAAATTCTTTCAGAACTTGATATAAAAGAAAAAGACGGTCAATTTTATATTATCACTACGCCTGGAGAAGTTTCAAAGTCGATCTTTAGATTTGGGCAGGCATTGACTAAAATATACGATTTGACTTTTCTTAATCGTGTAAGAGTTCAGGCAACTTTTTATGATGACTTAAAAGAAGAATTATATCGTTACATACCTGCTGAAAAAATTCACCCTGATTTTGTTTATAGCAACATTGAAAATGCTCAAGATTACCCGATTGATTACTTAATTGAAGGCAAAATTGCTCCTTTATATGTTTTCGGCATTCCTAACCGGGACAAGGCGAAGCTTACAACTATTGTGCTTGAAAGATTATTAAGAGCAAAAGCAGATTTTGAATCAATAATGATATTTGCAGACCAAACGCAAATACCAAGGGCAGACTTGTCAAGATTATCAAATGCTGGAGGTGAAATGATCGCCTCTCTTGATGCAAAAGATGATTTAAGAAGAAAATTATTACGGCGAGTTGCTTAAAGTTTAAGCCCATGAAGACATTTTTGTAGTTATGACTATGTTGTAATCATGACAATCGTGTAAGACACCACATCTTTACTAACAACTTTAATTCCCATGCTGGTACAAGTATAAAAATTGATGGGCTACTATGGCAGCATAAGATGATTTTTCAGTATAGAGACTGACTTTTAGAGAATCCCCACCTTGGCATGATTTTTAACGATTCTTGAAAGCGTATTGCTTTGCCAGTAATGGTATGGCTATTTTTCATCTCAACATTTCATCATGAAAAACTTTAACTCCGGGTGGCTCGCATGCATTGCGGCGCTCTGTATCCTTTTTGCATCGTGCAGCCCTAAAGATGCCGAC
The DNA here is from genome assembly GCF_051953455.1 of Parafilimonas sp. Classification (NCBI taxonomy): domain Bacteria; kingdom Pseudomonadati; phylum Bacteroidota; class Chitinophagia; order Chitinophagales; family Chitinophagaceae; genus Parafilimonas; species Parafilimonas sp. The sequence continues at coordinate 280,718 of NZ_JBQCIT010000031.1, read as the reverse complement.
ATTCAAAAAGCCGTAAGGACGGAACTCGATAAAGATCCAGGTTTTGCAGGCATCACCGCCTCTGTAACCGCTGGCGTGGTTACACTTACCGGCAGTTGTAAAACAGAAGGCTGCGATGCTTCGGCTGAAGAAGCGGTTAAGAACGTAAAAGGCGTAAAAGAAGTAAAGAACACCATTGAGGTTACACCGCCGGCACCAGTGCAGGCGCCTGTACAAATTTCACCGGATGATTCCCTGCAAACGGCTGTCAATGATATTGTTTCCGGCTATAACGGCGTAACGGCCACCATCAACGACGGTGTTGTAACGCTTACCGGGAAAATTAAAAGGGCTGATCTGCAGGCTTTAATGATGAAGCTGCATGCCATTAAGCCAAAGAAAATAGACAACAAATTAACCATTGAATAAAACCAACATCATGGCACTACAGGATAAATATAATGAACTGGTTACAGCCGCTCAAACAGCGGGCGTAACCGGACTCCAGGTACGCGAACAGGATAATGTTCTGTACATAGACGGGCAGGCGCCCTCAGAAGAGGTAAAAAAACAACTGTGGGATATCTATAATAAAATTGATCCTGATTACCGCGCCGGTGACCTGGTGTTAAATATTACAACCGCTGAAGGTGCAGCAACAGAATATGAAGTGCAGGCGGGTGATAACCTCACCAAAATCGGTAAGCAGTTTGGCGTAAGCTGGCAAAAGATTTATGAAGCGAATAAGGATGTTATTTCAAACCCGGATTTGATTCAACCGGGCTGGAAGCTGAAGATTCCACGTTAGCTATAAAAAGCCGCTTCTGAAAGGAAGCGGCTTTTGTTTAAGTATTAAGGCACTGTGTTGTTTGGAAATTGAACTATTATGTTGAGTGCAGATGCCCAATTGAATTGGGCATGACGTGCCAGTGTGTACACCTATACCTGCTCTTCAATGTAAATTTTTATCACGCTCATACACGTCTTTCCCGCGGAAGCGGGAACCTGCCTGCCACATTAATGTTTAACCCTTTCTACCGCCAGTCTTTTCTCCCTGCTTAATACAAACCATATAATTATAAGACTGAACAGCATAAACACAGCGCCCAGTAAAAACGACACGCCGGGGAATAGGAACGGTGCTTTCGGGCTGGTAAAGAAAGTAAACAGGTTATTCATCAACAAAGGCCCGAGCACCGTGGTAAGGCTCATCAGGCCCGTTAAAGCACCCTGTAATTCTCCCTGCTGGTTAGGTGGCACATGTCCTGCCAGTGTTGCCTGCAGCGAAGGCCCGGCAACGCCACCAAGGCAATAAGGAACGAGGAAGGCAAACATCATCCAGGTGGAGGTGGCGAAGGCGAATAATACCAACCCGATGGTATATAATGTTAACCCGAAATAAATGCTTTTGGCATCGCCGATTTTCGGGTTCAGCACGCGGGTTAAGCCTACCTGTACAGCGCCCACCAGCACGCCCACTACGGCAAGGGAAACGCCTACGAGACCAGGCGTCCAGTTAAAACGGTACATGGTAAAAAAACTCCAGTTGCCCTGTACAGACTGTGCGGCCATATAGATAAGGAAAAAACCAAAGGCGAGCCCGCTGATAGCCGGCGTTTTTCTCAAAAACTGCAAAGAACCAAAAGGGTTGGCTTTTTTCCAGTCAAAGGGGCGGCGATGTTCTTTGCTTAACGATTCAGGCAATACAAAATATCCATACAGTGTATTTAATAAACATAACCCTGCTGCCGCGAAGAAAGGCGCCCTGATGCCCCAGCCTGATAATAAACCACCTAATGCAGGGCCGATAATAAAACCTAACCCGAAGGCGGCGCCTATTAATCCAAAATTTTTTGCTCTTGTTTCCGGTGTGCTTACATCGGCAATGTAAGCGGAGCCTGTTGTAAAGCTGGCGCCGGTAATGCCGGCAATCACACGCCCAAGAAACAGCCAGCCGAATGTGGGCGCCAGTGCAAGAATAATATAGTCTATACCAAAGCCCAATAAAGAGGATAGGAGCACAGGCCTGCGGCCATACCGGTCGCTTAAATTGCCGATTACCGGGGAAAACATGAATTGTATGATGGCATAAGTAGATAATAAAAGGCCGCCGTAAGCGCTTGCCTCATTGATGGAAATATGTTTCAGTTCGGCTATCAACTCGGGCAGTACGGGAATGATAAGCCCCCAGCCCATAGTATCGATTAATAAGGTAATAAAAATAAATCCGACTGCTGCTTTTCTGTCGTTAGCCATGTGTTTTTCTTTTTGCTGTGCAAAGGTGTAAGATTTTTTGTAAAAGGCATTGCACAGCTAGGGGAAACTGTTTGCTTAATCTTCAATCTGCAGGATGGTTTTGGCAAGTGCAATGCTGCCGGCATCGCCGGTATATTTTCCTTTTTCATCCGACAGTTTTACTACGTTTGTCCATCGCCCGCATTCAGGATAGGCTTCGGTTAGCTTCATTACAATATTCATGGGCGGGAGGCCCGCATCATTGGTGAAATTGGTGCCAATGCCAAACGATATACCTATTTTGCCTTTGGCGAAATCAGCAATGCGTTTTACTTTTTCATAGTTCAGTCCATCAGAAAATATAATGGTTTTGGAAAGCGGGTCAATGCCCAGGCTTTTATAATGGGCGATGGTGGCTTCCGCGAAATCAATGGGGTCGCCGCTGTCATGACGCACACCATCAAACAGTTTGGCAAATTTTTTATCAAATTGCTGAAAGAAAACGTTTGTAGTGAAGGTATCGGATAAGGCAATACCCAAATCGCCGCGATAAGTTTCCGTCCAATGTTCCAGCGCCATGGAATTGGCCATTTTATAACCGTATTTGGCCGCATGAAACATAAACCATTCATGTGCATGCGTGCCGATGGGTTTTGTGCGGTAGAGCTGTGCAAAATGCACATTGCTCGTGCCTACGAATGAGGCACCTCCATTTTCCTGCAGTGCACGCATAACAATTTTGTGCACTTCGTAAGAATGCCTGCGTCTTGTGCCAAATTCTGCAATGGTGATCCCGAGTTGATTATAGTTTTCTATCTTTTCTTTTGTAACCGCATATACTTCGGCATCACTTATGCGCTGCAGGTTATTCAACTTGTAGTACAACTCACTGATCATGCACAGCAATGGCACTTCCCATAAAATGGTGCGGTACCAATAGCCTTCCACGGCAACCAATAATTCACCGCCGCTTTGCTGTATATGCACTTCATTTGGATTATAACGGTAGCCTTCCAGGAAATCGAGGTAAGTAGGCGGCAGGTAAGGACATGCACCTGCAAGAAACTGCCGCTCCTGTTTAGTGAGTTTTAAGTTGCACATGGCATCTACCGATTCCTGCAGCGCTGCGGCAAAACCTTCGGGGAAGCGATGATTGCCGCGATTGATAAAATGATATTTTGCTTTGGCCCGTGGAAACAAACGCACTACGGCAAACTGCATGGTGAATTTATAAAAATCGTTATCAAGTAGAGAAGCTAAATAAAATTTCTGCATGGCAATTACAAAGCAATTTATGTACTGAAATTTGTAACGGAATTTGAAAATAGCATTTATTATGGAGGATGTAATGGGCGAAGCATTAAAAGATTACCAGCAGGGCAACGATCGTTATAAACTTTGGATTCATAATACCTATGGCAGGAAAGAAGCAATGCCTGTAGATATTTATTTCAGGAGCGGTAAAGAAATGTCGCCGCTGGAGTTGCTGGCACTGGAAGGTTGTGCAGGCGATATATTGGATGTGGGCGCTGCTGCGGGCTGCCATAGTTTATTATTGCAGCAAAGAAAACAGTGTGTCACGGCAATGGATATTTCAGCGGGGGCGGTTTGGGTAATGCAGCAGCGTGGCATAAAAAAAGTGGTGCATGCAGATATTTTTTCGTGGAAAAAAAAGCAGTTTGATACCTTACTTTTTTTAATGAACGGCATCGGGCTTGCCGGAACACTGGATGGACTGCAAATATTACTGCATCATCTCAAACAATTACTGAAGCCGGGCGGCCATATCATATTTGATTCTTCGGATATACAATATCTTTTTATAAAAAAAGAGCGGCCTGCGCATTATTATGGCGAGATCGATTATCGTTATGAATATCGCGGCAAAATCTCCGATTGGTTTAAATGGTTGTATGTGGATCAGTCAACTATGCAATTAGTTGCTTCGCAGTGCGGCTTTACAATGGAAGTATTGGAGGAAGATGCGTCGGGGCAGTATCTTGGGCGGTTAATTCTGCAATGAACAACTTTTTCGCACAGAGCAAAGGAGTGAACAGAGTAATACAATACGTCTGTTGGCTCTGTATTCTCCGGGCGAAAAAATTTCAACAGCTTTAAATTTTTGAATGATATGATGTAAAGCATGGTTGTCTTTTAAATTTGCAACGCTGATTTTCCCGGGTTAGGCAAATTAAAATGTATGTTGCAAATAAAAATCAACCCCTTTTTGCTTATGAAATATCTCATTATTGCTGCAATTGTTATTATAGTAAGAATTATTATTTTCTTATATAGAAAATAGAAATCAGCCACGAGTTACAATATTGGGACGTGAAATTGCTGCCGCAGATGAAAAAGAAAAACAAAGAATAGTAACGGGAAATTTTAAAGAATCGCCTCTGCTTGGCCTTAGCTATAGAAATTGGAAGGACGAACAAAGCTTAATAAATCCTGTAAAAAATGAGTTAGACTTAACTATAATAAACTTGTGTAAAAAGTTTATAAATGGTGATGAAAGTATAAGGACCGAAATACGCAACTCACTTAGCCAGGAAGATATTTATACTTTAATTGAATTTATAAAAAGGGCAACCGTTTTTGCGATCAGGAACAAAGAAACGGGCTATATAAATAATGGATTTACTGCGGTATCTATGATTGAAACTGAAAGATGCGATTTCAGGGATGTTTGGGTTGTATTAAGTTTTTTAAACTATGGATTGAAAAAATTTAATGCAAACAATAAAGAAATTTATGAAGAAACTATGCAACGCGCTGAACAAAAGACGGCAGGTTTGATCAAGAATTTTTTTGAACCAGCATTGAAAAGCAAAAATGTTAAAGGGCCAGATGGTTATATGGAAGTACAAACACCTTATGGAAGCGGCTTTGTACATACTTATTTAAAGAAGTATAGCCCAAAGAAAGATATTGTAAAAATGTTGTTTGAAATTTCTGATTATCTCTCAAAAGATAAATATGAAAATGGAGAAATAGTTGTAGGTTCTGATATAGACGCGATTTGGTTTGGGGCGAGAAATGATAAAAATATTGAACGACTTAATGCTAAAGCTAATGGATGTGCATTTATAAGAGCAACATTAAAAGAAAGCTTAGGTGTAAATAATGGTGAACAAGACCTATATGTTTATTTAACTGAATTCAATGATTTGGATATATTAAACATATTAAAAGGGAAGGCTGAGAGTAATACTTCTTCAAGCTTTGCCTGGCTTTGTTTCTCTGAAGATAATTTATTATGCATGGTCATTCAAAGATCTGTAAGACATGGTGTGAAAGATTATGAAACCAACGAAAGCCTTAAACGATTAGAAGATGGCTTAAGAGAAATTATTGCTGCAAATACGCACTCATCCTAAATTTTTGAATACGCCTCAAGTTTTGAGGGCTTAAGTATTTTCACTCTCTTGCCCGAATAACGAATGATTTTTTGTTTGGCAAATTCATTTGCTATGCGGAAAAATGTTTCATAAATGGTACCGGCAAAGGAGGCTATATCCTGCCGTGTCAGCACTACATCAATAAACCCTTCTTCATCTGTGCCGAATTTCTTTTGCAGCATTAAAAAGGTATCGGCGATGCGGCCCCGCACATCCATGAGGGCAAGATCGCGTATGCGTTTTTCAGCATCCTGCAATTCATCAGAATAAAACATCATTAACTGCAGGGCAAATTCGGGGTTTACCTGTATGGAACGGAGAAAAAAGCTACGCTCAATAAAACAGGCGGTTATATCCTCGAGTGCCGTGGCTGAAACAGGATAAATGGTATCGGTGCCCAGCCCGCGATGGCCGATAACATCTCCCGCTTTAGCGAAGCGGATTACCATTTGCCTGTCTTCCTCCCATGATTTATGCACTTTTAATTTGCCCTGTTTTAAAAAGAATATACCTTTTACGGCATCGCCTTCCTTAAACAATTGCTCACCTTTTTTAAGCCGCACCGTTGTTTTAAACTGTTCAATGGAGGGTACCCATTCTTTTAAGCAATGTTTGCACAGAAAGCAGATTTCGGGGTTGCAATCATTTTTATTCCTGCCATTCATGGCTCAATAATAAAGAAAATTTTTAAGCCGGCTAAGCCATTAAAAATATTGCTTAAGATATTTAAATTGTCATAAAATTTAGCAAATCGCTTCTATAAATATATTTTATGATATACTTTTGCATCCTTTAAATTACAAAATGATTCGAGCGAATAGTATTCCGGTATCACCCACATTGGATGAAAACTTTAAGCCGGAGACTATACCTGAAAGTGAGCAACCTGTTACCGGAAGGGTATTTTTACTGAGCCTCCAGGCTATTTTAAATGCATTGGTCATCGGCTTTATAGCCAAAGGCCTTGTAATGCTGATTGACCTTATTACCAACATATCCTTTTACGGAAAATTCTCTTTTGAGCCTTCAACACCGTTGCATAATACATTAGGCTGGATGGTAATACTGGTGCCCATTGCCGGAAGTGTTATTGTGGGCATTATGGCGAGGTTTGGGTCTTCTGCCATACGTGGCCACGGCATACCCGAAGCCATGGAAAAGATCATAACCGGTGAAAGCAAGATACCGGTGAAACTTACTTTTTTAAAGCCCATATCAGCAGCAATCTCTATTGGAACAGGCGGCCCGTTTGGCGCGGAAGGCCCCATTATAGCCACGGGTGGCGCATTTGGTTCGGTGAGCGGGCAGATCATGCGCATATCATCAAGCGAAAGAAAGATCATGCTGGCAGCCGGCGCCTGTGCAGGTATGGCTGCCATTTTCGGAAGCCCACTGGCTGCTACTTTGCTGGCCATAGAATTATTGTTGTTTGAATTTTCACCCAAATCTGTAATACCTGTTGCTTTGTCCTGCGCCACCGGCGCGGCTGTGCACCTGGTATGTTTTGGAAACACACCGGTTTTTGCAATGCCGGATATACCGGTAGCTTCAGGCATCGCATTGGTTACCTACGTTGCTATGGGTTTGGCAATAGGCGTTATTGCCGCCATCATTTCAAAATCGGTTTACCTGCTGGAAGATTATTTTGAAAAGATTCCTGTGCACTGGATGTGGTGGCCGGCTATTGGCGCAGTTGTAGTGGGCATTACCGGTTATTTTGCCCCGTCTACATTGGGTGTAGGATACTCCAATATCACCAACCTCCTCACCGGCTCACTGCCTTTAAGCATGCTGTTTATACTGTGCTTTTTAAAGTACATTTCATGGGTGGTTGCTTTAAGCAGCGGTACTTCGGGCGGAACGCTGGCGCCTTTGTTCACCATAGGCGGCGCTACGGGTGCATTGATCGGCGTATTGGTATTGCAGGTATTCCCGGGAAGTGAAATAAATATTGCCACGGCAGCATTAATAGGTATGGCTGCTATGTTTGCCGGTGCATCAAGGGCTATACTTACCTCGATTGTTTTTTTGATGGAAACCACGGCGCAGCCACATGCATTATTACCACTGATTGGCGCCTGCACCGCTGCTTATTCTGTTTCTTTCTTTTTGATGAAAGGAAGTATTATGACTGAAAAAATTCAGAGACGTGGCATACGCACACCAGATGTATATAAGCCCGATGTTTTGCAAACCATTAATGCATTAACTGTAATGGATGATGCGCCGGTGCTTATTTGCATTGATAACAAAATAGGCGATATTAAACAGTGGCTGCTGGATAATATCAATACTTACCGGGACAGCTCTCTTATTATAACAGATAAAAAAGAAAACTTTATTGGCTATGTGGAAACCGGCAAGGTGTTTACTGCCGATGACAGCATTGCTTCCAACTCCATTCAAACCCTGATTTCGGAAAGGCTGCCGGTTGTGCAGGAACGGCAAAGCCTGGCCGCGGTTTCTGAAGTAATGGCTAATTACGATATGCAATGTGTTGCGGTAATAGAAGGCAATAACAAAAAAGTAAAAGGTGTTATTACTTCAAACGATATAGTGCAGGCTTACAGCAATCATTACAAACAGGAGAATGATTACCAGGTTTCCATTTCTGTAAAGAGAAGAACGAAAAAGTTTTTGATTAAAGGGAAGTATTTCATGCAGTCAAAATTCTCAAAAGAAGACATTTAATATTTATAAAAACTAAAACATTTTAGTATGAATTACGATTATGAGCAAACGGAATTCTCCAAATCAGTATTATCGGGGTTGTTTGCCGGCATATTTGCAACATTTGCCAATCTTATCTTCAATTTTGCTTACCGCGCCATAACAGAGTACAATCCTTCGGCGCTTATTAATGTATCCTCTATCATTATTATTTCTGTATTGGTGGTAACCATAAGCGGCGTGCTGTTTTATTTTTTCAATCACTATATAAAAGGTGGAAGCATTATATTCAGAATAGTGTTTATTGCACTTACCGGAATTGCTGTTTATTATTCATTACATGCACCACATTCAGGCGATGCTGTTGTTGTAAAACAGTTTGATGAACTGCTGGCCGGAACGGTTTTGATATTAGGCGCTTTTATTGTTTTTTATGTGCCTTATTTATTTACGCACGAGCATGTATATAGCTGAGCTGCATAATTATTGTTCTGTTTACGAATTTCATGAGTAGCTTTAGGCATGAGAAATTTTGATACAGATTGTGTTCATCCGCTTACTGATGAATTATATAATGGCGCAGTTACTTCGGGTATTCAGCCGGCAGTTGCGTACCGGTATATAGACCGCGAAACATTACAATACCCGGGCTTTTATTCTACCTATAACCAGCAAAGGCTGGGGCAGATTATCTGCAACCTGGAACAGGGTGCATGGGGCATGGTTTTTAGTTCCGGCATGGCTGCCATCAGTACGGCTATACTTAGTTTTTTGAATTATGAAGACCACATCATCTTCTCCAAAGATTTGTATGGTGGTACGCTGAAATTTGCTAATGATGAATTGCCGAAACGCGGTATTGCATGCAGTTTTGCAGGCGATGCACAGGCGTTTAAAAGCCTTATCCGCAAAAACACCCGCATCATTTATATTGAAACGCCTTCCAATCCTTTATTGAACATACTTCCGCTTGAAGAAATTGCAGCGATATCCAAAGCCAATAATATTCTTACTATTATCGATAACACCTTTGCTTCGCCTATAAATCAGTTGCCGCTCTTGCATGGATTTGATATTGTGGTACACAGCGGCACAAAATACCTCGGCGGCCATAATGATCTTCCTTATGGCGCATTGGTTTCCAACAGCCATGAAAACAAAGACGTGCTTTTTAATACGGCCAAAATGTATGGCGGCTCATTAACGCCGTATGAATGTTACATGGCAGAAAGAAGTTTGAAAACACTTTCATTAAGAATTAAAAAGCAGAATGAAAATGCATTGGCTATAGCAGAATATTTAAATGCTAATGCCAATGTGGAGAAAGTATATTATCCCGGTTTATTTTCTCATCCGCAATATAATATGGCAGTAAAGCAAATGAGTGGTTTTGGCGGCATGTTGTCTTTTGAATTAAAAACAGGCTTTGAAGGTGTAAGGGCATTCCAGCAGAAACTTAGCTTAATCAGTCCGGCCTTAAGCCTTGGTGGAGTAGAAAGCTTAATATGTTCACCGGCTGTTACCTCGCATCGTTATCTTTCCAAAGAAGAAAGATATGCGATTGGTATAAAAGATAACCTGTTGAGGTTGTCTGTTGGAATTGAAGATGCAAGGGATATCCTTGAAGATATTCAGCAGGCCATGCGGCAGGCTTTATAGCTGCTTCTATATGCATTTCCACAATACATCGGCAAACCATTGTTTTGAATCGTAAAAATATTCAACAGGCTTAAAACCGCTTTTCGCCGCCATTTCATTTGTTTGTTTTATGGAATATTTTATGGAGATTTCTGTGTGAATGGTTTCATAAGCATCAAGGTCTATAAATTCGGTATCGCCAATAAAAACGCGTTGTTTGCAATTGCTTACAAGATAACTTTTGCATTCACCGCTTTCGGGATTATACACAGGAAAATGCGTAAACTTTTCAATAACAAAATCCGCATTCAGTTCCCTGTTTATTCTTCGTAAAAGATTAAGGTTAAACTCACGTGTTATACCTTTTTTATCATTATAGGCATTCAGAATAATTGAAGGATCTTTCTTCAGGTCAAAACCAATCAGCAGGTAATCATCTTTTTTCAAACAGTTTCTCACTTCTTTTAAAAATGCAACTGATTCCTCGTTATTCATGTTGCCGATATTACTGCCCATAAACAGTGCTAATTTTCTTCTTGATGAAATGGCTCCTGATTGTTTAAGCATGTCTATGTATTCGCCGTTAAGCCCGTGAATGTTTAATGCTTTAATTTGTTTGGGAAGCTCTTTTTCAATAAGTTCAATAACATGTTTTGAAATATCAATTGGAAAAAAAGTAAAACTGTTGTCAAGCTCGAAAATCTTTTTCAGAAGATGTATGGATTTGCTGCAATCGCCAGCGCCTAATTCAATCACATCAAAATCCTTTTCCATATTTTTTATAGATGAAATAATATTATCTGATTGTTGTTGCAGTATTTCCATTTCGCAATTGGTGAGATAATATTCATCGCAATTCATTATCTGCTGAAATAATTTATCGCCGGTTGCATCATAAAAATATTTTGAATCAAGGCGTTTGGGAAACGATCGCAACCCTTTCAAAACATCTTTATAAAATTTTGTTTTCTGATGTGTTATTGTTGCCAACTCCATAATAAATGATTGATAATTTAAAATTTTTTGCTGCGGGCTTTGTGTTGGTTAACCTCAAAGCCCGCAGCTTAATTTATTTAGCTAATCTTATGCCTGTATATTGCCATCTTAACGGCGGATGAAAAAAATTCCGGTATGTAATGCGGCTATGATTTGGCGGAGTTACGTCGCTTGCACCGCGCAATACTTTCTGGCTCACCATAAACTTGCCATTGTATTCACCAATAGCACCCGGTGCTTTTGAAAATCCGGGATAAGGAAGATAAGCGCTTTCCGTCCATTCCCAACGTTTGCCCCAGTTAAATTTTGTAGCAGCTATTTCCCATTCAGCTTCTGTTGGCAAACGCAAACCCTTCCATAATGCATAAGCATACGCTTCATAAAAACTAATGTGGCAAACCGGTTCAGGCTCATCAACGGGCAATAAACCGTGTAAAGTATAATTCATCCATTCGCCATCAATAAAATGCCAGTACATGGGCGCATTAATTCCATTGGCTTTTACCCATTCCCATCCCTCCATGTGCCAGTAAACAAAGTTTTTATAACCGCCTGCATGTATAAATTCAAGGTATTCTTTATTGGTTACAAGCTCACTGCAAATGGAATAATCATTTAAATAAACCTTATGACGGTTTAGCTCATTATCAAAACAAAAACCTTCTCCTTCAAAACCTATTTCATATACACCTTCGTCAATCTTTATCCATGTGTTTTTTGTGGGCGCTGATAATAGTTTCTCTTCATGGTATAAAGGAGGAAAGAGCGGGTTATTGCCTAAAATATATTTGATATCGGTTGCCAACAGCTCCTGGTGCTGCTCTTCGTGATTGAGGCCAAGCACAATTAAATCCTGTAATGCTTCGCTCAAATTGTTTTTTAAGAAATGCAGCATGGCTTTATCTACATGTTTGCGGTATTGATAAATTTCTTCAACAGACGGCCTGCTTAAATTACCGCGGTCTGTTCTTATAACCCTCGTGCCTGCTGATTCGTAATAACTGTTAAAAACATAATTATAGTTAGAATTGAACTGCTCATAATTTTCATCATTCGGCTTTAACACAAACTCTTCCCAAAACCATGTAGTATGGCCGAGATGCCATTTAGGCGGGCTTACATCTACCACCGGCTGCACCACATAATCTTCCGTTTGAAGATTGGAGCAAATGTCAATTGAATGTTGACGTACCTGTTTAAAGCGTTCTTGTAAATTCATTGATCAATTTTTTATTTTGAATCGTCAAAACGTGAACCGTGAATGCAAGTTGGTGTTTGCATCTTTCACGATCACCTTTCACGAAAATTATTTCTGCTTATCTATATAATTCGTTAGTGCACTTATTGAATGCACATTCAGTTCATTACTTTGTTTTCTTCTCATCATTAAAGCATAAGCATTATTAAAACCTATCGGCTTTAACCATGTTAAATTATATTTTTGTTTGAACTGGCCAGCCACATAATTATAAACGCTGTCTTTATTTTGTTTTAATTTATCCAATGTATTGGCTGATGCATTTAAAATAGCCAGTAATCCCGTTCCCGTATATTCAGGATACATATCAATTTGATTATTGGTTAATGCATCAAAGCAAATTTTTGTGCCGCCCAAACCTGTTTTTGTTTCAACATTTAAATCGGTATAACCCCTGATAAGCATTGCATACATACTGATGAGAATGTATTGCTCACCAAAAATTTTTGAACCTAAGCGTATCGTTCCTTTACTGCCATTTTGCGGCGGCTTATACAAATTGGTTTTAAGCAGAAAATTCCTTGCCACTTTTTTCGGCGATTGTTTTAAATAATCTACTTCATAATTCAATGCTGTCATTATGGAATCATTTATTTTTTCCGAAAGCATATTCAATATATTTTCGAGCTGCGGGTATTTTTTCAGCACATCTGCGCGAATAACGGGCGCTGCATAATATGGTGGGAAGATATGCCTGTCATCATCCAGTACAACAAGATCAAAAGCCTTTAACCTGCCATCTGTACTATAGCCACTTATTATATCCAGCTTTTTTTCATAAGCCGCTTTATACATTACAGCATCGCTGATCACTACATTTTTAATGTTGAGTTTATAAACTGATTTTAAGCCGAGGTATCCATCCTGCCGGCCCATAAATTCCGGCGTAAATCCTGCCAACAGTTTATTTTTTTCAAATGAAGGAATGGCATAGAATGAGGATAACAATAAAACGACAGCGGGCATTATCCAAACAGCCAGCCTTAATTTTTTTAAGTTGATTTTTTGAATGCGTGATAATAAAAAATCAAACAGGATAGCAAGCAGTGCAGCAGGAATAGCGCCTGCCAAAATCATATTGGTATTATTAAGCGAAATGCCGCCAAATATAAATTCGCCCAGGCCGCCGGCAGCAATGTATGCCGCTAACGTGGCCACACCTACATTAATAACAGTAGCCGTTCTTATGCCGGCAAGTATAACCGGAAATGCAAGCGGCAGCTCTACTTTGGTTAATACCTGCCATTTGCTCAAACCCATTGCTGTTGCGGCTTCCAGCACGCTGGCATCTGTTTCTTTAATGCCCGTGTAAGTATTCCTTATAATCGGGAGCAACGCATATAGAAACAAAGCTGTTATAGCAGGCAAAGGGCCGATGCCCAATAGCGGGATCATAAAACCGAGTAATGCAATGCTTGGAATAGTTTGCAAAATACCTGCAATGTTTAAAACAATGCCTGCCGCTTTTCTTCTCCTGGCAATAAAAATGCCCAGCGGCAAACCAATGGCAACGGCAATAAGTAATGAGATAAATGTAAGCCCAATATGCGCAATAGTCTGATCGAGCAGTTTATCCCGCTGTTGTACAATGAAGTTCCAAAGGCTTTGTTGCTGTTCCATCAATTGTATTTTTTATATTGATTGAAAGCATGCAGGAGCGAAGCATAATTTATTTGCTTAACTGCGCCATTATCTTTTGCACGAATGCCGTCTTTATTATCTGTATTTAAATATTCAAGTACCCGCCAAACATTTGACTGCGACGGAACTTCTTTTAATGATGGCGATGTGGCATTGTTATCCTCCAAAAATGGCCAGAGCATTTGCAGTGTTACAGATTTATATTCCAGTTGCAATCTTTGTTCATCGAAAAAAGTTTTTACAAAATTATCAGCAGGTTTAAACAGCAATTCAGCCGGTGTGCCCGTTTGAATTATTTTGCCTTTATCCATTAAACAGATCCTGTCTGCAAGTTCAAAAGCTTCCTGCACATCGTGTGTAACGAGCACAATAGTTTTCTTTTTAAACTCTTCAAGATTTATAAAATCTGTACGCACTTTTGTTCTGGTTATAGGATCGAGTGCACCAAAAGGTTCATCCATTAATAATATGGCAGCATCAGCAGCCAAAGCTCTTGCCAATCCTACGCGTTGTTGCTGGCCGCCACTTAATTCATTTGGATAAGCATTGTAATATTCTTTTGCAAGGTGCAGTTTGTGCATCAGCGCTTCAACACGTAATTGTATCTTCTCTTTATCCCATTTAAAAAGATTAGGAACAACGGCAATATTTTCTGCAACGGTATAATGCGGAAACAGGCCTGTGTTCTGCAATACGTAGCCAATACTTCTTCTGAGTGTTTCGGCATTTTGCTCTTTAATATTTTTTTGGTTGATATAAATGGAACCGGTGGTAGGTTCTATTAACCTGTTGAGCATTTTAAGCGTAGTGGTTTTGCCGCAGCCGCTTGTGCCGAGCAATACAAAGTTTTCTCCTTCTTTAATGTTAAAAGAAATATTATCAACGGCGGCCTGTTGTTTGAATTTTTTAGTAATGTTCTTCGCTTCAATCATTATGTTGCTGCAAGCTACAACATAGCTTTTATAACAGCTATTAGCTTAAACTTACCGTTATTAATTTTTGTTTACCGCAGATAAAAAATTGTGCACCTGTGGCAATAATTTTTTTAATGATTTTATAGAGATAGCTGCGAAATGCGCGATAACCCAATGAGTTATAAACTATTTGCTTCTTATAGCTACCACAGGATTCATACGTGCTGCAATTGATGCGGGAATAATACCTGAAAGAATACCAAGTATTACGCAAATGGAGAAAGCGAGTAAAATTATTTTCCCGGAAATAACAATTGCAAAAGGCAGGAATGCACTTAAAATGGCAGCGAGGCCCCACACCATAAGCAGGCCAATAAAACCACCAATGATACAGAGAAAGGCGCTCTCCAGTAAAAACTCAAGTAATATCGTTCTGCTTTTTGCACCAATAGCTTTTTTCAATCCTATCTGGCTGGTACGTTCACGCACGGTAACAAACATAATGTTGGCAACACCAAATGCACCCACAATTAAACTTAAGCCTGCAATAGCCCAGCCGCCAATATTTACGGTGCCAAAGAAACCACTTACAGCTTCGGTCATGAAGTTAATGTCGTTGAGCGCAAAATTATCTTCCTGTTTGGGGCTTAACCTGCGTATTTGCCGCATTACGCCTTCCAGTTCATCCACCAGCGCGCCTGATGGTACATTGGCCCTGCCTTTTACCAATACATAATGCTGGTTAAAAGGCTGGTTGGCGCCATA
Organism: Parafilimonas sp.; assembly: GCF_051953455.1. Lineage (NCBI taxonomy): Bacteria > Pseudomonadati > Bacteroidota > Chitinophagia > Chitinophagales > Chitinophagaceae > Parafilimonas > Parafilimonas sp. Next base: position 265,221 of record NZ_JBQCIT010000031.1, on the reverse strand, counting down.
TACTTTTGTATAAAAATGATAAGGAAGAATCAGGGATTCATCAAAATTGTAACCGGGGCCAAAGCTGCTTCCCTGCTTTTCTATAACACCTATAACGGTGGCTTTAAAATTACTGAACGTTACCACTTTGCCAACAGCACTGTTGGCTGAACCAAACAACAGCCTGGCGTTTTCATAACCCATTACTACAACAGGGTTTCCATTATTAAATTCTGTTTCCGTAAAGTAGCGGCCCTGTATAAGATCAATAGTTTGAATTTGATTGAATTCTTCGCTTACGCCATAAATGCTGGAGCTTTTTACTTCCTGGTTTTTGTATTTAAGATCGGCATTGTCTTCAATAAAAAAAGCAACATTTTCGGCGAGTGTGCTGCGTTGTTTTACCAGCTTTACATCGCGGAATTTCGGATCGGGCCTGTTTACAAATTTCCACCAGGGATAATCGCCATCATCACCGGCGCCGTATTGCCATTTATCAATATAAATTGTATTGGTGCCGAGTGCGGCAATATCGCTTTGAATTTTATATTCGAGGCTGTTCACAGTTGTAAGCACGCTTATAATACAAAAAATACCAAACGCAACACCAATAAGCGAAAGCCCGCTGCGTAGCTTATTATTTTTTAATTCGCCCAGCGACATCTTAAAGCTGTTCCATAAAATATTCAAAAGCTTTCGCATACACCAAAAGTATAAAACAGATTGGTAGTGAAAATAAATTTTAGATAAGCGGAAACTTTACGTGATTATCCCTGCCACAATTGTATAAATCATTTTTTTGACATGATTGTGACAATCGTACTGTAATTTTGCGGGCGGATTTTTCTAAACTAATCTTGCAAATATGACTTGGAAGCAGGTTTTTACATCTTCAATAGGTCAGAAAATTACGATGGCCTTAACGGGAATTTTTCTTATTCTTTTTTTAATAGTTCATGTAGGTGTTAACGCACTCGTTTGGGCAAATGATAACGGCGAAATGTTTAACAGGGCCGCCAATTTTTTAGGCGCCAATGTTGTACCGCGTATCCTGGAAATAGGTTTATTTCTTTTTATCATACTGCATATTGTTCAGGGACTTGTGCTGGAAGCCGAGAACCGCAGCAAACGCGGCGTTGGGTATGCTGTAGATTATGGCAACCGCGGCAGCCGCTGGTACAGCCGCAGCATGGGTTTGCTCGGCACACTCATACTGCTTTTTTTAATTATCCACCTTATCGATTTCTGGGTGCCGTCACGCTTTAGCCACATGCCTGAAGCGAGTATTAATAACGGCACAAAAGAAGTGCACGACCTGTATTCTTTAATGTACTACCGTTTTCAAACCTTATGGATTGTAGTTGTATATGTTTTGGGGTGTATTTCACTCGCTTATCATCTTTTACATGGTTTTTACAGCTCGTTTAAAACGATAGGCGTTTATAATAAAAGATATCTTGTACTAATAAGGTGGTGCGGGTACATATTTTCTATTGTTGTATGCCTTGCATTTGCCATGATGCCTGTAAGTTTCTACCTGGGCTGGCTTAGTGCGCCGGTAAACTGATTGTTTTTTATTCTTTTCTAAATTTTGAAACTTTCAATATGCTTGATGCAAAAATTCCAGAAGGAAAATTAGAAGATAAATGGACAGATTACAAAGGCCATTGCAAGCTCGTTAACCCGGCAAATAAGCGTAAAATTGAAATTATTATAATTGGTACCGGTTTGGCGGGAGCATCGGCTGCCGCCTCACTGGGAGAATTAGGTTATAAGGTAAAAGCATTTTGCTTTCAGGATTCTCCCCGTCGTGCACACTCTATTGCTGCGCAGGGCGGTATTAACGCTGCGAAAAATTATCAGAATGACGGCGACAGTGTTTTCCGTTTATTCTATGATACGATAAAAGGCGGCGATTACAGAAGCCGTGAATCCAATGTGCACCGTCTGGCAGAAGTAAGCGCCAATATTATTGACCAGTGTGTGGCCCAGGGTGTGCCTTTTGCCCGCGAATATGGCGGCCTGTTAAGCAACAGGAGCTTCGGCGGCGTGCAGGTGCAAAGAACTTTTTATGCAGCAGGCCAAACGGGCCAGCAGCTTTTAATAGGTGCTTACCAGGCATTGGAAAGACAGGTTGCTTTAGGCAATGTAACCATGTACTCCCGCCATGAAATGCTTGATGTGGTTGTAATTGACGGAAAAGCCCGCGGTATAATCTGCCGCAATCTAATAACCGGTCAGTTGGAAAGGCATTTCGGCCATGCCGTAGTGCTATGCTCCGGCGGCTATGGCAATGTTTTCTACCTTTCAACAAACGCTATGGGTTGTAATGTTACAGCCGCATGGAAAGCGCATAAAAAAGGTGCTTATTTTGGCAATCCCTGTTTTACACAAATACATCCCACCTGCATACCTGTGAGCGGCGATTATCAAAGCAAGCTGACACTCATGAGTGAGAGTTTACGCAACGATGGCCGTATATGGGTGCCCAGGAAAAAAGGGGATAACAGGCCGGCCAACCAGATTCCCGAGGAAGAAAGGGATTATTACCTGGAAAGAAGGTACCCGGCTTATGGTAATCTTGTTCCAAGGGATGTTGCCTCAAGGGCTGCGAAAGAAAGATGCGATGCAGGCTACGGCGTTGGTTCATCCAAACAGGCCGTTTATCTTGATTATGCATCTGCCATAGAACGTTACGGTAAAATTGAAGCAGGCAAGCGCGGCATAGAAAATCCATCATCCGAACAAATTAAACAAATGGGTGATGAAGTGGTAAAGGAAAAATACGGCAATCTTTTCGATATGTATGAAAAGATCACCGGAGAAAACCCTTATGAAGTGCCCATGCGCATCTATCCTGCTGTGCATTATACAATGGGTGGTCTTTGGGTGGATTATGAATTACAAACCACTGTTCCCGGTTTATATGCACTGGGTGAATGTAACTTCAGCGACCATGGCGCCAACCGTTTGGGTGCAAGCGCCCTTATGCAGGGTTTGGCAGATGGTTATTTCGTAATTCCATACACAATAGGAAACTACCTGGCTGATGAGATAAGAACGGCTGCTATTCCCACCACACATCCTGCATTTGAAGAAGCGGAAAAGAAAGTAGCGGAAAGGATGCAAACGCTAATGAATATTAAAGGCAGTGAATCTGTTGAAAGCCTGCATAAACGCCTTGGAAAAATTATGTGGGATAAATGCGGCATGGCCAGGAATGCGCAGGGGCTGAGGGAGGCAATTGAAGAGATCCGTGCGTTGAGAAAAGAATTCTGGAGCAATGTAAAAATACCCGGAAGCATTGATGAATTTAATCCTGAACTAGATAAGGCCGGCCGCGTGGCAGACTTTATAGAACTGGGAGAATTGATGTGCATTGATGCGTTAGACCGTAACGAAAGCTGCGGCGGGCATTTCAGGGAAGAATATCAAACAGAAGAAGGTGAAGCACTGCGTGATGATGAACATTATATGTTCGTTTCAGCATGGGAATATAAAGGCGATGAAGACTGGATGCTGCATAAGGAAACATTAGATTACGAGGTAGTGCATCCTACACAACGTTCTTATAAATAAGCATCAGGCCTTCCCGGAATAATTTTCGGAAGGCATAATAAACAGAAACTCGTAAAATTTTAAAATAAAAACTCTCTCCATTGGAGAGGTGGAGGCGGCAATGGAACATTACAACATGAATCTCACACTAAAAGTGTGGCGTCAAAGAAATACTAAAGAAAAAGGAAAATTTGAAACCTATAAAGTGGAAGGCATTTCGAGTGAAATGAGTTTTCTTGAAATGTTTGATGTGCTGAATGAGCGGTTAATTACCGAAGGCGGGGATCCTATTGCTTTCGATCACGACTGCCGCGAAGGTATCTGCGGCATGTGCTCTATGTATATCGATGGCAAGCCGCACGGCCCCTGGCAGGCAAATACCGTTTGCCAGTTGCACATGCGCGCTTTTAAAGACGGCGATACCATTATTGTTGAGCCCTGGCGCGCCAAAGCTTTCCCTGTTATAAAAGACCTGGTGGTTGACCGCTCTGCCTTCGACAGGATTATACAGGCTGGTGGTTATATTTCAGTAAACACCGGTAATGCCGTTGATGCAAATGCTATTCCCATTGAAAAAGAAAATGCTGATAAAGCTTTTGCCGCAGCAGCCTGTATTGGCTGCGGTGCCTGCGTTGCAGCCTGCAAAAACAGTTCCGCCATGTTGTTTGTATCAGCCAAGGTTTCTCACCTGGCTTTATTGCCGCAGGGCGATCCTGAACGCAAAACCCGCGTGGTAGCCATGATTAATCAAATGGATAAGGAAGGCTTCGGCGCCTGCACCAATACTAATGCCTGCGAGGCCGCCTGCCCTAAAGAAATTTCGGTGACCAATATTGCCCGCCTGAACAAAGAATATGCGATGGCTGGTTTTAGCGCTGATAAATAATTGCGGGTTTAAACTGGGAGGTTATTAAATTTTGGACGGGTTTTATTATTAATAAATCAATAAACTTAATGGATAAAACCAAAGTAACCAGGTTGCAAGCATTGCCAGCGGAATTGCAATTATCGTTGAAATATAATTAGGCGTTGTTATGTTTTGGCTTACCTCATAAGTTGACAATTTTGTACCTGCAATATAATCACCTAATCTTCTTTCAGTATTAATTAGCGCCATAATTACTTCAACCGGCCACATTAAAATTGTCAAATTTCTTATTAAGCACTTAATTGAATTTGCCGGTTTATTAGTTTTGAAATCCACAACCTGAAATTTAAAAATTCGTTTTGCCATGCTTCGGCCTTGCAGTAAATCCTTATTAAAATAAAGCGAAAAAACAAATACTTCATACCAGTTATATCCGGAGAAACTTTCAGGCATTTGGCCATTGTTTAAAGATGATAAGGCTAACATGTTGTTTATTATGAATGGTGCTTCAAACAACATGAGCAAAAAGCCATCATAAAATGATCAATAATCATTGTCAACATGCGGTTAGTTTTAGTGATTGATCTCATAAACAATCGCCTTTTTTCTTTGCTTCAGAGAAATGTCTTTGTATTTGAATGATAAAAGGAAGTCCCTGCACGAAGTTAGGTTGATGGATTCAGCATCAATCAAAAATTCAAACATTGAAAACAATTCATAGAATTGGGAACGATGTTTGAATAGCAAAGAGAGCTTTCAATATAAACAGGGCATGTGAAAAAATTTTTGGGATATAAGGAATGATATATGAGGTTATGCGCCAAAAAAAATCAAAAACTATCCGGATGAAAAATCTTTTTTTAATAATTATACTACTGTTTTTTGGAGCCTGTAATCAACAACCCAATACAGAAAATAATACAGCAGATTCCACTGCTACAACGAATGACATAAATCTTCGTGAAAGAGATTCTTCATCAGGCATAACCAACAGTAGTAAAACAAATAGCGATACAATTACAAACGAAGAACCTGCTGCCAATAAAGGGATAGTCCCGGGCAAAAGCATCGGAAATATTGAAATTGGAATGGACGACAGCAGGCTTGAAGCTTTTGGAAAACCTGATATGAGTGATGCAGCTATGGGCAAAGCATGGCTTACCTGGTATGGTAAAAAGCCGGATGAACATAATAATAAAACGCAGTTGAATGTTTATACCGCTTATAAAGACACAAGCATGCGGGCCAAGACGGTACAGCAAATTCGTACCACATCATCTTTTTTTGAAACAGCCGGCGGCTTGCATGTGTATGCTTCTTTGAGTGATATAAAACAGCAATATCCAAAGCTGAAAAAAGTGGCTGTTTATACGGATGACGGAAGAAAAATTGATGTATATGATGCGCAGCAGCAAGGCATTGCATTTGAAATTGTAAATGCCAACCAGCAGCAAATATGCACCGGTATTATCATACACAAGAGCGGTGTTAAAGTAACACAGGTATATATTTCGCTGCACCCGGACATAAAGGTTTTATAGTTGCAAACACTTACTGATACGAAAGTTTTTTGCGGGGAAAGTAACATTCAATAATCCTGCACTTTAATTTTTACTAATTTTCAAATAACTTCATTAAAAAAATTTCAATATGCAATGGAGAGGCCGGCGCGGAGGCGGTAATATAGAAGACCGCCGCGGAATGTCAGGCGGCACCCTGGCTTTTGGCGGCATTGGTGGTTTAATTATAGCCGCCATCGTTTATTTCTTAGGTGGCGATCCAAGCCAGATACCGCAGCAGGATCCGGGCCAGCAAACCCAGAGCGGTTACCAGGACCCTGATGATCCCAACGATACATTAAAACAATACATGGATGTAGTGCTTACTTCTGCCAACGAAGTATGGACTGATCAATTTAATAAGATGGGCAGGCAATATAAAGAGCCTACACTTGTTTTGTTTACAGGCGAAACACAGGCTGGTTGCGGATTAGCCAGCGCAGCAACCGGCCCGTTTTATTGCCCGCCTGATCAGAAAGTATATATCGATCTTTCTTTTTTTAATGAATTAACCAATCGATTCGGCGCTGAAAAAGGCGATTTTGCAATGGCCTATGTTTTGGCGCATGAAATAGGCCATCATGTGCAGCACATGCTGGGCATTACCGATAAAGTAGATGGTATGCGGCAACATTTAAGCGAAACGGGATATAATAAACTGAGTGTGAAACTTGAGCTGCAGGCTGATTTTCTCGCGGGTGTATGGGCGCACTATAATCAATCCTACCTTGACCCCGGCGATATTGAAGAAGCATTAAGTGCTGCCAGTGCAGTAGGGGATGACCGCCTGCAGAAAGCCTCGCAGGGCCGTGTTGTACCTGATGCGTTTACACACGGCACTTCAGCACAGAGAATGTATTGGTTTAAGAAAGGTTATCAAACGGGTGATATAAGCCAGGGCGACACTTTTAATGATCCCAACCTGGATTGATTTTCTTATGACTTTTCTTCGATTATTTTATTCTGAATGGAATGGAGTTCGCACAGATAGCTCAGATTAACACAGAAGAAAAGCAAAGCTGGGTGCATCTATGTAACCTGTGAGCCATAAACCGATAAACAACAACGCTAAATCAATGTTTAGCATACATCCGCTTTCTTGCTATATTGCTTCCGTTTAATAAGTTATGATCACTTCAATAAACGATTTCCAGAATGTTTTTTTTATAGGCATTGCAGGCACAGGAATGAGTGCGCTTGCCCAATATTTAAAATCCATCAATAAAAATGTGAGCGGAAGTGACCGCTATTTTAAGCCGGGTAAATTCAATGAAACAAAAAACAAATTAGAGGCAGCGGGCATAAGCTGTTTTCTTCAGGATGGTGAAGGCATAAACAGCGATGTGCAGCTTGTTGTGATTTCAGCAGCGGTAGAAGATACCGTGCCGGAAGTGCAGAAAGCAAAGCATTTGAATATACCCATTATAAAGCGTAGTGAGTTACTGGCGCTTATTACACAAACCAAGAGAACAATTGCCGTGGGCGGCACATCCGGCAAGAGCACAACAGTGGCCATGCTATTTGAAATACTGGAATATGCAGGCCTGCAACCCGGCCTTATAAGCGGTGCGGGTTTAACGCGTTTAATAAAGCAGGGCAAGATAGGTAATGCAAAAGCCGGCAATGGCGAATGGCTTATAATAGAAGCCGATGAAAGTGATGGCAGCATTGTACAATATCATCCTTCAATCGGGATATTATTGAATGTTGATAAAGATCACAAAGATTATCCTGAGCTGATAAAACTGTTTGCACAGTTTAAAAATAACAGCGAAAAATTTATTGCTAACCGCAACAATAAACTTGCTGCGGAACTGTCTCAAAACATAACGCACGATTTTTCTGGTGATGAAAAAGTAGAGGCCGGTTATACTGCAAAAAATTTTCAGCAGCATGGGTTTGAAATAAATTTTGAGATTGAAAACATATCGTTCAAGATGCATGTGCTCGGAAAGCATAATGCAGAAAATGCATTGGCTGCTATTGCTGCGGCTAACATTATTGGTGTTGATTTAAAGGTTTGCGCCCAGGCCTTGCAGCATTATGAAGGCATCTATCGCCGCCACCAGGTTATTGGTAATAAAAAAGGCATTTGGCTGGTGGATGATTACGCGCATAACCCTGCTAAATGCGCCGCCAGCATTAAGGCCTGCCAGCCGGTTGCTGAAAAACTGATTGCCTGGTTTCAGCCGCATGGCTATACACCAACAAAATTTTTACGCGAAGATTATGTGAGAGAAATGGCTGCAGCTTTGCGCCCGCAGGACGAAATATGGATGAGTGAAATTTTTTATGCTGGCGGCACAACGGTAAAAGATATTTCGGCCAGTGATTTGATTAATGATATAAAGACGCTGCATAAGAACGCTTTTTTTATTGAAAACAGAAACGATTTTCCGGTTGCTGTTCAATCGCATCTTACCAATGATTGCGTTGTATTGCTCATGGGTGCAAGAGATCCTTCACTGGAAAAGTTTGCCTACTATGTATGGGATCATATTTGAGTTTTAATTTTTTGGTGCTCCTTCAACTACATAATCTGATATTTTTTTGCTGCATCATTTCAGCTTTCATTGTATTTGCAGCAAATAATAAACCATCCACCGCAAATAATAACTGTCGCTTTTTCCAGGTTTTTTAAAGTCGTCAATTTATACTTAAAACCGTATTACAATATGGTTTCGAATGTAAAACGCTTGTTGTTTTACCAATAAAGAAACCAGGGTTAACCGGCTATTTGCTTATTAAAAAACTATGAAATCATGAAAAAGATTTACTTTCTAATTATGTCAGCTGCTATCCTGTTGCTGAATGTTCATACTGCCAGCGCAAAAATCTGGCGGGTAAATAACAAATCCAATTATAATGGCACCAGTATATACGGTGATAACTTGGGCGGAACATCAACCTATCCGGTATTTAACCAGATAAACCAGGCTGTAGGCTGGGCAGCTGTTGTGGACAACGATACGCTTTATGTTGAAGGCTCAACTACCGTATATGCAAGCGCAACTGTTACAAAAAAGCTGGCTATTATAGGCGCCGGTTATTTTCTCACAGAAAACCCAAAGGTTACAAACGATGCACTCGAAGCAAAGGTTAGCCAGTTAACTTTAAATGTTCAGGGTTCTTCCGTTATAGGATTAAATATTGTGGTTAATGGTTATGCCTCCGATGGGAAGGTTTACGTTAATGCAAACGGTATTACTGTTAAGCGTTGCCGAATTGAAAGAGGCATTCAATTCGCTACAGAATTAACAGATGTATATATCCTTCAAAATTTCTTTTCAAACATATCTGCAACCAATGCTTTTTATACCAATGGTTATGCAAGTTTTATTGCACCAACAGGTATTATATTCAACAATAATATTTGCCAGAAAACACTTAACTGGAATGCCTGGCCTGTAAAGCAATGCAAGAACAATATTTTCGACGGGCCTGTAAATGCAAGTCCTAACCTGCAGCTTCAGTTTACTACTTCAGAATTTAGCAATAATATTTTGAAAACAACCAATGCCTCTGTGAATATAAATGGTGGCAATAAAGAAAAACTAACTTATAATATTGGCACCTTATCCACGCAGTTCGGAACTGCCAATAACAATAAAGTTATTGCTGATATGACAACATTGTTTATTGCTCCGGGAACAAGTGATGGCAAATACCAGCTTAAGACTAATTCACAAGGCAGCAAAAATGGTTCAGACGGAACAGACCGTGGTGCATTTGGCGGCGCTGTAGCTCAAAATCGTTATACGCTTTCAGGATTAGCTAATATCCCGGTAATATATAAACTCACCACATCCGGTGTTGCTACGCAGTCTTCAGGTTTATCCGTAACTATAAGCGCCAGGACAATCAAATAATCATCGATCTAAAAACACGATTATGAAAACATTGCTAACGATGTTTTGTATGGCCTGTGCTTTGCTTTTAAATGCACAAAACCTTAAACAGGCAGAATACTTTTTTGATAAAGACAAAGGTGTTGGACTGAATACAAAACTCAATATTGCTGTTGCACCTGATAGCAGTTATGCTTTAAATATTGTAACTACATCGTTAAAGCCGGGTATGCATAAGCTGTATATACGCATGAAAGACAGTAACGGAAAATGGAGCATTATAAACAGCAGCAACGTAGAGGTATTGACAGCCGATTTGGAGGCTGTAATTATGGGCGGTGAATATTTTTTTGATAAAGACCCCGGCTTTGGGAAAGGCAAACAGGTAGCTGTGGATAACAACGATACCTCAATCGTAAAAAGCTTTATAGCAACAACTGCTTCACTGGCAGCAGGCTATCACAAATTGTACACACGCTTTAAAGATAATTATGGTAAGTGGAGCAGCACTAACAGTCAAAGTATTGAAGTTATTAAAACACCAGATACGGTTCATGTAATTGCAGTGGAATACCTGTTTAAGAATGATAAAGGTTTTGGTAAAACAACAGTAAAAACTTTTGCAACAATTTCACAAGACAGTACTTTTAAATTTAAAATATTGTATAGCGAAATACCTGCCGGCGCTGATAGTTTGTTTGTAAGAGTTAAAGATGATAATGGCAAATGGTCAACCACAAAAATTGCTGCATTCAGCATACAAAAACTACTTGGTCAGACTGCTGCTACTGCCAACGTTTTTATTGAAGATGATGATCAGTTAAAAGTATATCCTAATCCTGCACGGGATTTTATTAATATTAGTTTTCAATCTAAAAAAGAATCGGTTGTAATACAAATTTTTGCCGAAACCGGGAAACAGGTATTCCAGGGTATAATCAAACCCGGTTTTGCTAATAAGATAAGTGTAAATAGACTTGCTGCGGGTACTTATTTTATAAAAATAATTGATGGAGAAACATCGCAATCTGCTGCTTTTATTAAACAATAAAATGCATGCTGATGTTGAAAAGGGTTGCCTTTGATTAAAGGCAACCCTTTTATTTTGATAACTTTCATGCTTAAATTAACAAGTCAATTTTCTAATCTTCTTTTACATTTACAACTATTAAAAAATTTATTGTTACTGTATGAAAAAAATATTTTTAATATTAATTGCGGCATTCGCTATCCTGAATCTGAATGCTCAAAATCCTATTCAATATTTATTTGTTGGCACTTATACAGATGGTGGCGCAAACGATGGCATTCACGTGTATAAATTCAATCCCAATAAAGGCGAGGCAACGCTTGTAAGTAAAACAAGCGGCGTGCAAAACCCCTCGTGGTTGTGTGTTACAAAAGATGGAAAATTTGTATATGCAGTAAACGAGAACGGTGGCGATAAACCCGGCGAACTGAGCGCCTTTGCATTTGATAAAAAAACAGGCCAGCTTACGTTTTTAAACAAGCAGCCGACAGATGGTTATGCACCTTGTTATGTGAGCATTGATGCATCAGGCAAGAATGTTATTACTGCTAATTATGCAGGTGGAAATATTACCGTGTTTAAAACAAACGATGATGGTTCATTGCAGCCGCATGTACAGTTGGTGGGCCACGAAGGCTATGGCGTAAACGTTACCCGCCAGGAAATGCCGCATCCGCACCAGGTTATTTTTTCTCCTGACCAGAAATTTGTTTTCTCTCCTGATCTTGGAACAGACCGTGTTTATCAATATAATTTTAATGGCACAGATGCAAAAGACGTGCTTACGCCGGCAAATGATCCCGGTTATGTTACTGTAGATGATGGTTTTGGGCCAAGGCATATGGTGTTCAGCCCTGATAGGAAAACAGCTTATTTAATAAATGAGCTTGCCGGTAATGTTATTGTTTATGGTTATGCAGATGGCAAGTTCACACCAAAACAAACCATCGCATCTACAACAGCAGGCGATAAAAATGACCGCGGTAGTGCAGAGATCGCTATTTCACCAAACGGTAAATTTTTATATACCTCTAACCGCGGGGCAGCCAATAATGTGGCTTTGTATAAAGTGCAAACAGACGGCACATTGCTGGAAAACGGTACGCAGGCTGTAAATGCCAACCCGCGTGGTATGATGGTTGATCCTACGGGAAGATTTTTATTAGTTGCCAGCCAAAACAATAATACCGTTCAGATATTTGTTATCAATAAAAACTTTGGCTTGCTGCAGGATACCAATGTTAAGATAGATGTACAGAAACCGGTTTGTTTGGTAATGACGCCGGTGAATTAAGATCATTAAACAGTTTTAAATTATTTAGCCGCAAATGCATTTGTGCATCTGCGGCTTTTTTTATTAATCAAACAGTGTTTGTATGCCGTGGGAAATTTTAAACTCATGTTGCAGCAGCCATTTTTTTCTCCAAACGCCACCGGCGTAACCAATCAGGCTTTTATCGCTGCCAATTACACGATGGCAGGGAATGATGATGCCAATCTTATTTTTCCCATTGGTGGCGGCCACAGCGCGTACGGCTTTTTCATCGCCTATGAGGCGGCTTAATTCAAGATAGGAAATGGTTTTGCCATAAGGTATCTGCAATAGTTCGCCCCAAACTTTCTGCTGAAAAAAAGTGCCGGGCTGGTGAACGGGAATATCAAACTCTTTACGCTTGCCGCTAAAAAACTCTATTAATTGTTCTGTACACTGATGCATCACCTCGCTTATGCCCGGTTCGCCATGTTTCATTTGCCCCGGCTTATCAATAAATGATAATTCAGCAATGTAATGATCGGTGCCTGCAATTTTTATCATGCCAATCGGGCTTTGATAATATGTGTAGTAGAGTTCTTCCATTTGGCTTTATGGTTCATAATTTACGGCTCAAAACCTGCAGCCCGTAGCGCACGGCTTCTCTATCCCACCTTCATCCCATTCCTTACATTCTGTTCCGGCTGCAGTAATACAACATCATTGTTTTCATCATACACACCCAGCACCAGGCACTCACTGAAGAAATTGGCTATTTGTTTTACAGGGAAATTTACAATGGCAACAACCTGCTTATCCTTTAAATTTTCTTTTGAATAATGCTGTGTTATTTGTGCTGATGATTTTTTAATGCCCAGTTCACCAAAGTCAATCGTTAACTGGTATGCAGGCTTTCTTGCATTGGGAAAATCATGTACTTCTGTAACCGTTCCGCAGCGTATATCGATCTTCTCAAAATCATCCCAGCTTATCATATTTTGTTATTAGTGAATTTTGTTTATAATTTGTACCTATAAATTGGTTCGTAAATTAATAACAAAAAAATAATCTTTATGAAAAGACATGCAACAGCCGTTTGGAGCGGTTCAGGAAAAGAAGGAAATGGCACAGTAACTACACAAAGCGGTATTTTAAGCAATACACAGTATTCTTATAAATCGAGATTTGAAGAAGGCACGGGCACTAACCCCGAAGAACTGGTTGCGGCGGCCCACGCCGGCTGCTTTACCATGAAATTAAGTTTTGTTTTGGGTGAAGCCGGCTTTACGCCTGAGAGCCTTGAAACAACTTCCAATATCAACTTTGAAAATGGTGTGCTTACAGAATCTCACCTCGTTGTAAAAGGCAAAGTGCCGGGTATAAGCAAGGAAAAGTTTGATGAGTGTGTAAAAAATGCAGAAGAAAATTGCCCTATCAGCAAAGCATTGAATATGAAGATTTCATCTGAAGCAACGCTTGAAGCTTAACTTTAGCTGTATTAATTTTATTAATTAAATAATCTCATTGCATGAGGATCACCGGGTGCGTTATTGCTGCCATTATAACGATTGTACTTATTTATTTTTTGGATAACCAGCAAACTTTAAGTGGCAGTAAAACGCCCCGTTTTGGTTTTTTTCTTTCGCCGCAAAAGGGTTTCTGGCAGAATGCGGAGCCTGCAAATGAAACCTTTAATGGTAATCTTAATTTTCCGCAGTTAAAAGGCGCCACGGAAGTTTTTTTCGATGAAAGATTAGTGCCGCATGTATATGCCGAAAACGAAAACGACGCCTGGTTTGTGCAGGGTTACCTGCATGCAAAATTCAGGCTGTGGCAAATGGAATTCCAGGTATATGCAGCAGGCGGAAGATTGAGTGAAATAATGGGCGATTCGGCCAATGGCACCAATTTCTTAAAGATTGATAAATTTTTCAGGAGGCTTGGAATAGTATATGGTGCAGAAAAAGCCCTGCATGCCATGGAAAACGATTCGGAGATGAAAGCGGCCTGCGATGCTTATACGGCAGGGGTAAATGAATATATTAAAACCCTGAAAGAAAAAGATTATCCGCTCGAATATAAACTGCTTAATTACAAACCTGAACCATGGACCAACCTGAAAACAGCATTGCTTACAAAATATATGGCTTACGATCTGTCGGGGTATGAAGAAGATTTTGAAAGAACCAATGTAAAATCATTTCTTACCAAAGCGCAGTATGAAGCGCTCTTTCCCTATGTGCAGGATTCTATGCAGCCTGTTATAACCAGCCCCCTGCCTAAAATAAATTCAATTAAATTTTCAACGCCGCCGGCCACAACTGATTCTTTATATTTTAGTTTCAAAACGGTTGTTTCACCGCAAAATCCCGCCATAAAACCTGATAAAAATAATGGCAGTAATAACTGGGCTGTTGCAGGCAGCAAAACAAAAAGCGGCCGGCCTATTTTATGTAACGATCCGCATTTAGGGCTTAACCTTCCTTCGCTTTGGTATGAAATGCAGATATCTACGCCGGCGTTTAATACGTATGGTGTTTCGCTGGCGGGTGCGCCAAATATACTTATCGGGTTTAACGAAAATATTGCCTGGGGTTTAACCAATGCAGAACGTGATGTAAAAGATTATTACGAAGTAAAGTTTCGCGACAGCACCATGCAGGAATATTGGTTTAATGATGGCTGGCGCAAAGCAGAATTGCGTAATGAAATAATTAAGATACGCAACAAGCCAAGCGATACGGAACATATTGCCATTACGGTTTGGGGGCCGGTAATGTATGATCCTCATTATCCTGATAAACTGCATACAAATAAGTATTATGCTGTGCACTGGCAGGCGCATGAAGAAAGCGATGACCTTGCCTGCATCCTGAAATTGGTAAGGGCTAAAAATTATAATGAATATATTGACGCTATCTCCACATTTAGCTGCCCGGGACAGAATTTTGTTTTTGCAGATAAGGCTGGTGATATTGCCATCCGCCAGGCAGGAAAATTTCCTGCACTGTGGTACAGGCAGGGCGATTTTGTTATGCCTGGGCTTGACAGCACTTATGCCTGGCAGCATTATATTCCGGATAGCCTGGAAAGGCCAATGTATAATCCTGAAAGGGGTTTTGTAAGCAGTGCCAACCAGTCGCCTTATGATGTAAAAACCTATCCTTATTATACGCCGGGCAACTTTTCCTTGTATAGAGGCTGGCTTATTAACCGTTACTTATCATCAATGCAAAACATTACTACGGATGATATGGAAAAGCTGCAAAACAATAATTATAACCTGCTGGCAGAAAAGGCTGTTCCGCTTTTATTGTCGCAGATTGTTTACGCCAGGTTAGATGATAAAGAAAAGCAATATCTCTCCGCCGTGGCATCGTGGAATTTAGTAAACGATGCGGCATCTGAAGGCGCTACTATTTTTGATTTATGGATGGATAGTTGCATAAGCAGGATTTATGATGATGAGCTTCACCAGGCTTCTTTGCCCGTGCCACCGGTTGAGCCGGGCACATTGGTAAAAGGTATTTTAAAAGATTCTGTTGCATTATTTGCAGATGACATTAATACGCCTCAAAAAGAAACGCTGAAAGATGATGTTACGGCTGCATTTAAGCGTATTATACCCATATTGGAAAAAGCTAAAAATGATGATGCATTGGCCTGGGGAAAATTTAAGGATGGCGGCATTACGCACTTGCTTAAAATTTCCGCCTTCAGCAGGCCGCATCTGAATGTAGGCGGCGGTAAGAATATTATAAACGCTTTCAAAAAAGATCATGGGCCAAGCTGGCGGATGGTGGTTGAATTAACGGATGATA
Source organism: Parafilimonas sp. (assembly GCF_051953455.1). NCBI lineage: Bacteria > Pseudomonadati > Bacteroidota > Chitinophagia > Chitinophagales > Chitinophagaceae > Parafilimonas > Parafilimonas sp. Next base: position 249,306 of record NZ_JBQCIT010000031.1, on the reverse strand, counting down.
TTAATGCTTACGGTGTTTATCCCGGCGGGCAAAGCGGCAATCCCGGCAGCAGGTATTACGATAATTTTGTAGATACCTGGGCAGCGGGTAAGTATTATCGTATAAAACTGTATAGCAAAAACGATATTGCCGGTAAAAGCGATAATCTTGGCAGGATGGTCTTTGAAAAATAGATTCAAAACAAAAATGATTTGAATTGCGGGCTTTTGGATTGAAGATTTCTGATTTAAAAAATTCAAAATTAATATGAAGTTTATAGTTGTTGTTTTGCTTACGGCATTGCTGGGTTATGCAGCGCCATTGTATTTCGCATGGTGGAGTTTTGCCGTTACTTCATTTATAATCGCCTTGCTTATTCATCAAAAAGCGCTTGCTGCTTTTTTAGCCACTTTTCTCGGTTTGTTTTTATTGTGGGGCGTTATGGCCTTGATTATTGATAACGCCAACAGCCATTTACTCTCTCAAAAAATTGCTGCATTGCTGCCATTGGGCGGTTCATCCCTGTTATTAATTTTTGTAACGGCATTTACAGGCGGACTGGTTTCAGGTTTCGCAGGATTAACGGGCAGTCTTGCACGCAAGCCTGCGGCATGATTTTTTGGAACGTTCATAAACAACTTTCATAACTTTTTATCAGTTTATTTGCGGCTATAATTAACGCCTGTGGCAAAGATACTCGACATAGTTCCGTATAAAATTTTACCTGCACAAATGGGCGGGCAAAAAAGTATTGCCATTTTTTGTAAATACCTGGGTGAGCAGAACGATCTCACCGTGGTTTCAGTTGAAGACAATGATATCAACCTTGCTGAAACCTATAACATGATACCGCTTTTTAGTAAGGAAAGAAGCAGGTATATTAACCCGTTTTATGCATCGCGGATAAAAAAAATAATGAAGGAAAAGGGAATTAAGAATGTTATTACCGAACATCCTTACATGGCCTGGATGGGATGGGTTTTAAAAAGAAGCCTTGGTGTAAGATGGTTTGTGCACACACACAATATAGAACATGAGCGCTTTAGAACCATTGGCAAGTGGTGGCATGGCCTTTTAAAAATTTATGAAAGCGCTGTTTATAACCATGCCGATAAAGTTTTCTTCATAACAAAGGAAGATATAGAATTTGCCATCGCAAAAAGAATGGTAAAGAAAGAGAATGCGGTATGGGTGCCTTTTGGAATTGATATTGATAAAATGCCTGCTGATAAACCTGAAATAAAACAGGCCATATATACAAAGCATAATATTCCAACTGATGCAACGCTGCTGTTTTTTAATGGGACACTGGATTATAAACCCAATCTTGACGCGCTGTTATTTATATTGAATGAATTAAACCCGGCATTACTTAAAACCCCGTCTTTTAATTACCGTTTTCTTATTTGCGGCAGGGACCTGCCCGCTTCTTTTAATAACCTTCAAGATTATGCTGATAAAAATATTGTGTATGCAGGTTTTGTAGATGATGTATATGCATACTTTAAAGCGGCTGATATTTTCGTTAATCCCGTTATAACAGGTGGCGGCGTTAAAACAAAAATAGTGGAGGCAATGGGTTATGGTGTAAGCGTTGTTTCCTGTGTATCCGGTGCGGCTGGCATAGAACTTTCTGTTTGCGGGGAGAAAATCAAGGTGGTAAACGATAATGATGTTCCTGCCTTTGTTGCCGGAATAATCAATCATGAAAGTATGCATGCAGATACACCGCGGCAATATTATGATTATTACTCATGGCGCAACATTGTAAAAAAGCTTCAATCTTTATTTAATGCATAACTGCATAAATAAATTTTTATAAAAACAAAAAAATTTATTTACTAATGGATTGTTTTTTGTAAAACATTTTTACCTTACAATCCATTTCTATAAAAGAAAAATTCACATCATGGCAAAAGCAAATAAAAAAGCTGTAAAGAAAGCAGCACTAAAGAAAGCTGCTAAGAAAGCGGCTCCCAAAAAAGCTGCTAAGAAAGCAGCACCAAAAAAAGCTGTAAAAAAAGCAGCGCCAAAAAAGGCCGTTAAGAAAGCTGCTCCTAAAAAGGCTGTGAAAAAGGCAGCACCAAAAAAGGTTGCTAAGAAAGCTGCTCCCAAAAAAGCTGCACCTAAAGCCGCAGAACCTCAACAACCCGAATTACCACCAACAACTACCGATGTTCAGCCAGCGCCAGAAGCGCCAGCGCCTGAAGATACAGGCACAGAAAGCGCATCTTAAAGTATTACAAGCCCCGTTCGGGGCTTTTTTTATTATGAGGCCTTTCATTACTTAGTTGACCAGAATATCTCTGCATTTTCATCAGAGTTTAATTGTTTAAACCTGTAAATGCTTTATTATTTTTGTAGTGCATGAAACCAGCATGATAATTTTTGAAGCAGACAGCATACATGGCGAAATTTCATGGAACGACTGAAGAAATAAATATGCACGAATGAAATATAAATTACTTGGCAGGAGCGGTTTAAAAGTATCGGAATTATGTCTTGGCACTATGGGCTTTGGAACAGAAAACGGCTGGGGTGCAGACAAAGAAGCCAGCTTTGCCATAATGGAAAAATATGCAGAAGCAGGCGGTAATTTTTTAGATACAGCAAATATTTACAAGTTTGGTACCAGCGAGAAAATAATCGGTGAATTTATAAATGCCCGCGACCGCGACTATTTTGTGATTGCCACAAAGTATTCTTTGCATGATAACAAAACCAATCCCAATGCCAGCGGCAATAACCGCAAGAATATGATGCGCAGTGTGGAAGCAAGCCTGCAACGGTTACAGACAGATTTTATTGATGTTTTGTATCTGCATATATGGGACGATCTCACGCCCGTTGATGAAGTATTACGCGGCCTGGATGATCTTATAAGGCAGGGCAAGGTTAATTATGCAGCTATAAGCGATACGCCTGCATGGATAGTGGCTAAGGGTAATACTATGGCAGAATTAATGGGCTGGAGCCAGTTTATTGCATTGCAGGTTGAATACAGCTTATTGCAGCGCACACCGGAACGTGAATTGCTGCCCATGGCAAAACATTTCGGTATGACGGTAACGCCCTGGGCTCCCCTGGCCGGCGGCGCATTAACCGGCAAATATTTGCGCGGTGATTTTGGAAGAATAAAAGAAGGCAGCAACAGGTTAAATGAAAACAGCCAGCGGGTTACAAAAGAAGTAATAGATATAGCAGAAAAGTTAGGCGTTGAACCATCACATGTGGCTTTAAAATGGACAATGCAGCAACCACTGTCCGTTATTCCCATTGTTGGCGCAACAAAGCTTTCACAGCTTGAACAGAATTTAAAAACGGTTGATATTACCATCCCTGAAGAAGATATGCAGCATCTTGATGAAGTAAGCGCCATTGACCTGGGCTTCCCGATGAAGTTTTTTAAAGAAGAGAACGTAATAATGAATAATTATGGAGGCTTTTATGATAGGATTGAAAAGCGCTGAACTATTAAAATAACATAACTGCAATTTCCTGTAACCATAACAATCGGCAACAGTAATATTTTGCTGCATACCATTACTGAATTTGCAGGTTTGTTTGTTGGCTTTCGGTACTACTTGTTTTTAAAAAGAAAACGGGGCGATATAATTGAAGCGCCTAACCGTTTATCCATTATAATTGGTGCAACACTGGGCGCTTTTATTGGCAGCAGGTTAATTGGTGGTTTGGAAAACCCCGCAGCATTAGTACAGGCCGGAAATTTTTTGTTTTATTTCTATTCAAACAAAACAATCCTGGGCGGTTTATTGGGCGGTCTTATTGGCGTTGAGCTGGTAAAAAAGATCATACATGAAGAAACAGCTTCCGGCGACTTATTTACTTATCCCGTTATACTGGCTTTGATCATTGGGCGCATTGGCTGTTTTAGCATGGGTATTTATGAAGAAACATACGGATTGCCAACAAACCTTCCGTGGGGTATGCATTTGGGCGATAGTTATTACCGGCATCCCGTGGCTTTATATGAAATTATTTTTTTGATATTGCTATGGATGGCACTCGTTCAAATTGAAAAAAATTATACGCTGCAAAACGGGGCGCGGTTTAAAATATTTATGATCGCTTATTGTTTCTTCCGCTGTATCCTTGATTTTATAAAACCGCATTATACTTTCAGCATCGGCCTTTCCACCATACAAATAACGGGGCTGCTTGGCTTAATATATTATTACAGGTATATTATTCATCCGCAAAAATTATTGCAGCATTAAACAACCTGCCTTATGCCGGGATGTTATTATAAAATTGTTTCGACTTCGCTCAACAGCAATTGTCTTCGGCTTCGCTCAGCCAATTTTTAATAACCCGTTTCTTTTTACAAACAATAAACAGAACATTTATCTTTATAATACATATACCTTTTATGCCTGAGCGGCCATATACCTACTATGATTTTACAATAAGCCTTTGCCCGGTTTGTTTAAGAAGGATTGACGCAAAAATTGTGTTTGAAAGCAATAATGTTTTCATGCTGAAGAATTGCCCGGAACATGGATTTCAGAAAGTGTTGATGGCAACCGATGTTGAATATTATAAAAATATCCGCAACTACAATAAGCCCAGCGAGATGCCTTTACATTTCAATACAAAAACCTTATATGGCTGTCCTTACGACTGCGGCTTATGTGCTGATCACGAACAACACAGTTGCTTAACGGTTGTTGAAATTACTGACCGTTGCAATCTTACCTGCCCCACCTGTTATGCCATGAGTTCCCCACATTATGGAAGGCACAGAACGATTGAAGAAGTTGAGAAAATGCTGGATTTAATTGTTGCCAATGAAGGCACGCCGGATGTGGTACAGATAAGCGGTGGCGAGCCAACGGTGCATCTTGATTTTTTTGAGATACTGGATATTGCAAAAAGCAAACCTATCCGCCATTTGATGGTAAATACAAATGGTATCCGCATAGCAAAAGATAAAGCGTTTGCAAGGCAGCTTGCCTCGTATATGCCCGACTTTGAAATTTACCTGCAGTTTGATTCTTTCAGGCCGGAAGCATTGCTGCAACTGCGTGGTAAAGATTTAACGGATGTGCGAAAGAAAGCCCTGGAACATTTGAATGAATTTAATCTTTCCACCACGCTTGTCGTTACATTGCAAAAAGGCGTAAATGATGATGAGATTGGGGAAATAATTGACTTTGCTTTAAAACAGCCGTGTGTAAGGGGCGTAACATTTCAGCCTACGCAAATTGCAGGAAGGGTGGAACATTTTAATCCTTCAACAGACAGGATAACCATGACGGATGTACGGCAAAAAATATTGGAACAAACAAATGTGTTTCAGCCAAATGATCTTATTCCTGTTCCTTGCAACCCCGACGCTTTGGTAATGGGTTACGCATTAAAGCTTGCAGGTCAGGTTTTTCCAATGACACGTTATGTGAACCCCGCGCATCTTTTAAATAACAGCCGCAACACAATTGTGTATGAGCAGGATGAGCAACTGCATGCGCACATGCTTAAAATTTTCAGCACAGGCATTTCGGTTGACCGCGTGGAAAATAATTTTAAAGAGCTGCTTTGTTGTTTACCACAAATTCATGCGCCGGGTTTAAGTTATGAGAACCTGTTCCGCATCATTATTATGCGCTTTATTGATGCGTACGATTTTGATGTGCGGGCTATTAAAAAAAGTTGTGTGCATATTGTAAATAAAGATGGCCGCATTATTCCATTTGAAACCATGAATATGTTTTACAGGGATGAAAAGGAAATGTATATAACGCAATTACAAAATGAACGTAATCCATTGCTCCATAAACTATAGATATATGAACAACTGGAAACTTGCTTATAAAATTACAGCCATCAATTGCGGTATTGTTGTGCTTATCGGTATTATTTGCGGAGCAGTTAATTACCGGGATGGTTTTGGTTTGATATTAGGGCTGGCTTGCCTGACAGGCGGATTAATAGATTTGGTTTTGGGTATCTTAATTATATTGCTGGGATCAAAAGCCTGGGGCAAAGGGCTTTTAAACAGTGCAGGCATACTGTTATTGCTAAGTGGTATATCATGCAGCATTGGTTTTTCCAATATTAATTTTCACTGATTTATGACCTACGATGAATTTATATTAACTATTGAAAACGATGAAGCGCCTGCCTCAAACCTGCCATTATATGTTCAGGCTTTGTGGTGGGACGCTAAAGGCAACTGGGATAAGGCGCATTCATTAATAGATGCATTGGATGATAAAAATTCGTGCCGGGTGCATGCTTACCTGCACCGCAAAGAAGGAGATATTTGGAATGCAGATTACTGGTACAGGCGCGCCAATGAACAACGGCCTGCTGCAAGCCTGGAGGAAGAGTGGAAAAACCTTGCGCTGAAATTGGTGCTGCCATAAAATATGCAGTACAAGGGAGTGACACAAGGAACGATGCCATAAAGTGCTGCTGCCGGCTACCCAAAAAAATAAGTCAAACAATTTTTTAATATAAAAGCAACTGTTTTGCAAAGGCGGCCGTTAAATAAAGCATATCAAAATATTTGCACTGATTGAATGATCTTTTATACATAATGAAAGGCTGCATGGAAAACGATGCAAAGTGCCAGAAGCTGTTTTATGAAAAATATCTTCCGTATGCACTGCGCATTTCCTATCGTTATGTGCATTCTTTTGATAACGCCGCACTTGCCGCCAATGATGCTTTTGTAAAGATTTTTAAGAACCTTCAAAAGTTCGAGATACGCGATCATAATCATGTGGAAACAATGCTGCTTGCATGGATAAAGCGGATAGTAATAAATGCATCTATTGATTTTATGGGCAGGGAAAACCTCGTGGCGGCGAATGGCAGACCACATAATGAAAACGGGGAATATTTAACAGTGAATAACAGCGGCGAGAATAAGCTGGTGTATAAAGAACTGGTGGAACTGGTAAGAAAACTGAGCCCGGCTTATAAAGTTGTTTTTAATCTTTATGTAATTGATGGATATACCCACCAGGAAATAGCTAACATGCTTGGTATTTCCGTGGGCACATCAAAATCAAACCTTTCAAAGGCAAGGGCTTTTCTTCAAAAATATTTAGTAAAAGATGACAAAGGCAATGTATTATGCTTTACATGAAGGAAGACGATATGGATGAAATGATGCGTAAAGCTGCAGAGAATTACGACATTGATGCCGGCAAGGCTGCCGACTGGAATGCTGTATATAATGCCGTGCATACAACTGAACCGCCATTGCCGCCTGTTGCAGAAAAAAAGCGCCGGCGCCGCTTTGCCTTTTGGTGGTTACTGCTTATCCCGTTAGGCTGGATAGCAAGTAATGAATACAATAAATTTAAAGCTGTGCCACATGATGAAACCGTCAAAAATCAAGCGCAGGTAAAACAGGAAACAGTTAACAGCCAGCAATCTGCGACAGTAAATAAGGAACAAACGGAAACAGGGCCAGTTAATAATCGTAAGGAGGATATTATTGCAAACAGCAATGAAAACAACAACAACCAGCACAATAAGATTGTCAAAACGCAAAACAATAGGCAAACGGCAAAGAATAATATAACAGCTCTCCATCCTTCAGCGGTTAAAGATGAACCTGCCATCAATCAATCATTTATAAACAAATCCAAAGAAAACCGGGCGGGCTTGCCAACGGCAAATAACAGCGGTGTTAATAATGACACGCTTAATTCGAACAAGAGCGAACAACAGGTTATTACACAAAACAATCTTCCCGGTTTATCCAAAACAAAAACAGAAACGGATAATACGCAGATTAATAGAGGCAATACTTCAAAAAAAATAATTAAAAATCCTAAGGGTAATAATCATTATTTCTATGCAGGGCTAGCTGCCGGAACTGATTTAAGCTTTATAAAATATCAAAGCGCACGGCCATTGGGGTACAATGTGGGTTTATTGGCGGGTTATAAGTTTAATAAACTAAGTATTGAAACAGGCTTTTATATTGATAAAAAGAACTATTATACCAGTGGCAAATATTTTGATAAATCGAAAATTGCGTATTTTCAGAATGCAAAGATTTTAACGGTAGATGGTTACTGCACCATGTTTGAAATTCCCGTGAATTTTAAATATAACTTCATTGAAAAGAAGAATCATGTATGGTTTGCAACAGCCGGTGTTTCTTCTTATTTAATGAACAAAGAATTCTATAATTACGATTATTTGCGCGATGGTGAAGAACACCAGGGCAGCCGCGCTTATTATCATGCACCGCAAAACTGGTTTTCTGTTTTAAACCTGAGTGCGGGCTACGAACTTAAAACAGGAAAAAAGACAAGTCTTCGCATAGAGCCTTATTATAAAACTTCACTCAACGGGTTAGGCACCGGCAAGCTTTCTATATCAAGCACCGGCATTAATGCAGGCCTGGTAAGAAGAATACCTTAGCCGCATTATTTTAAGCGGGAAACTATTTGTTTAACGGATTTTTAATAACCCGGTTCCACAACGGTTGTGTTATAATGCCTTTCGCCGTGATCATCATGTTCAAAATCACCTTGCCACAGCATCATCAGCATAGTAAATACAAATGCAACAACAATACCTGTAAACAGCACTACGGTAAATTTCCTGGGATCGTTTGGAGAAGTATGTCCAGACATATTTTTTTGTTTGATGATTCGGCTCAAAAATAATAAATCAATTAAACTTTATTGAGTGGCCTGAAAATATTTTGTTGTTCACAGATTGCATAGATGCCCACAGGTCTGTTCTTCCGCCGTTTGATCTCAGCTATCTGTAATAAAAACTATTGCCAGGAAAAATTAATCCTTTGCATATTGCATCATATTTAAAACCAAATCAGGGTCGGGACAGTTCCTGAGGTATTTATCTTTTTCTCCATAAGCGCAAACACCGGGATAATCGCCTTTCTGCATTTCCATATCGTAAATAAGCTGAAAGTGTAAATGCGGCGGCCAGTTACCGTTTTCTTCAGGCTTGCCAAACTGCGCAAATCTTTCGCCCCTTGTAATATACTCACCGGCGCGGCGGTTATTGATATCGTTTAATGAAATATGGCCGTACAAACTATAAAATGCAATGCCATCTAGCTGATGCAATAAAATTAATGTAGCGCCATAATCACCAAAGCGGTTGTTGAAAGCCAGGCTATGGATCATGCCGCCCATGAAGGCAAAAACCGGTGTGCCTGCATCGCCCCAGATATCTATGCCCAGATGCAGGCGCCGCGGCTCGGCGCCAGGCACATCAAATACGTCGCTGCGGTTATAAATAGAACGGTATTCTGTATAGCCGCCAATGCCATAAACAGCACCTGCATCTTTTATTTTTCTATCTATATACGCGGAAAACTTGCCGGCATCTTCCAGCTCTTTGTCATTTAAATCGGCATTGGTTGCGGTGAAGTTCATCAGCAATAATTTATCTTTTGCCGCATTGAATGGCACCACCGCGTGGAATGTATCCTGGTATTTTTTTAAGACCGAAGTGAACCTTGGATTATTGAGCATGCGTTAAAATTACAAAGCAGGGCGTTAGTATCGTCGGCAGATTTCATAAAGAAGCTACTCGTCATCATACGCAACCAATTGAATTATTACACCATCATTATAATAAATGCGGCCATTTTTGACGAGGTATTGTTTTTGCGTGGTTTTATCTTTAAGGAATTTATCCGTAAAACCTTTTATAGCCTCTTTAGATTTTGATGGAATGCCATCCGCCGGTTTCAATGTGTGCACATAACTTTTTATATTTTCAATGTAAGCAGCAAGGCAGAGATCGGTGCCGCCAAAAATATCCGCTCTTATAATACGGTTGCCTGTAATAGCAATAAAACCTGCATAAGCGCTGTCGCTGCTTTTCATTTTTTCAATAAAATAATGCAGGTACGATGTATCAAAATAAGTGCTGTCGTTATACGCTTTCAGGTAAGCTGATGTTTGATTCTTTTTATTCTTTTCTGAGAGTTCACTGTCAATCTGTTTCCACACTTTGCTTTGCCGTTTGGAAACATCAATCTGTTTGCGCACGCCGGCATCTGCGGTGCCTGCATGCCTGAAAGATTTTGCCTTATTATCCCATCTTCCTTTTTCAACACAAAAAACCTGCACATAGTTTTTCCGCCTGCCCTTTGGAATGATCGCTGTTTCTCCAAAAGCACGGTCCTGCTTGCCGCCCTCTACCATTTCGCCACTCATGAGCATTATATTTTCGTTCGACCGGTTTTTAATCATCAGCGTTGATACGTCTGCCCCGCCCTCGCTCATTTCCTTCACGATTATTTTGCGCCTGCGCATGGCATCATCAAAACTGGTTATTTTTCCATTAAACATTTGCTTATTGGCATAACCAGTGTCGCCACCAATATTTTTAAAACGGATGGGAATGAGCTGCAATTTTTTATATGTCCACGGGCTGTCGTATTGAACGCTTAATTCGTTGTAGGTAAGCTGGGCAAAGCTTTGTGCATGACAGAAAAAAATAACCGTCACCAAACAATACCATTTAAAATTAAGCAGAAGTTTAAGCATGCACTGCAATCTTATGGTCACAAGTTATAAGAATTATTTATACCTGAAGATGGATAAGCAGTAAAACAAAAGCCCCGCAACAACTGCGGGGCTTTTATATGTTTATTTATACATTGATATTACATGCCTATTTGCGATTGATCTATAGTGCTCTGGTTCTTGTTCTGGCGTTTGAACAATGAAACATCCATCTTGCCAAAACGGTAAGAGAAGTTTATGCGTACCAGTTGCGGATTGTTTAACCTGTAATAATCCTGGTAGAAGTTATCCGCAAAAGAAATCTGCCTGCTGGCGCTTGTTCTGAAAATATCGTTTACACTAAGTGTAACAGCCGCCGCCTGGTTTTTGAAAAACGTTTTTTTGATAGCAATATCTGTGCGCCAGAAAGGTTTAATATAACCCTGCGAAGCTGATTGTGCAGACTGCGGCGGGCCAAACATCTGGCGGCCCTGGTTAACCGGCAGGTTTGTTTTGCTCTGGTAATTGGCCGACAACTGAACGGTGAAGTTGGCAGGCAATTTAATATTGTTATTCCATTTGCCAAACCAGCTAAGCAAAGCATCCTGTGAAAATCCATTTATATTATCTGAATTGATTTTTGACTTATAAAGGTTAACGTTCAAATTAAAATCCCACCACTTTGTTACATAATTTACAGAGGTAAATTCAGCACCATAAGAATAAGCAGAATTTGCGTTTTCGTATGTATAAATCCATTCTTCCCTGTTCAGTGTGGGATTGAATTCAGATTTCTGATTTCCGGTTATAAGATCGTTTGTGTATTTATAATATAATGATGTAAGAAACATATTGTTCTTGCCATACGTTTTACTGTAAGAAAATTCAAATGAATTGGTGAATTCAGGGCGCAGGTCAGGATTACCACGCGTTATATATAAACTGTCGCTCCTGTCAGTATAAGGAATTAGCTGGAAGAAGCTGGGCCTGTTTATACGCCGTGAAAAATTTGCCTGCAGCTCCTGCCGGTTTTCTAATTTATAACTTAAGAAAACAGATGGAAACAGGCTAATGGGATAATCATTGGTAAAACGTCCCGTATCATTCAATATGCCTTTATAATTGCTTCTTTCTGCACGCAGGCCTACCTGGTAGCCAAATTTTTTAATGGAACTTGTTATAGTAGCATAAGCCGCATAAACATTATTGGTATTGTTATATTCTATTCCTGATAATGGCACCTTAACACTTTCGGAACCGTTTACATAATATAACTGATTATTGTTGTCAACTTTATTAATCTGTGCTCTTAAGCCAGCTTCAAGTTTTATATTTTTTGTAATTGGATTGGTATAATCTGTTTGAATAGTAAAAAAGCTGTTTTTGCCATCTGATACCTGGCGCTGATTGCTGATGCCATTGGAACCGCCCGTAAAAGTATTGCTTGTTATATACTGTACACCATCATTTTTTCCGCCAAAGTAGTTCAGATCGGCCGTAAGCTGGTGCCCGTCTTTGGTGAAGTTGTGCACCACTCCACCCTGAATACCCGTTCCGTTAAAGGTCCTGTTGTTAGTAGATAACCGGTTGCCCGTCAGGTTTACTGTGTGGTCATTGTAAATACTATCGGTAGCAATGTCGCTTATGGAGGTGGGTTTAAACTCGCCATGCACTTTTGTTCCGGATATAGACAGGGTGGTTCTATTGGTTACAAAATAATCAAGGCCTATTCTTCCAAACATAAAGCCGCCGTTGTTTTTGCTTTCCGTATTTTGAAAGCTATGCACATTTTTCAGGTTTAAAGTATCATAAGAATAAAGCTGATCGGTTGTGCCCTTGGTAAGGCTTCTGCGGTTGTTTAGCATTGCAGCCGCTGTAAAATTTACTTTACCCTGTCTTACGCTGAAGTTACCACCGGCATTATATCCGCCACGACTGTCAACGCCGGCCATAATGTTACCATTATAACCGGTTTTCTTATTTTTCTTTAAAACAATATTTAAAATGCCTGCATTGCCGCCACTCGCATCATATTTAGCAGAAGGGTTTGTAATTACCTCCACGCTTTGAATGGCATCTGCGGGAATCTGGTCTAATGAAAGCGTTGTAGGCCTGCCATCAATATATAACTGCGGCGTTGCATTGCGCAGCTTAACATTACCGTCAATATCCACTTGCAAGGAGGGCACATTTTTCATTATATCTACAGCGGTTCCGCCTGCGCTTACTATATTTTTATCTACATTAAATGTTTTCTTATCAATATCCATTTTAAGCGCGCCGGAAGTACCGGTAACGGTAACGGTTTGTAAGGTATTGGTTTCATCGGGCATAAGTTTTATGTTGCCGAGATCTTTATCCAGTGCGCTCAGCATACCGCCGCCGCCCATTGGCGAGCCTTGCTGTGAAGGCGCATTTCCACCACCGGCTTTCATTTGAAAGCTTATTTTTTCTTCATGCATTTTATAACCCACAGCGGAAATTCTTAAAGTAATCCCGAATAAAGGCAGGTCGCCGAAACTAAACTCACCATTGGGTTCTGTTGTAGCGCCCTTAAATAACACTTGTTTTGATTTTTTTGTGGCGCTGTCATACTGGTTTTGCAGCAGGATTATGGTTGCTTCAGATAGCGGCTTACCAATACTGTCAAGCACTTTACCATAAATATGACCAATGCTTGGCACCTGGCGGCCCTTTCCACCACCTGCGGGAAACTGGGCAAATATGCCTGAAGTTGTAATCAGCAATACCGCCGCCATTAATACTTTTTTCATAAATTCTGTACTTGTAATTTGAATGGCAAAATTATTTACAGCGCGGACGATTATAAGCCAAATGAGACAAGCGGATGAAATAATGCGACAAAAGGCTAATGAAATTTTGCGGTTGTTTTATGATTGATTTTCAATGCAAAAGGAAGGTGAATTTATTGTTAATGTTTGCCTGTTAATTCGGCCACTGCATCCTTATAACTATCGCCAACAGGTATCTCCATATCATTTATAAAAACACTGTTTTTGCGTATGGATGTGATATAGTCTTTGGAAACAATAAATGATTTTTGAACGCGTATAAACATGGAAGCGGGCAACTGCTCTTCTATAGCTTTCATTGTAATGCGGGCAACGAGCGGTTTTGATGAGCTTTTAAGATGGATTTTGAGATAATCTTTCAACCCTTCAATCCACATAATATCAGTAAAAATTACTTTTACAAGGCTGTAATCTGCATTAATAAAGAAATAAGGCGGCGCCTCAAACCCGGCCTGTTTTTTTGTTTTAAGCTGGTGCAGTTCCCAGGCTTTATTACAGGCTTTAATAAACCTGTCGAGCGATACCGGTTTCACAAGATAATCAACCACATCAAGCTCGTAACCCTCCAGGGCATATTTTTCATACGCCGTAATAAGTATAAACATGGGTTTGGCCGTAATTGTTTTAATAAACTGTAAACCTGTTAAGCCCGGCATTTGTATATCAAGAAAAATGAGATCAATTTCTTCCCGCTGCAATAGCTGCATGGCCTCAAGCGGGTTATTGCAGGCAGTAACCAGTTTAAGAAAAGGCACCTTGCTTATATTATCTTCAAGTAATTCCAGCGCCAGCGGTTCATCGTCTATTGCTACACATTTCAACATTAATGTAAATTTATTTGAAGCGAAACAGTAAACCACCCATCTTTTTTATTAATGAGCAGGGCATGATTGCGGCCATACAATAAATTTAGCCTTCTTTGCACGTTATTTAACCCTATACCGGAATCTTTATCTTTTATCGCGTTCAGCGCATCGTTATATTTATTGCTAACAATAAACTGAAGAATGCCATTTTCAACTTTCAATTCAACTTTTATAACAGCATCTTCTATAATACCAGTACCGTGTTTAAATGCATTTTCAACAAATGGAATTAAAAGCATAGGCTCTATTTCGTTGCTAGCGCCTATTTCATTAAAAGAAGATTGCACTTTTACGTTTTTGCCAAACCGTTGTTGCTGAAGGTCGATATAACTTTGAATATATTCCACTTCTTTTTCAAGCGGCACCTTCTGCTCATCTGTTTCATAAAGCATATAGCGCATGAGCGATGAAAGTTTTATGAGCGAATGTTCCAGCAGATCAGATTTTTTACGCGCCAGTGCCACCATATTATTCAGCACATTAAACATAAAGTGCGGGCTAACCTGCGACCGTAAAAACAGTAATTCTGTTTTAAGGTTTTCCGTTTCTTTTTCCTGTGACCGTTTTATTGACTGTTGCCTTTCGAGCAGGAAAAAATAAGCCGTGCTGCTTGCAATAATAAAGAAGTAGGTGAATATATTATAAATGAAAAAATTTTCTGCTTTAAAAGGCACATGGTGCACGAACAATGAAAAATAAAGGGAATGCAAAAAGTATACTGCGGCCAGTGCAAGAACATGCAGCGAAATAAACTGCCACACTTTTTTTGTGCGTAACAAAAATGGTAAAAACATGTAAGCGTTCAGGTAAAAGAGGCCGGCCCAGATACCGCTGCTTAAAAAATAAAAATAGAAGAGGGATGCATCATCGGGTTGCGGAGGGCGACGGTCTCTTTTATAGGTAGCCTTTAAGAAAAATGGGAAAGAAAAGAGTATGACCCAGCAAACAGCATGCAATAAGGCCACCACCCATTTTTTTCTTAAAAAATTATACTTCATTTTGTCAAAGTACTTAAGAAAAAACCTAACAATGGCTGAAAGAGGAAAGATTGCGACAAAAACAAATTTTACATAGATGAAAACTTGTAAAAACGAAAGGGTGTGGGATAATTATGGGAAAGGTTTACAAGTACGAAAGCGTTAGTTAAAAGCTTCAAAAAATTTATTTCATTTCAATTTTTTCTGTAACATTGCAGCCGGAAACAGCACATAGTCCAATCAAAAAATCACACTCGCCTGTTTTCTTTTTAACCAAAAAATTTCTTCCAAACCGTTTCAAAAAAGTTTTGAGAAATTACATTATTCCATAAGGATTATTATTTTTTATGTACGACATTCTCCAATTGAACGACATGCTGGTGCCAGAGCTTCTCGACATCGCTGAGCACCTTGACATTGCTGATGCTGGAAAGCTAAACAAGCAGGACCTTATTTACCGCATCCTTGATAAACAGGCATTAACGCCGGCAGCAGCTACTGCAACCGCAGAAAAGCCCAAACGTAAACGTACGGTAAAAGCAAGCACCGCAAACACTACAGAAGAAGCAGAAGTAATGACAGATACAGTGCAAAAACCTGCAAAAGAAACAAAACATTCTTCAAAGGAAAAAGCCTCAAAAGATGATGCAAAAGAAGACAAGCCCAAGCGGGCCCGCGTAAAGCTTAAGGCCGCCTCTGAACCTAAAAAGGAGGAGCAGCCGGAGGAAGAAGAAGCTGCTGTATCAGCTGAAGATTATGTTGATAGCGATGATGCCCTCACCCAAATGGGCGCCAATTTATTAAGCATGCTCGGTGATGACGAACCTATAGTTTATCCTGATGAAGTTGAAATTGCTGAACCTGTTGCAAAGCCTTCAAGCCCGGGCCGCAAAGAGCCCGCATTTAACATAGAGTTCGATGGTATTATACAGGCTGAAGGCGTTTTAGAAATGATGCCCGATGGTTATGGCTTTTTACGAAGCAGCGACTATAATTATCTTTCTTCTCCGGATGATATTTATGTTTCGCCTTCACAAATAAAATTATTCGGCCTTAAAACCGGTGATACCGTTTTTGGCGCTGTGCGCCCGCCAAAAGAGGGTGAAAAATATTTTGCTTTATTAAAGGTTGAAACCATTAATGCAAAAAGCCCGGATGAGGTAAGGGACAGGGTGCCTTTCGATTATCTTACACCGCTTTTTCCTTATGAAAAGCTGAACCTTTTTACTTCTCCCTCTGATTATTCAACACGTATTATTGACTTGTTTACGCCAATTGGTAAAGGCCAGCGTGGCTTAATTGTAGCGCAGCCCAAAACAGGTAAAACCATGTTGTTGAAAGCCGTGGCTAATGCCATTGCAGCCAACCATCCTGAATGTTATTTAATGGTGGTACTGGTAGATGAACGCCCTGAAGAAGTTACCGATATGGAGCGCAGCGTAAGGGCTGAAGTAATTGCCTCCACTTTTGACGAGCCTGCAGAAAAGCACGTTAAGGTTTCTACTATCGCTTTGCAAAAAGCAAAACGGCTTGTTGAATGCGGCCATGATGTGGTGATTCTGCTTGACAGCATTACCCGCCTCGCCCGTGCTCACAATACGGTGGCCCCGGCCAGCGGTAAAGTGCTGAGTGGTGGCGTTGAAGCTAATGCCATGCAAAAACCCAAACAGTTTTTTGGCGCTGCCCGTAAAATTGAAAATGGCGGTTCTTTAACCATTCTTGCAACTGCGTTAATTGATACCGGCAGTAAAATGGACGAAGTGATCTTTGAAGAATTTAAAGGCACCGGCAATATGGAATTGCAGCTTGACAGGAGATTGGCAAACAGGCGCATTTACCCGGCTATTGATCTTGTGGCCTCATCCACCCGCCGTGATGATCTGTTGCTCGACAGGGATGTACTTCAACGTATGAATATTCTTCGCCTTTATATCAATGATATGAATACTGAAGAAGCCATGACAGAGCTATTGAAACGCATGCGCGGCACAAAAAGTAATGAAGAATTTCTTGCAAGCATGAACGGATAAGATTTGTTTTATAATAATAAAAGAGGTTGCCCGGCTATGGACAACCTCTTTTATTTTGCTGATCCTTATTTGATTGTCTTTTATTCATATTATCATAACATCTGCCATTTTTACACCTTTTGCGGCCATGGCATAATGATTGAGCAAATGGGTAATAACTTAAATCTTAAAGAATTAATCAATTAATATGGGAAAAATAATAGGGATTGACTTAGGTACAACTAATAGCTGCGTTTCAGTTATGGAAGGTAACGAACCGGTTGTTATTGCCAACGATGAAGGCCGCCGTACTACGCCTTCCGTTGTTGCTTTTTTAAAAAACGGTGAACGTAAGGTAGGTGATCCTGCCAAGAGGCAGGCCATAACAAACCCGCAAAACACTATTATGAGTGTGAAGCGTTTTATGGGCCGTCGCTACGATGAAGTAAAAGAAGAAATCAGCCACTGGAGTTACAAAATAGTTCGTGGTGAAAATGATACAATACGCATAGATATTGATGGCCGCTTATATACACCGCAGGAAATTTCTGCCATGATTCTTCAGAAGATGAAGAAAACAGCAGAAGACTATCTTGGCCAGGAAGTAAATGAAGCCGTAATTACAGTACCTGCTTATTTCAATGATGCACAAAGGCAGGCTACTAAAGAAGCTGGCGAAATTGCTGGTTTAAATGTGCGCAGGATTGTAAATGAACCCACTGCCGCAGCATTGGCTTATGGTTTGGAAAAGAAACACGCTGATCAGAAAATAGCCGTGTTTGACCTTGGTGGTGGTACATTCGATATATCTGTACTGGATTTGGGTGATGGCGTTTTTGAAGTAAAATCAACTAATGGTGATACGCATCTTGGCGGTGATGACTTTGATAAAGTGATCATGGATTGGCTGGCTGATGAATTCAAAAAGCAGGAAGCTATTGATCTCCGCAAAGATCCCATGGCCTTACAGCGTTTAAAAGAAGCTGCTGAAAAAGCAAAAATCGAATTGTCTTCTTCATCAGAAACAGAAATAAACCTGCCTTATATTACTGCAGTTGATGGTGTGCCGAAACACCTTGTTACAAAATTATCCCGCGCAAAATTTGAACAGCTCGCCGATAATTTATTTGCAAGATGTTTAAAGCCTTGCGAGCAGGCATTAAAAGATGCGGGTTACAATGCTTCTCAAATTGATGAGGTGATCCTGGTTGGTGGTTCTACCCGTATCCCTAAAGTGCAGGAAATTGTAGAAAAATTCTTCGGAAAAAAACCGCATAAAGGTGTAAACCCTGATGAAGTGGTAGCAATTGGTGCAGGTATCCAGGGTGCCGTTTTAACCGGTGAAGTGAAAGATGTACTGTTACTAGATGTAACGCCGCTTACACTTGGAATTGAAACTTTGGGTGGTGTATTAACGCCAATGATTCCTTCCAACACAACCATTCCTACAAAGAAAACAGAAGTGTTCTCTACCGCCAGCGATAACCAGCCCGGCGTGCAGATACATATTTTGCAGGGTGAAAGAAGTTTGGCGAAAGATAACAAGAGCCTGGGTGTATTCAATCTTGATGGCATTCCGCCTGCACCAAGGGGTATTCCGCAGATTGAAGTAACATTTGATATTGATGCGAACGGTTTGATTCACGTGAGTGCAAAAGATAAAGGCACCGGCAAAGAGCAGAAGATTCGCATTGAAGCCGGAAGCGGATTAAGCAAGGAAGAAATTGAAAAGATGAAGACCGATGCCAGGGCACACGAAGCTGAAGATAAGGCAGCCCGTGAAAAGATCGACAAATTGAACCAGGCAGACAGCCTTGTTTTCCAGACAGAAAAACAATTAAAGGAATTTGGTGATAAAGTGCCGGCTGATAAAAAAGCGCCTATTGAAGCTGCTTTGAATAAATTAAAAGAAGCGCATAAGAGCCAGGATGTTGCCGCTGTTGATACCGCGATGAATGAACTGAACCAGGCATGGACTGCAGCCAGTGAGGAACTGTATAAAGCACAACAAGCCGGCGCACCAACAGCCGATGCAGGTGCCCAGCCAAATGCAGGCGCATCCGATAACGGAACTGGCCAGCAGCAGGGAGGTGAAAATGTTACCGACGCAGAATTTGAAGAAGTAAAATAAATAATTTGTCTCAATCCCGGATCAAGGGTTGACAGATTAAAGAATTATAAAAAAAGCCTCCGCAATTGCGGAGGCTTTTCATTTTAAGCAGTTAATGAATGTTATGATATTAAATAAGGTGTGTTATATCAAAATGTTTACAACTTGCTGTGCTAAAGCAAGGGATAAAATAGAAAATCCCGGCATATATTTCTACCGGGATTTTCTATCAGGTAGCGGGAACCGCTAATCTTTGCTTACAATAATTTTATTGCTATAAACGGTTTCACCGTTTGCAGTAATTACACTTAGGAGGTAAGCACTGGCTGCTGCTGATGCCACTGAAATGTTTTCCGTTTGAGTGCCTGTGATTTTTACCTCTTTTTTTAATATTGTTTTACCACTTGTCTCACTGAGCATTATTATGTATTTACCGTTTTTAAAATTGCTGAACTGTATTTGCAGTCGTCCTGTGGTTACGGGATTGGGATAGGTGCTTACCGTGCTTGTTTCAAGCGTTTTTGCTATGGCATCCGTTCTGTTATCAAAAGCAAAATTGGCATTGGCAAAATCTGAAACGTTATATACCTGTTCTGTTGTATTTATAATAGCAGCCTGCAATGTAATAAGGTTTACTTTGTAATAACCGGTTGTTTTGGTGGAACTGCCCACGATAATATTCTCTGCATCTTCAACCATTGCGGCATTTATATTATACTCTTCGGGAATGTTTTTTATCTCACCAAGAAAAGTAGCAAGCCTTGTATCCGGATTGATCTTATAAACCTGGCGCGTCATAGTAAAAAGATAAAGGTTGCCATTCGCATCTGCAATCATATCGCCGCCCCAGCTTGTAAACTGGGTTCTTACCGATTTATCTCCGTTTGCCGGGGCATCCAGCAATCTTCCCAAATCTGTAATCTTTGTTTGCTTTCCTGTTGAGAAACGTATGAGGTGCTCATTATCATTTGTTAGAGCATACCCGTTGCCATCTGATGCAATCACCATTCTTGTAATTACAGAGGCTTCGCCGGCTGCATTCTTAAAGTTTTTCAGCAACTGCGTGGTTACTGAGTAGGCTTTCGGCGTAGTGCTGTTTAAATCAAGATAGCGCAGTTGGTTGCCCAGCATTTGCGCATAATATAACCTGTTGTTTTTTGCATCATAAGCAATTGCCGCTACCATCCTGCTGTTGATGCATCCGCAGTTTTGCAACGTGGATATGGTTTCGGCTTTAGCATCAACGTTTATAATTTGTGCACCTGATGCGGCATCATAAACAGCTTCGTTCGCTGCGGCTGGTATGTAAACAGTCCTGGTAGTTTTTGTATTTAGATCAGCCTGGCGAAAAGCAATCCAGTTAGTGCTGCCAAACTGTTCACCTGTAACTGCAAAGAATTTTTTTGATTGCGTTGAAGCATTTAAAGTGAAAAGCAGTGTAAAGGCTAATAATGCAAGGGGTAAAGATGATTTCATAATAAATGATTTTCAAATTGAAAATTACTTATAAAACTGAAATAAAACAATCAGCTTTTATGAATGGATTGCACGGCTTTTTTTACACTTCCCTGTTTTACCAATAAATTTTTTGCTTCGGAATAGTCGGCAATATTTGCCTGCTGCATCAGCATTTTTACGCCGCGGTCAATAAGTTTTTCATTGTTAAGCTGCATGTTTACCATGCTGTTATCTTCCACGCGGCCCAGTTGTATCATTATCGTGGTAGAAATCATATTCAGCACCATTTTTTGTGCGGTGCCTGCTTTCATGCGCGTGCTGCCGGTTACGAATTCAGGCCCGGTAATTACTTCAACCGGGTAATCGGCTGCAGCGGCCAGCGGTGAACCGGCGTTGCAGGTTATACAACCCGTTTCAATAGCATGTTCGCGGCAATGATCCAAAGCGCCGATAACGTAGGGCGTTGTGCCGCTGGCGGCTATTCCCACTACAAAATCCCTGTCAGAAATATTTTTTTCCTGCAGGTCAAGCCAGCCCTGTTCGCGGTCGTCTTCAGCAAATTCCGCTGCACGAACAATGGCACTGTAACCTCCGGCAATCAGCCCCTGCACCAGGTCATAAGGAACACCATAAGTGGGCGGGCATTCGCTGGCGTCTAAAATGCCGAGCCTGCCGCTGGTGCCGGCGCCTACATAAAACAGCCTTCCGCCTGCAAGCATTCTATCTGCAGCCGCTTCTATCAGCTTTTCAATTTGGGGCAAAGCTTTTTCAACAGCAAAGGCAACCGTTTTATCTTCTTCGTTTATATGCGTAATTATTTCTTTTACCGGCATATCTTCAAGATGCCTGTAATGTGACGATTGTTCAGTAGTAAGCATTAATGCAAATGTATTAAAGAAATAAAATTTTATTGCCCTGTGAGTTTTGCACTTCTTTTTGAGATGCTGTTATTATCTGTAAAAACATCCATAACAATGAATGCTAAGCAGGATTTTAATTTGCAGGAAGCGTACTATCCGGCACATTAATCGGCCCTCTTGCATTGAAGATGGTGTAATGATTAAAATTCTGATCAGCCGTCATGCTATCACCATCAAGCTTTTCATCGGGCTTGCGTATATGCACGGGCAGGGTAGTATAAATTATCTCCTTATCCTGGTCCCACCATAACTCTTCGCTGCGCAAAGTATCTCCCTGCACATTAAATACAACCACGCTGTCTCTTAAAAACACTAAATGTTTATTGGGATAATACAGCCCATATTTTGCAAACAGCTTGCTTTGCAGTTTCACGCTGTCATAAAAATCCACATGAAGCGTTTTGGGAAATTCTGTTTTAGGCGTATCCCCCTGTGCCATTGTCATTAAAGGAGTGGTAAGCTTTGCTTTTGTAATACCGCCCTGGCTAAAATAGGTTGTAACATTTGTTGCCTTATCTGTAGGTATTGTTTTTTTGGCAAGGTCCTGCACCTGCTGGTAATCGTTATGGCAGCTATATAAAAAAAAGCAGCCGGTAATAAGGGCTGCTTTAAACATCTTTATATAAAGCAATTTATTAATCATACTTCCGCTTGATGAACCAAATATCGCTTAAAGATAAGCCTACAGAAATTTTGAAAAAGTTTTCTGTTACATTATTAACAGTGCTGCCTCTTTTTCCAAATTCAAGCGCCGTGTTTATCATGGTAAACTGCCTGTCGTAAGAATGATATTTTCTTAAGTTGAAAGAATAACCCAGTGAAAATGCCTGTGTTTTATAGCCACTGCCGTCAGCATTTATATAATCCTTGCCATTATAATATCCAAACCTGTAAATACCGTTTGAAAAGATGCCTTTGCCGGTAAGCGGGTTTGGAGAAAACTCTATACCGCCACGGATAAACCAGCTATTATTTAATTTATCGGGCTGGCCATAATCGCGGTATTTTGACCATTGTGCAAAATTATATTCTACGCCAATACCCCATTTTTTTACGCTGAATGGCCCGTTGGAGAGCATATTGCTCAACATTAACCCGCCGTTAAAACTCATGGGCAGTGTTATGTTGCCATGCTCTGTGCCCACCCTGTAGACGCTGTCAACAGCCACTATATCGCCGTCGTCTTTATAATAAAAAGTTTCGCTTGTAAGGTCCCGTGAAGCGTCCAGTTTTTGCTCTAAAGTTCCCGAAGCGCCAACCGTAAGTACATAGGAATTTTTTAGTTTGGAAATGGGGTCTGTTTTTTCACCTATGGTAAAACTTGCCATAAAGCCTGGATTGAGAAATAATCCCCAGAAATGCGTGGAATCGGTTGAGTTGGAATTATACCAGGTTTGGTAAGAACTGTCAGAAGGGAAACTAACTTTATTGCTTATAAACTTGGTGCCCCATTCATAACCGGCATTAAATCCAAGACTGAAACTATTATTGGGATTTTTCTTATTCTTCCATGTTTTGCCAATTCCCAAAAAAACCTGGTTTAACCCGCCATTCCCTTCGTGCAGGGTCTGCAGGCTGTCGGTAATACCAAGGCTGTCATAACTAATACGGCTACTTTCTTCAATGCTATAATTTATTCTGGTGGCCGGCCTTAACCCAAAAACAAGCGCTGCGCCATTTATGTTGCCTGGCTTTGTTAAAGGCATGCCTAAGGTTATGTAGGAAGGAATAAAATTAACTGACTTGTATTTGTTTGCCGGCGTTTTGCTTAACAGGGAACGGCTGTCAACAGTTAAAGCGAAATCATACGTAACAAGTCCCAGGGAACCATAGCTGGCCGGGTTTATAGTATTAATGAATTGCGAGTTTGAAACAGTGGCACCCAGGCCTCCCATGCCCCTGGCAGCAATATTTTGCTGCGGATAAACATCTCCGATTCCATACCTGGAAAATGGAGAATTTTCCTGGCTAAACGAAGTACTGCAAATCAATATCAAAAGAACACAGAAAAAAAAATATTTAGCCATTGGTTTCACTAAGTGCATACAAACCATTAAAGATTAAATGAGGGTTTGCAAATATCTTGTTTTTGATAAGAGGCACAAAAAAGCTCATATCACCTCCGGTTAAATGCACGTTAAAGTTACTGTACCTAAGGTTGTACTCGTCAATAAATCCATCCATTTCTTTAGCCATGCCCAGGATTGCACCACTGTGCAAATTGGTCTTTGTGTCGTAACCCACAAGCGGAAAATTTGAGTTGGGGGTTTCGAGCGGCAGTTTTGCCGTAAACTGGTTCATGGCTTTAAAACGCATGTTTAGCCCCGGTGAAATAGCGCCGCCTAAAAACTCGTGCAGCTTATTTACAAAATTGTAGGTAATACAGGAACCTAAACCAATAATAAGATTGTGTTGTTTGGGATAAAAATAAACGGCGGCAGCAACCAGCGCCAGCCTGTCTGCGCCAACTGTTTCCGGCTTGCCCACCGGTATGGTAAAAGGCAGTTTTGATTTTTCGCTGAGCTTATGAAATTTTGTTTTTGCTTCGAGCAGAATTTCTATTTCAGGGTTATGATTGATAACCGATGATAAAATAGATTGCTTAGGCTTTTCTTCGGCAATAATTTTTTCTACCGATGCTACGCTGTCATCTTCAAGTGTTATTACTTTTTGTATTTCCTTATTATTGAAAACAGCACATTTAAGGCGCGTATTACCAAAATCGAAGCAGAGCGTAGTTTTCATGATTACTATTTACCGAAATTAAAATCAAATCCTTTTAATTCTTTAAAATGCCCGTTCAACTGAATCTTCTTTTTCAGGGTTTCTATGCCGGCCACTACGGGAATTGTTTTTTGCAGATGACGGCGTAAATATTCCATCCGCTGGTCTTCGCGCAATAAGCATAAAAGTTCATACTCTTCTTCCAGCGAAAGCGCCGCATGGTGCGCAATGTCATAGCTTTTTAATATTTCATCCGGTTTATTAAAATCTTTCTGGATGTTTAAAAGACGATGCAGTTCCCGCAAACCATCAATTATTGTATGCGTGTACCGGCTTATACCATCTTCATCATTTGGCAGATGCTTTACAATAGCGCCGCTATACAGTTTGGCCGGTATGGAGTTAATTACTTCAAGCACCCTGAATACGCTCACGCCTTCAGTCTTTACATCCATCTTTCCATCCGCATATTGCTTTACAATTTCAGTAACCCTCACCAAAGTGCCTGTTTCAGCAATTTTGTTTTTTAAAACAGGCGGAATGCCAAACATTTTTTTTTCTTTAAAACATTCGGCTATCAGTTGCTTATACCTTTCTTCAAAAATATGCAGGTTAAGATGTTCGCCCGGGTAAACTACAATTTCAAGAGGAAATATTGGAATAAAATTCGTCATAACGTAAAGGCAAAAATAAACATTGAGCCATACTTCGAAAACAATCGGCTTATTTTTGATAAATCTTTAAAGCTGATTATAAACGGGTACCTATAATGCAGTGGAATAATTTATTGCAGGAAATACAAAACAAGAATGTTAAAGCGCTTGCCCGTGCTATTTCGTTAATTGAAAATGAATTTGCAGGATATGAAGATTTTTTAAAGCTGCTGCCTTTTTCCACTAAAAAAATAATCGGCATTACCGGCCCGCCCGGTGCAGGAAAAAGTACAATTGTTGATTGCCTCATCAATGAATTTGCTGTAAACAATAACAGGGTTGCTGTGTTATGCATTGAT
The DNA here is from genome assembly GCF_051953455.1 of Parafilimonas sp. NCBI lineage: Bacteria > Pseudomonadati > Bacteroidota > Chitinophagia > Chitinophagales > Chitinophagaceae > Parafilimonas > Parafilimonas sp. The sequence continues at coordinate 223,966 of NZ_JBQCIT010000031.1, read as the reverse complement.
CCTTCTTCACCTTTCACACAAGGCGCCTTGCTTGGCGACAGGATAAGAATGAATGAATGGTATAATAATCCAAACGTTTATATACGCTCGCTGGCAAGCCGTGGCAGCATGCATGGCCTTCATCCAAAAATAATTGAAATAACAGATGTGCTGAAGGCGGCACCGTTTGATATTATTATAATTGAGACCGTTGGCGCAGGCCAGGTAGAAACAGAAATAGCACGGCTTGCCGATACTTCTGTGGTAGTACTGGTGCCTGAAGCAGGCGATGAAATTCAGAATATGAAAGCCGGGCTGATGGAGATTGCCGACATATTTGTTATAAATAAAGCCGACAGGCCGGAAGCCGATCGTTTTGTAAAAAACCTGAGGGCAATGCTGCCGCTTTATTTACACGAGAAGAAAAAAAAAGCGCCGGTGCTTAAAACAATTGCCACAGAAAAAAAGGGTATTAAAGAATTGTTGGAAACGATTATTAAGCATCAGCAAACTGAAACAGAAAAACTTAAAAGTTTTATGATGCAGGCAGAAAAAGTTTATAAACTGATAGAACAAAAAAGAATGAGCGATATTGATATAAAAAAACTCGCTTCGGAAATAGAAAGATTATCAGCAGATAAAAACTTTAGCCTTTACCGGTTTGCAGAAACATTCGGGAAATGAATGGAAAAGATTAATTGTTCTCTCCGGCTTCGCCCTCTTTAAGCGCCTTTTCACTGCGCCACCAGCGATAACCCAGAAAGCCGGCAATGGTAAGTGGTGTAAACATTAAATAAATAATGCCACCATTTAAACCCTTGCCCTGTTTTTCTCCTAATTGGGAAGCGGTTTTTGTACAAATTGAACATTGGGCACCGGCTGTATTTGCCTGCAATAAAAATAATAAAGCGATGATAAAAATAAAAGCCAGCTTCTTCATGATCCACTTATTTCGGCTTCAAAGATACGAAGCCCGGGCTACATTAACCTAATCCGTTCAAAACGGTTTAAGTGTTTAAAACCGGCATAAATAAGATCTATTAAAAATACCAGCGTTAGTATAGTAAGCCATGCATGCAGATTGCTTTGAGGAGCTAAAAAATCTTCTTCGGCTGCATGGAACATTTTTCTGAAATCGGCGGCTATATTCCAGCTTCTGAAATGCAGGAACCTTGCTAAAACTATATTGTAGCTGCTTAAAAAGATAAACAATAATATGGAAAGCCTTACTAGGAATGCAGGAAGATGATTGCTTAAAAAGATTTCTACTTTTCTTAACGACATTAGCCCCGGGAGTATGCCTGTAACGGCAAATGATAAGAACATACATACGTCGTACACCAGCGGAAAATTGGTTTTACGCATTTGCAGCATGTCGGTAAAAAGATAAATGCACGATGGAAAGAATAATAGCCATAAAATGAGAAGTGAAAATGCCCGTGCATTTAAAGTTTTACATTTTAAAAGCTGCTTGCTTATTACGTATGGCACAAAGGCAATTAACAGGTTCCAGAGGAAAAAAGTATAATTAAGGGATAATGAAAAAAGACAGCGGTAAAACAGTAAGCCAAATGAAAAAAATGATGCAAACATCATCACCCTTTCAAAGTAAGGCAACTTAGCGGAGCTCATAATTTTTTTTAAAATTAGAACACAAAGTTGGCCACAGTTTAATTAGATATTACCGCTTTCACTTTTTTTTAAAAATGAATTGTTATAGCAGGTTTTTATCCTTTGGTAATACAAATATTTTTTTGATTTAGATTCGTTATATATACGTGCTTTCTGAAGAAAACATATTATACATTAAGCAGGTTGGTGCCTTGCAGCCACAATCGGCAAAGGCAAACCCTGCAGCTTTAATTTGTTACCATTGCAGCTATGTAAATGAAACTGAATTTTCGTATTGCACTAATTGTGGTTATCCTTTACAAAACAAGCCAGCCAGCAATAGTTATAAACAACGTATGGAGCAACGCAAAACAGCCTTGCTCAAAGCAGAAAACGCGGTATTGGCTGCAAGGGTGGTTTTGTATGTTATTGCTTCATTTTTATCGCTGGGCCTGTTTTTCATTTTTGCTGAAAGCAACCAGAAATATATTGTTGTATTAATGGCATTATTATTTTCCGGCTTATTCTTTTCGCTGGCTTTCTGGAGCCGCAAAAGCCCTTTTCCGGCATTGCTTACATCTTTTATAACGCTTATTGCTTTTTCAACAATTAATATCTTCAGGAGCCTTACAATTTCCGTTATAACATTACGCGGCATAACCGGCATTTTAATTTGCCTTGCTTTATTAATAGTAATATTAAGAGGGCTGCAGGGCGCATACCGCATTAATTTAATTAAAGAAGAATTGTAAATAAAATGATATCGCCCAAAGCCAGTGATACCTGTTGCAAAGCCTGCAACAGCAGCGTAAAACCCCATCATCGCTTTTGTTATAATTGCGGCGCTTATCTCGGCACAGATAATACGCCTGTTACAATTTTCAATAACCGGGATTTAAGGTCAGCATTTATTTTCTTTATTGTGTATTTGTTTGTTTGCCTGCTGGTGCAGTTTACAAGCTGGTTTAATATTTACAGCCGTTTGTTTTGGGTTGAAATATTTCTTGCAGGCTTTACTTTATTTCATGTATATAAAAACTATGATGCCATTAAGCCTTTGCTCAGGTTTAATAATTTTAATATAATAAGATTAACCGGTTGCATCTCATTTGCTGCAGCAGCATCGTTTGTAGTGAACATTATTGTTACCAAAATGAACTATTCATTTTTCAGGACGGATATAACGTATTATCATCTTTACAGCGCTTACAGCATGCCGGCGCTTATCATGATCTATTCTATTGCACTCAATCCTGCCATAATTGAAGAGCTTGCTTTTCGCGGCGTATTATATAATTATCTCAGCACTTTTTTAAATGAACGGCTTGTTATAATTGTTACCGGTTTTGTGTTTGGTATGATGCATCTTAGTTTTATCTCATTGTTCTGGCTGGTACCTTTTGGTATTTTAACCGGCGTTATGCGCCGGCGTTTCGGCACGCTATGGTATGGTGTTGTGTTCCATTTTGTTTTTAATCTTATTGCTGTATTGTTTGATTTGTACAGGCATGGACATTTATAAGAAAGCTGCAAGTTTCACGCTTTAAGCTACAAGCCTGGAAAAATAAGCCGGGTTAAAGTTTTGACGCTTGCAGCGTGTAGCTTGCGGCTATTTTCACAACGCAATCCACAAGCCCAGCAACTGGGCGAGCGCCCCCACAATTAATCCTGCATAAATTTCTGCGGAAGAATGCTGGTTAAGCAGCAGGCGTGCAGTGCAAATAAGGCCACACAAAAAAGTAGCAATCATAATATCTGCACCTAAAAAAATCTGATACCGTGCACAGGTTAAAATTAAAAATGCAAGCATGGTGCCGGCGCCCATTGCATGCATGCTTATTTTGATGAAATTATTGATAACAAGTCCAAAAACGGTATTGAGAAAAATGCCGAAATAAAAGGATTTTAATACATCGGGCTGATCAGTAAAATTTCTGCTTAAATACCAAAGCCACCAGTAAAATATCATAGTAATGATATAAGGGATAATGCGGTCTTTTTGTGTGCGCAGGAAGATGCTTTCAATAAATTTCAGCCGCCATAAAAGGAACACGGCAAATGCCGGGAAAAAACTTGCATTTAAAAAAACGCTAACTGTTTTTAAGGTTAAACCCGCCGTGGTTAAATCATTAAACTGAATGGGAAAACGCTGTGTGAGCCAAAAGAAAATATAACTAGGAATAAACAGTGGGTGCAAAACATAAGAAATAATTTTTGCGGGAATTTTTAATGCAGATGATCGATACAATTCGTTATAATCCAGACCTTGATCAACCATATATGCCATTAAAATTTTAAAACTGTTTACTATAATTCTTTGCGCAAACGTGCAACGGGAATATTTAATTGTTCACGGTATTTGGCCACTGTGCGCCTTGCAATATTGTAACCTTTTTCCTGCAGTAATTCCGTTAAGCGTTCATCACTCAATGGCTTCTTTTTGCTTTCCGCTTCCACCAAGTCACTCAATATTTTCTTTACTTCTCTTGTGCTTACCTCTTCACCGCTATCGGTGCTTAAAGATTCGCTGAAGAAAAATTTAAGCCTGTAAGTGCCAAACTCTGTTTGCACAAATTTGCTGTTGGCCACACGGCTTACGGTAGAGATATCAAGCCCCGTAATCTCTGCAATATCTTTTAAGATCATCGGCTTAAGTGTTGTTTCATCGCCGGTAAGAAAAAAGTCTTTCTGATAATGCATGATAGCGCCCATGGTGCTCAGCAAAGTATTTTGCCGCTGCTTTATCATATCAATAAACCATTTAGCCGAATCAATTTTTTGTTTGATAAACATTACCGCTTCCTTCTGCCGCTTATCTTTTTTGCTGCCGCGGTCGTATTCTTTCAGCATATCACGATAGCCTTCGCTTATGCGTAAGTCCGGGGCATTTTTTGAATTGAGTGTAAGCTCCAGTTTGCCCGCATTGTTTATAATAAAAAAGTCGGGGATAATATAGCTTTCGGCTTTGTTTATTTCACCCACATTACCGCCAGGCCTTGGATTTAATTTCAATATGAGATTGATAACTTCCTTCAGTTCTTCATCTGAAATACCAAGCCCACGCTGAATTTTTTCGTAATGCTTTTTGGTAAACTCGTCAAAGTATTTCTCAATCACCTGCATTGACAGGGTAACATCGCGGCCGTCGGCCTGTTGGCGAAGCAACTGCAGCATTAAGCATTCCTGCAAGTTCCTGGCGCACACGCCGGGCGGGTCAAATTGCTGTATTAGTTTTATGAGGCTTTCAATTTCGGCCTCGTCAGAATCTATATTTTGCCTGAAAGCAAGGTCATCAACAACGGAAGATAGTTCGCGGCGCAGGTAACCATCATCATCTATACTGCCTACAATCTGCTCGGCAATTTTTAATTTTCTTTCATCAAGCGATAACATGCCCAACTGGTCGGCCAACACGTCATGCAACGTTGTTTCAACCCTTAACGGAACTGTTTTTTGTTCTTCATTATCGCCGTAATTATCATCACGCAGTTTGTAATCGGCAATCTCATCATCGCCGTCATTCACATATTCTGAAATATCGATATTACCATATTCCTCTTCACTGCCATCATATTCTTCATCATTATTCTGTTCAAATTCATCATTGTTATGTTCATGTTCCTCAAAACCTTCTTCACGGCCTTCTTCTCCCACTTCCAGCGCCGGGTTTTCTTCCAGCTCCTCTTTAATCCTTTCATCGAGATTTGCAGTGGGTATTTGCAGCAGCTTCATCAACTGAATTTGCTGCGGCGATAACCTTTGTAATAATTTCTGTTGTAATGATTGACTTAATGCCATGCTTCTGCGGGTAAAGTTTAATCTGATTTTAGCAATGCAAAGTAATTACAATACTTAATTTAGCGCAAATATGCTTTCGAAAAATAAAACATTCATTGCATTTACTGTTAAATTCCTGTTTGCTGTTTCTGCATTGCAGGCGCAACCAGCAAACGATTCAGCGAGGCGGAATATAGATTCGCTTGCAGTAATGCGGCAATTTATATTTTTGGTAAAGCAACCGCCTCTGCCAAAACAATTGCCGGGCAACTTTTATGCAAAGCAATTACCGTTTTTCTGCAATAAGGAATTGCAGGTTCAAAAAGCTGTTGGCTTCCCGGTAAAATTCCGTATCGGTTCCGTTGAATACTGCGACAGGCTGGAGGGAAAAACAGGTAAGTTTTAAACAGGTCTCCCCCAAATAATCAAAACGTTTAACGCTCTTTGTTAACTTTATAAAAATCTAACGTATGCTAACATCATCCCGCAGAACTGTATTGAAAACTTTAGGCATTATGGGCGGTGCAATAGCCTTCTCGCCTAACGTACTGTTATCAGCCACAGGCAGAAAAAAAGAGAAGCTCGGTGTGGCGCTGGTGGGGCTTGGGTATTACAGCACCGATTTGCTTGCACCTGCTTTGCAGCAAACAAAATATTGTTATCTCGCCGGCATAGTTACCGGCACACCTTCAAAGGCTGAAGCCTGGAAAGCAAAATATAATATTCCTGATAAGAACATTTATAATTATGAAACAATTGGAGATATTGCCAATAATCCTGACATTGATGTAATATATATTGTGTTACCGCCATCAATGCATGCGGAATATGTAATTAAGGCAGCCGGTACAGGCAAGCATGTATGGTGTGAAAAACCTATGGCTGTTACTGCCGAAGAATGTAAAAGCATGATAGATGCCTGCAATAAAAACAAGGTAAAACTGGCCATTGGTTACCGCTTGCAGCATGAACCCAATACAAAAGAATACAGGCGTATAGTGCAAAATAATTTATTAGGCAAAGTAAAGAAGCTTAATTGTGCTGCAGGCTATTATGAAACACGCACCAATCACTGGAAGCAAAAAAAGGAAATGGGTGGCGGGGTAATGCCAGACATGGGTGTTTATGCCATACAAGGTGCAAGGTTGGGAACGAATATGGAACCTGTATCAGTCATTTCCGCAAAGGCTTCTACCACAAGGCCGGATATTTATAAAAACGGGCTGGATGAAACGATGGTGGCACAGCTTGAATTTCCCGGTGGCGTAATGGCTGATATAAAAGCAACGTTTGGAGAGAATGTAAATTTTCTTGACATAACCTGTGATAAAGGCGTTATAAAAATGGCACCATATTCTGCTTATAATGGTGTAAAAGGCTCAAGTGCTTTGGGAGAGATTAATCATCCTTATGATGTTCCCTGGCAGCAGGCGAATCAAATGGATGATGATGCGCTCTCCATCATACAAAACAAACCCATGCTTGTGCCCGGTGAAGAAGGGTTGCGGGATGTGCGCATTTTCCAGGCAATCTACGCCTCTGCAGCAAGCGGCAAGCCGGTTTCGCTGGTGTAGCTGCCGTATTTTAAATTGACTATAATCGCTAACCTGTAATTTTCTATGGCAAAAATGTATGCTGAAAAGCAAACCGCTACTGCTGCTCCTGCAGTTAATACAAGTTTTTTTGCGCCCAGAAATGTCATCCAGCGCCAACCGGATGCGGTGGAGTCTGTAAACTATCTCAGCATGATAAATATGGACGAAGCCAATAAATCGAACATCAAAAACCTTAACCAGTTTTCCAACGAACGTTACCTGCTTTCTTTATTCCTGGATGTACCCATGCAGGTTACTACATCAAGACCTGCCAGCAATGAGGCTGAAGATATATCGCCTCTGACGCTGGCTATCGTTGCCTGGCAATATGACTATATAAACGATAAAAGCGGCAAGTTTAAAAAGGAAAAAAGTGCAGTTACGGCTGTAACCGGCAAGTATAAAGATTCTCTTAGCGCCATGCTGGAAAACGGTTTTGACCCGAAGGGAAAAACACAGGATTGGAAGACAATTGACAGGAATGATGCAGGCGCTGTATTGGAGGCTGAAAAAACTTACAAAGAATCTATTAAAGATAACGCAGGTGATGATGCAAAGCGGCAAGCTATAGTAGACCTTGCGTCATCGCAGGCAGGCACTGTGGTGGCAGTTGACCGTGGTGATGGTTCAAAATTCGGCTGGGAGCGGATAGCGCGTTTTTATGAAGTGGCGCAGGAAGAATTTAATGGCCCGGATCAATTTAAAAGAACAAGAAATACTGAAGGCGTTCCTGCAGATGACCCGAAAGAAACAGATCTTAAAAAATCGAAACTGGCAGGCATTAAAGCAGCCAACAAGTTTGCAAATGATAAAACCGCAGACTGGTCGTGGTGCGGCATTTTCACCGTTTGGGCAATACGTAGTATAACCGGTAAGGGCAGCTGGAATGCAGGACCGCAGGGCTTTGGAGATAAAAAAGGTGATATAACCAATGCAAAAAAAGGCGACATTATCAATATAAAACCCGGCTCTAATCCAAACAATCATCATTTTATACTGGCACAGGATATTCCATCCGATGCAACAGACAGTTATGTTTTATATGCAGTGGAAGGGAATATAGATTTACAAGGTATTAAGGCTACACATAGGTGGAAGCTCAGTGATGTGTCAGGTTATTATTCAACGGTGTGATGCCTGTTTATTGTAAACTTTATTTAATTTTAAATACCCTTAAGTAATCATCATTTACTGCAACAAGAATAAGCTTTTCATTAGTTGCCGTTGTTATCATCTTCATGTCTTTTACATCGCCGTCAATTTTAAAACCTGATACAACAGGTGAAATTGCTTTAAATTGTTTTTTATCCTCTCCTTTTAAAAAACAGCCATACGAGGCATCATATCTTCCTGTTGCAACTTCTGTTTGATATTCATTGCCGGCGAGTAAAATATCTTTAATACCGTCGCCATCCATATCAGCACAAACAATGGCGTTTACCGGGGCAAACTGGGCTTCAGCAGGCAATGCATGCATTTCAAATTTGCCGCTGCCTTTATTCTCTATCCAGCAACTGCGGGTTTCATCGCACGTTAAAACCCGCAGGCTTTTACTGTTGCCAAAAATTTTATCAGCAGTTGCTGTTGCAAAATCTTTATTGGTTGCAAATTGTTTATTTATCAAGGGCACCTGCATTGCCAGTTGGCTTTTATTAATGGATGGATATAATTTTCTTTTTCCATCTGCATCTTTTATATAGTAAAATAATACGGGGTCAATGCTTCCGTTTTTATCAATATCATCAGCATATAATTTCACGGGATATGCTGCTGACGCCTGGTAGTTGCAATTAGCTCCTAAATTGCCGGCGATAAAATCTATATCGCCATCGCCATCAACATCCGCTGCAACAAGGCTGCGCCATAATCCATCCATGTGCTGCAAGCCTGTTGATGCAGTCGCTTCAGTAAAAGTTGCACCATTATTTTTGAAGAATCGTACCGGCATATATTCACCTGCGATAATTAGATCAGGATGTTTATCGTTGTCATAATCTGCCCATTGCGCAGCGGTTATCATGCCGGCCTTTGATAAAGCAGGGCAAACTTTATTCGTTACATCTGTGAAAATGCCTTTATTGTTTTGCAGCAAATAACTATTGGGTGGTAATGGATATTGTTTGGAAACACGCCCACCGATAAATACATCCTTATCACCATCGCCATCATAATCTGCAATGGCAACACAGCCTGCAATAGTCCTTACATGCGATGGAATCGCGTTTGTACTTAAGGAAAAGTTTCCTTTGCCATCATTCAGGTATAAACGCGGCTGATAATATATGGATGTATCATTGAAACGAACGTCTCCATAAGTTATCAATAAATCAAGATCGCCATCGTTGTCAGCATCAAACAATGCACTGGCTGCATCTTCTTCAAACCTGGAACCTTGTGTGAAATCTTTTCCATTAAAAGCGCCCTCCTTTGTTTGCGTAAAAACTTTTCCATTTGAATTGAACCCGCCGCCAATATAAAAATCTGCATTGCCATCGTTATCTATATCGCCTGTGGAAATAAATGGCCCTGACTGAGAATATTTTTGCGGCAATAACTGTTGTTCTGCAAAATCATTAAATATATAATCGCTATGTTTATATGCCGCATTTACAGCAGCCGTAACATCAATTAAAAAAGATGGATTGATATCGGAAGATGGCTGCCATGTTTCGTTTGCGTTTTTTTGATATAAAGTATAAGTGGAATCTGTATTTATGTTTTGCAATACCTGTTTTTTATTATTCGGCCATATAACAATAACTGAATCTGCTTTTGCATTGTTTGCCATGCCAAATAAAAGCTTAGTATCAACAGAAGATAAATAGCCACGAACCGGATATTGTTCCTGCACCTGCGCTGTACCGTTTGAATAAACAAAAAGTTTAGCGCCAAAACCATTTGTGTTTAAGCTATCGCCTTTTAATATGAAACTTACACTGTGATTTGTTGTTGGCTTGCCCGGCTGATTTTCATTATTAATTAAAATGTATGCTTCTTTATTAATATTGTTTATAACCAGGTCCAGATCGCCATCATTATCAAGATCAACGTAAGCAGCGCCGTTTGATAGCGAATTTTGTTTGATACCTGATGAATCTGTTATGTTTGAAAAAGTATAATCGCCGTTATTGCGAAATAAATAATTGGGAAGCGCTACATGATTGAGTGCAACCAGCTTATCTTTTAATATTTGTCTTGACTGTACACCACTGATATTGTTATCATTTGTTTGACTGAAGGAAATAAAATCGGCATTTATAAAATCCCTGCCAATGCCATTGGTTATATGCAGGTCTTTATAACCATCGTTATCAAAATCTGCAAAGAGGATGCTCCAGCTCCAGTCTGTTTCGCTTATGCCTGCCAGTTGTCCAATTTCACTGAAAAAAGGAAACAGCGTATCACCTTTGTAATAGTTGCCATTATTTAATTGCAGCATATTGCGCGAAAACTCCGGCGCATATCCCATTTCTCTTTCCTGCTGGTAACGGTCATAATTCATGAAAAAGAAAGTTTGCTTTTTGCGGTAATTGTCTTCCGGCATCATATCAACCGATGCAAAATCAAATTGGTTATCATTGTTTATATCTGCAGCATCGCTGCCCATGCTGCTATAGCTCTGGTGTTTGGTGGCTGCATCAAGCGCATTGGTAAATATGCCGTTTTTATTATTGAGCCATAAGTTATCATTCGAAACAAAATCATTGCTTACAAAAACATCAGGCCAGCCATCCATATTGAAGTCGCAAACAGAAACGCTAAGGCCATAACCATCTTCTTTTATGCCCGCTTCCATTGACGCATCTTTGAATACCGGATGCCCGTTTTTATTGCCATCATTTTTATAAAGCCTGTCGTTTGCAGGAGAATTGCCGGTGATGTTTTTCTGAAATAAATAATTAGCTGAATACGATGCGTTCAACATGTAATTGGATAAATACATATCGAGATCGCCATCTTTATCATAATCAAAAAAAGCAGCCTGTGTTGAATAACTTGTATCAGCCAAACCATATTCAAAGGCTTCTTCTTTAAACGTATTATTTTTTTGATTGATGAACAGCAAATTGCGGGCACGTGCATTTGAATTATTGCTATACGTGCATAGATAAAAATCATCGTAACCATCGGCATTAATATCAACAATGCTTACGCCCGTAATCCAGTCTTTGGTAGCAACGCCTGCACCTGCAGTTATATCTTCAAATTTATTATTGCCTTTATTCAGATAGAGCTTGCTGCTAACCTGGTTGCCACAAAAGAAGAGATCTTTTAAGCCGTCGTTGTTTACATCTAAAACGCCAACGCCGCCACCCATGTAGGCAAATTCATTCAGGGCTTCGCCTGCTATTTTTGTTTCATCAATAGCATTAGTGAATGTTATACCTGTTTGGGTTGAAGGCAAAAAAGTAAATAGCTGTTTTTGTTTTTTTGCTTTGCAGCTAAGCATGATACAGGAGACTATTAAATAGAAAATAACATTGCTATATTTCATACAATATTAATTAATAGGCTTGCTTTAATGATGTTGTTCAGTATGATCATGCATAAGCTGTTTGCCATGTGTAAAATCAAATCGTTTAAGTTGATAGGTGTTGTAATTTCTATCGCCTTCACGTATTTTAATATTTGTATTTGAAGGCAGGTTTTCAAACACCTGCACCTTTCCTGTTACGGGCCATGTTATTTCAACTTTGTCAACAGCAGTTGCACCGCCAATGCCAATATGTTGAAGCAAAGGATTGGCGCCAAAGCTGCCGCCGCTGTTTACATCGCGGTAAACAGAACGTGCTGTATTGCTGTCTTTGAATGTAACCTTTATTCTTGCACCGATGGCTGCTCTATTTGAAATTGTTCCTTCAAGGGAAAGATTTATCCAGTGATTATTATTTTGGCCGGGGTTTAAATACAATGAATTTTCATAGGCATCGCCCGAATAAGCGCCACCCATTTTTATATAGATATCTTCATTGCCATCGTTGTCAAGATCAACAAAAGAAACGCCATGGCCTTTTTGCAAGTTGCCCACCCGTGCAGCCGTTGTAATATCTAAAAACCTTTCACCATTTATGTTTTTAAACAATTTATTTGGCACTGCCGATTTAAGATTGGGATTGCCGGTGCCGAGATAAAAATCGAGGTAGCCATCATTATCTATATCGCCAAAATTGGAGCCCATTGCAAAGGCAATCTTATTTAGTCCCACTTTGGCAGATACATCTTCAAATGTGCCATTATGTTTATTTCTGAACAGGAAAACCTTTCCGGCATTGTTTACGGGGGCGTTGGCGGCTTCGGCACCTGCATAATAAGCAAGCGATTCGGTGAATTCATAACAGCACACTAAAATGTCAAGCCAGCCGTCATTATCATAATCCCAAAACCATGTGGGGAAGCTGCGGGTGACGTTATTGCTAAGGCCTGACTGTTTGCTTACATCTTCAAACTTTACGGCACCGTTCTTAACCGAAATGTTTTTCAATAATATTTTATTGCCATTTAATGTAGAAATAAAAATATCTGTTAATCCATCGTTATTATAATCGCCGGATGTAACGCCCTTTACAAACTGTGTTATAGCGCAGCCTGCTTTTGCCGCGGCTTCGGTAAATGTGCCGTTTTTGTTATTCATATACAATTCGCATGGATGCATTTCGCCTCCAGGTTCTGTTTCGTTGCCTATGAAAACATCAAGCCAGCCATCATTATTAAAGTCGGCCCAGGTTGCCGTTTGTGTTGGATGAAATGAAAGCAGGCCGCTTTCTTTTGTAACATCGGTAAAAGTGCCATTACCATTATTTCTTAATAAAGAATTGGGGCTTTTTCCATAAGCGCCTTTCCAGCCGCCCCTTGTTATAAAGATGTCTTTGAAACCGTCGTTGTTATAATCTGTTTGCATCATGTTAAGGCCGCCGGTTAATTTGCATAGCCAGGACGAATCAGCGATATCAGTAAAAGTGCCATCAGCGTTGTTCCTGTAATAATGCATTGGCTCGCTGAGCGACCAGCTGCTTATTACTATATCGGGATAGCCATCATTATTAAAATCATCAACAATATTGCCACCTGCCTGGCATTTATAGTTAAGGCCAATGTTTGCCGCTACATCAATAAATGGTTTTACACTATGCAGGCTGTCATCATTTTTTACAGCTAAAAGAAATTGCGGCGGCACCTGTTTGGGATATGCGCCTATTGTCATATAAGCAATATTCAATAACCATTTTGATTCAAGGTCGCCGGGGTTATCCATTAATACCTGCGTATATAACTCAATGGCTTTTTCGGAAGGCGTTTTGTTTTTGTGAATACCGCCATTTGCAATAGGATAGATGCAGGATGCTGCACTGTGGTTATTAATGCAGTTCATTCTTTCGCCTAATCTTAAATAGGAGATGGCAAGATCTTTCAGGATGGATTGCCGCCGGTCGAGATCACCACCGGTTTTATCAAGCATATCCTGAAAAATATCAATTGCTTTTTGTTCTTCTCCCAACTGTAAAAGTGCATTGGCTTTTTTGTTCAGTGCCTGGAATATCATCTCTTTATCAGAAGTGTTGTTCAATACGGAGTCGCAAAGTTTTACTAAAGCAGACGGGCTGAAAAGATTGTTTGGATTGTTGTATTCTTTTTCTTTTGCCTTCAAAATATCAATCATGTATTGATTGGGCAATGGTTTCTGCTTGCAGGAAGCAATAGATATTGCGAAAAGTAAAAGTATAATTATGCCTTTTTTTGACATTGCGCCCTTCTTAAAATTATTATATCAAATAAAAGAATTCAAATGGAAATATATGTGAGTTGTCAATAAAAAAATAGAGGCTACCAGGTAGCCTCTATTGCATTGAAAACGATCATTAATTTATTTTACCAATGGATTAGCGGCTGTTTCGCTGGCCGGGATCGGGAAGAATTCTACCTGCCCGGGTTTTGGATCAGGGCGTATGGATGGATAATAACCTTTTGCCCGCCATCTTAAAATGTCAATATTGTTTACTTCTTCACCACATAATTCTACTGTTCTTTCATGCATTACAGCTGCAATTGCCTGGTTTTTTGTAGCAACTGTAACCGGAGGCATATTTACACCTGGCCTTGCGCGCACTTCGTTTATGTATTTGGCGGCATTGGCCGGTGTGCCGGCTTCTGCTTCACATTCGGCGAGCATCAATAATACATCGGCATAACGGATTATGCGCTGGTTTAAACCATCCGGATGAAAACCATCGGCAGTCCAGTCAAGAATTGAATATTTGCGATATACCCTTTTTTTCTTTACGCCATTCCTGGTACTTTGGGCCACGTTCATTCCTGATTCAGTAAGTTGTGTGCCTGTTTGTGTGCCAGCCATGGTTTCAATCATGTCGCCGGATTCAAAAAAGGTATATTTATACCTTGGGTCGTTGGGCTCAAATTCATCCAGTACCGCATCGGAAGGAACTACGTTGCCCCAAACTATTCCATACTCCTGGCTGCGCATAGTACTTGCGTTTGCGGTGGGGCCTTCACCTGTATAACCCCAGTTAAAGTTATTATCGCCTTTATCCACAAAAGCTACCTCAAAAACAGATTCGGCATTGTATTCATTCCCTGTTGCAATCTGGTTGCCTCCCAATTTAACGTCTCCATCAAAATTATGCAGAAAAGGTACGAGGCTGTATTTGCCGTATATTTTCAGCAACGCTTCTTTTGCTGCTGCATAATCTCCTTTTTGCATTTGCACTTTGCCAAGCATGGCATAGGCAGCGCCTTTTGTTGCGCGACCAGGCTGGGATTGAGCATCGGGTAATTTAGCTGCTGCATCTGTAAGATCACTTATTATTAAAGAATAAATGTCGGCGGCTGCAGATTTCCCTTTATAATCGGATGGTGTTGCAATAGGTTCTGTGTACATGGGGACATCGCCCCACATTGTTACCAGTTCAAAATAGGCCCATGCCCGCAGGAATTCGGCTTCTCCAACCGATATATCTCTTGATGCCACATCATCTGTTACATCAGGCGCTTTTGCAATAACGAGGTTAGCCCTGTTTATCATTTGGTAACATCCACTCCAAACGCTCGTGATTACGGTATTGGAAGCGGATGGTGAGGCTTGCTTCAACAGCTCAGCTCTTGGAGCTTCCAGTTGAGAGCCGCCCGCTGCGGTTTCGGCGCCCCGCATATCGTGCGTGAAAAACCATTCGCGGCCAACCAAATTGCCGGCGCGTAAAATAGAATATATACCGTTTACGCCGTTTTGCAACTCGGTAGCGGTTTTAAAATAGCTCTGTACAGTGGGGTTATTCTGGTCGGTAACATCCAGTTTTTTATTACAGGCTACTATGGCAGCTGTACCTATCACAGTGGTTACAGCCAGTACCGTTATGTTTCGTTTTATATTATTTGGTTTCATCTTTTAATTTTTGTGTGTTAATCAGACGCTTGCTTTAAACACAGGCGTTTTTTAAAAGTTTACGTTAATACCTACCTGATAGCCTTTAGGCTGCGGATATACGGCATAGTCAATGCCATTGGTTAGCGATGAACCACTTGGATTTCTGTTACCCACCTCAGGATCATAGCCGCTGTATTTTGTAAACGTCAGAATGTTTTGTGCTGATACGTAAATAGTAAGGTTCTTAACTGCTCCTCTAGTAATAGACTGCAATGATTTATCTGCAACATTATAGCTCAACATGATATTTTTAAGACGGAGATAAGAGCCATCTTCCAAAAAGCGTCCTGAAGGCCTGGCATTCTGATTAGGATCAGAAGAGACAGCACGGGGAACATTGGTATTTGTATTCGACGGCGTCCACGCATCTAATACTCTGGTACCGGCATTAAAGAAACGTACCATTCCTTCTGTGGTAGTGCGCAACGCATTGTATATTTTGTTGCCTTGTACACCCTGGAAGAAAACAGTCAGGCCAAACCCTTTATAGTTCGCGCCGGCATTAAGTGCATACGTGAATTTTGGAATAAAACTGCCTAAAAATGTACGGTCATTACCGTCAATAACACCATCACCATTCAGGTCTTTGAATTTAAAATCGCCGGGGGATGTACGGGGTTGTGATGGATCCTGAGGGGCAACCTGTGTTGCATGTTTATCAATCTCATCCTGAGATTGAAATATCCCTTCTATTACCCAGCCATAAAAAGATTGAACTGGATGGCCTGGTGCCGTATTGGTAACATTGTACCCTTCCGTGAGGTCAACATCTGAACCGGCTTCTATATTAGTTACGCCTTCTGCAAGGGAAAGTACTTTATTGGAAATAACGCTGAGATTGGCTGTTGCGTTCCAGGTAAAATCACCTTGCGTTTCGTTATAACCTAACTGAAACTCAAAACCATTGTTTCTCATTGCTGCTACGTTTTGATTCACAGTACCGTTTAAGAATCCAAGTGAAGGTGCGATGGGAAGTGCAATGATCAGGTTATCTGTTTTACGCTGGTAATATTCGGCTGATAAGGTGATTGAATTATTCAGCAAGCCAAGATCCAAACCTATATTTAGCTGTTTGGTAGTTTCCCAGTTCAAATTTGAATTACCTAATGCCTGAATTGAAGACACCGGGCCACTTGTTAGAACATCACCAAAAGGATAGTACGCGCTGTTGGAACTAACACTTACCAGCCAGGGTGTATTCCCTAAAACAGTACCATTAAGGCCTGTGACACCATAACCAGCACGTACTTTCAGTTCAGAAATCGTTTCCTGGTCTTTCATAAAATCTTCCTGGTCTATTCTCCAGCCTACAGAACCGGACGGAAAGGTTGCCCATTTTCTGCCTGGAGCCCACACAGAAAGGCCATCCCGGCGTATGGCGCCGCTTAACAAATATTTTCCTTTATAATCGTAGGTAACACGACCGAGATAGGATATAAGGGAATTTTCTCCAATAAGCGTTTGAACAGAAACATTACTTGCATTGTTCAAGGTTTTGAGTTCATTGGAAGCCTGGTTGCCGCTTGCATTTTCATTGCGTACCCGCTGGCCCTGGTATTCATATACAGCAGTTGCCGTTACATGATGATCGCCAAATGTTTTATCAAACGAAAGCTGTTGAGTATATAACTGAACAGTAGAAACTGACCTGTTGTTAGTAATGGTAGCCAGTATGGCACTTGAGCCGGCTACGGTACCACCATCATTAAATATGGGTGCAAAGCGATAGTCTAATCCATTGGCATAATCAATACCCATTGTGGAGCGAAACTTTAACCAGTCAGTAAAATTTATTTCAGCATATGCTGTTCCTAAAATTTTTGCCACTTTCCTGTTGCCCGGGTTTTTCACAACTGCATCTTCAATTGGATTGGTGGGGTCGCCGCCGTCCAATACAGAGTTTACACCCCTAAAGCCATCTGAAGTGGTAGGGTCGTACACCGGCATATAAGGCATCAGTTTAATTACATTCACCAGGTTTGACCTTGTGCCTGTTTCATTATTGTCATAAGCCTGGTTGCCATAAGCCATATAGAGGTTTTCGCCAAAAGTGAAGACCTTGCCAATTTTATGTTCTGAATTTATACGGAAGTTATAACGACGATAACCTACGGTAGGTGAGGTGCCTTTTTGATCAAAAAAGCCGGCAGAAGCATAAAAGCGGGAAACATCGTTACCGCCACTTAAACCTATATTGGTTTGCGTCATTGAACCTTGTTTAAAATATGCATCCTGCCAGTCGGTAACATTATTACCATAAGTGGTGGCAGCGCCGTCGTAGATGGGCTGGTTAACCCATACCGGATCGTAGCCCGGATCACGCCTGGGCACTAAACTTCCTCTGTAAGCAATAGCATATTGATCAAATTGTTCAGGATTTAGCAGGTCTAATCTTTGGGTAATATCCTGAATGCCATAATAAGAATTAAGGCTTACATGAAATTTGCCATCCCTGCTGCCTTTTTTGGTAGTAATCATAATTACACCGCTGGTGGCGCGGGAACCGTATATAGCGGCTGCGGAAGCATCTTTCAATACATCTACAGATTCTATATCCCTTGTATCAATGGTTGAGAGATCGCCTGTAGGGAAGCCATCCACCACATATAAAGGGTTAGAAGCATAACTAATAGAACTTATACCTCTTATTGTAACAATCGGGGATGTGCCGGGGCTCCCGTTGTTTACAACCGAAAGGCCAGGCACACGGCCCTGTAACGCCTGCTGCACGCTTACAACAGGAACTTCATTTAATGTTTTATTGTTAACCGTTGAAATAGCCCCCGTCACGTTTGTACGTTTTTGGGTACCGTAACCAACAACAATTACCTGCTCAAGCTGGGAATTAGTTGAGGTTAATGAAACGGTTATGTTGCTTTGATTGCCCACCGCAATTTCCTGGGCGGTAAAGCCTACAGAGCTTATTACCAGCACATCCGCAGGCGATGCGGATATAGAAAATGCTCCGTTTTCATTGGTGGTAGTTCCTCGGGAAGTTCCTTTTACGGTTACGGAAGCTGCGGGTACAGGTTTGCCTGTTTCATCCGTAACTTTTCCCTGTACTGTCTGGGCATTCGCAGTGGTTTGAAGTGCCGAGAAAAAAATAAACGTTAAAATGGTCAGTACCTGTTTTCTGGCAACAGCAAACAAATACCTCGTTAGTCGATTTGGCATGTTGATAATCATAAGAGTTGTTTTTAGAAATAAAAAGCTGTATTAGGTTATAGATTAAGTTCAGTGAATACAAATCAAGAATAGTAAGCAAACAATTATATCAGTCGTCGTACTAAAAATATTAATGGAAAAACAAAGCAATCATCTATTCCGGATTTGCGATAGTTTATAGAAACCGATTACGGAGAAGACACCTGTTTTTAGCTTAGCGCTGCATTTTCATCTTATTTATTTTCTGCACAATCGTTACATTTTATCCTATAAAAGATCGATTTCGGAGCTAAAGTAACATTTTATTTATTTTAGCAATCGATTGCATCAATTTTTTTTTAATTTGCTGCCAAATTGAAAAAATGGTCACGAAGGATGTATAAAAAGATAAATTCCAGTGAAGCGAATGCAATCAGTTTTTTGTCTCATAAACAAGCAGTCAGTTTAAACAGCTTTAGTCTTAAAGCTGTTTTTAATATGTTCAAAGTGTAAACTACAACTATGATTTTTGAAACAACGAGATTGACCGTGCGGGAATTTACATACGATGACGCCACCTGCTTTTTCCAGATAAATGGCAATGAGACTGTGATGAAGCATATAAGAAAAGCCTTGACCAGGACAGCATCTGATAGTTTTCTGAATGAAAATATTCAGTTTTACAGGCAACATGCAGGACTTGGCCGCTGGTGTGTTACAGAGAAAACCGGCCGTAATTTTATTGGCACTTTTGCACTTATTTACCTGCCTTTTGAAGACGAGAAGCATAAAGTACAAATTGGTTATGCGCTGCTGCCCGGTGCCTGGGGCAAAGGCTACGCCACAGAACTAACAATGGCTGGAATAGACTATTATTTTAAGCATCATGCATATTCAGAATTGCACGCTATTACAACCGTGCAGAATGATGCTTCTAAAAAAGTTTTACTTAAATGCGGGTTTAAGGAAAATGGAATAACACAAAATGGAAAGGAATTAGCGCAACGATATATTTATATAAACGAGACAGTTTAAAGAACGTGCTATTTAAAAAAATAGGCCTGCCCTGAAAAGAGCTGGCCGTTGCTAACCTATGAAAAACACCAAGTTAAATATCGTATGTATTAAGTTAATACTTATTTATGTAATCAATTGCAAAGATAATTATATTATTAAAAGTAACACTGTGTCAAATGACACAAACTCCCCACATTTTATTTACCAACCGTTTTTAACACTCTGTTTAATAGTATTTAATGGATGGAATTTTTATCATTCCGCATCAAAAAACCTGATAAGCTTCAATTAATCAAGATCGGATGCAATAAGCTTTAAAAATTCGTTGCGGGTTGGATATTTTTCAAACTCGCCAAAAAAAGCAGATGTAGTTGTTACTGAATTTTGCTTCTGAACGCCACGCATCATCATACATAAATGTTTTGCCTCAATCACTACTGCCACGCCAAGAGGGTTTAACGCTTCTTTTATAGCATCAAGAATTTGTGTTGTAAGCCTTTCCTGCACTTGCAGTCTTCTCGAAAAAACATCCACCACCCTGGCAATTTTGCTTAAACCGGTTATATAACCATTAGGTATATAAGCAATATGCGCTTTGCCAAAAAAAGGCAGCATGTGGTGTTCGCACATGCTATACAGCTCAATATCCTTTACAACAATCATCTCGCTGATATTTTCATGAAACTTGGCTGAATTTAATATTGCAATGGCATCCTGGCTATAGCCCTGCGTATTATGCAACATGGCTTTTGCAATACGCTCGGGCGTTTTCAGCAAGCCTTCACGCTGCACATCTTCGCCAATACTTTCGATTATATTACTATAACTTTTCTTTAAGCTGTTAATGGCTTCCTCATCATAATAGATTTTCTTTTCGTATAACATCGCTCTCCTTTTGTGTTAAATATTTATGCAGGGTACTCTACAAAGTTCCTTTCAGTTTCGTACAGGCGCACCTGTAAATCAAAATCGCTCTTTATTAATGGCCGCAGTATTTTATAAATGATAATAGCAATATTTTCTGCAGTAGGGTTTAAGTTTTTAAATTCTTCAACATCGAGGTTGAGGTTTTTATGATCGAAACGTGCCAAAACATTTGCCCGGATGATTTCACTTAATTCCTTAAGATCAATTACAAAGCCTGTTTGCGCATCGGGCACGCCTGTTATTTTTACTATCAGTTCATAATTATGGCCATGAAAATTTGGATTGTTGCATTTACCAAATACCTTTTCATTGGTGGCTTCATCAAAAGCATTGTTATGCAGGCGGTGCGCTGCATTAAAATGTTCTTTGCGGTAAACGGCTACTTTTTCGTTCATAATTTATTCTCCAAAATACTCTACATAAATTCTCGGCGTTTCATATAGTTTTAAGCTGTGTAAGGTAACATTTGCAGGAATATGTGGCTGAAGCTGTTTCCATATTTCAACTATCAAATTCTCTGTGCTGCACATTTTTCCTTCGAGGAATTCTACGTCGAGATTAAGATTTTTATGATCGAGCTTTTCAATTACACGCTCTTTTATAATGCGGCTTAATTGCTTGGCATCCATTATAAAACCGGTGTTTTTATCCGGAACGCCCTTCACGGTTACGAAAAGCTCAAAATTGTGTCCATGCCAGTTTTCGTTGGCGCAGGCCCCGAACACGGCCTCATTTCTTTCCTTGCTCCACGCGGGATTATATAGTTTATGCGCTGCATTAAAATGCTCCAGCCTCGTTAAATAAACCATCGCTGCTTTAAAAAATTTGCGCAAAGTTACGGCAAACGAAGGCTTTTGGTGCAAGCCTCGTACTATAAGCTATGTTTCAGGAAATTCAGTATTAATATTGTGAAACAGTTGAAAAGGAACAGGTTTTCATGGCCAAAGCTTTATAACCTGGTACGGTAGTATAACGTGCATAACAATACCGCTATTTTTTATGAAAAAGTAAGCCTGCTTTTAACCCGTAAGTCATGAAATGAAAATTGCCGTTGTCTTTACTTTTTGTAAAGTTTGATAAGCTGTAAGAAACCTGCGGGCCGGCATAAACAGACGTGTTTTTACCGGTGTTGAATTTAAAATTAAGCCCCGCCTGTAATTGCCATTGCGTTTTACGCAGCAAGTCGGGATTTGAAAAATAGATATTGCTTTCTTCGTTATAAATAAGAGAATTTGAATTGAGCAATTGCCGCACAGAAAACCCTGCATTATAACCGAATGCAAACACTTTGCGCTGAAATAAATGCTGCTGAAAAGAAACGGGTAATTCTATAAAGTTATATTTATTGGTATAATCTTTCACAATGCCCGGCCGGTAATAATTGTTTACGATATTATTGGGGCTTATAGCATAATTCGCATTAATCACACCACGTACGTTAGATTCTGTTGAAAGGTGCGTAAAATTTAATCCTGCGGCTATTACACTGTTCTTTGATACGCTGCGTTGTACTTCAATCCCAAAACTGTAAGCTTTTGATAAAGTATATGCATGTTTATTGAAAACCGTGTCACCACTGATTATAGCTGTGGGAGAGTATAATGCCTGCGATGCTAACTTTTCGGGTTTGCCAAGGCCTTTAATTGCATGGTTCATTCCATAAGAAGCATTTACACCCCACTGCCATTTAGGAAGTTTATTGTTTTGCAAAACCGGTTTTGCAATTTCTATATTATTGTGCAGCGTATTGCTTGAGTCGTTTTTAGCAATGTTATTATCAATGGTAACCGGCGGTTGATTGATGGCCTGGGTTGTTTCAGGATTCTCTTGTGTTATATCTTTTTGCAATGCATCAGCTTTATCGTTATCACTGTTAGCATTTGTTATAACATTACCGGGCTGTTCTTTGCTGTTTAAGGCATTGCCCTTTGTTATAGTTGAAGGAATAGGAGTTTGATTTTTTCCGATGCTTTTGTTAATACCAACCCCATGCCCGTTTTTGCTGATGAAGTTAACCTGGCTTTTAGCTGGCGGCAATGGAGATTTGCGGCTATCAATATTGTTCTTTTCAACTTCATCGTTTATTGCAGCTACACCTGAGTCGAAGGCTGCGCTATCCTGTGCAATAGCTGTATTGCTGTTATTTGTTGCAACTGTATTTTGTACTGTGTCTTTTTTATTGCCTGTGTAATAAAATAGCAATCCCGCAGCAGCCAAACCTGTAGCCAGCAAAAAAACGAAGGGCAACCTGCGCCGGCGCTTCTCCTTCAGCCTGCGGCTTATTTTTGCCCAGGCTTCATCAGACGGAGCCGGCTTAAAGCCCTCCATCAAATTTTTCACCTGTTTTTCAAATTCATTTTCCTGCATACCGCTGTTGTTTAATTTTCTCATTTCTTTTCTCAATCCAGGCAACCATCATTGTTCTTGCCCTCGCATACTGCGATCTTGAAGTGCCGGTATGTATGCCCAGCATTTCGCCAATCTCCACATGCGTAAAACCTTCCACTGCGTGAAGGTTAAAAATAGTTTGGCATCCGGTTGGCAATTGCCGTATTAAATCTGCCAGTTCTTTTGCCTGTAAATGAATCATCGGATTTTCTGTAGATACCGGGTGAAGATTGTCTTCTTCATATAGCATTTCTGTGCTGTAGCGTTTACTCTGCTTAAGATAATTCAAGGCTGTATTTACCATGATGCGCCGTATCCATGCGCCCAGCTCGCCCTCCTGCCGGTAGTGCTGAAGATTGCGAAAAACCTTTATAAAACCTTCCTGCAAAACATCTTCCGCATCGGCTGCAGATTTAGTATATCTGTAGCAAATGCCATACATGTCAGCTGCAAAATGATTATATAGTTGTTTTTGCGCTTCCGACTTTCCTCTAAGGCAATTCTTTACAAGTTCTTTATAGTCCATCCGGATGTTTAGCTGACAATGGCAAATGATAAAGCGTTGCAATAACGGCTAAAATTTTTGTTGCCTGCCGGAAATTTTATGAAAGGAAAATCATTTCTTTTTTGATATTTTCAAATAACTACATTTGCCGCCGGTTTGGTTTTGAAGGATGGAAGAATTTTCATCTGACAAATTAAAAGGGAATCCTGTTAAAATCAGGAGCTATCCCCGTAGCTGTAAGCTTTGTGAATTATGAGTATTCTATCTTATTCATTATTCACCTGCTGAATATAAAACCACTGTTCGGGAACGAACGGGAAGGATTTCAGCAGCCGGCAAGCCAGAAGACCTGCCAAACAAAAATATTATCTGGGCTTTCGGGTGAAAGGCAGAATGATAAGGTCTTACTGCAGAAGACATTTTCATTTCTATTATTCTTCGCGAAAGTTCATTCTTCAAAAACATTTAAAACATTCAAAAGAAGAATGAGCATGAAAAAAATTATTGTTACCGCACTTGTATTGGCGCTTACACAATTTGTAAAAGCGCAAACAGATTCATCAGAAAATTTATTGGATGATGTAGTAGTTACCGCAACAAAATCGCCCAAGAAAATGAGCGAAACGGGCAAGGTTATTAAAGTAATTACCAAAGACCAGATTGAACGCAGCGGCAGCAAAGACCTGGCGCAAATATTAAATGAACAGGTTGGCATTACTATTAACAGCGCAACAAGCAATCCCGGCAAAGACAAATCATTATACCTGCTTGGCGCAACAGATAAATACACCCTGATTTTACTGGATGGTATTCCACTCAATGAACCTGCAGGCGTTGGCGGCAGCTTTGATTTGCGTTTATTATCGCTCGACAATGTTGAGCGCATTGAAATTTTGCAGGGCAGCCAAAGTACTTTATATGGGTCCAATGCAGTGGCCGGTGTTGTAAATATCATTTCAAAAAAACCGGATACAAAAAAGCCGCAGTTAAACGGGTTGCTTACTTATGGCAGCTATAACAGTATTAAAGGCAATGCCAATATAAGCCAGAAAGCTAAGTTGCTGGAATATAATCTGAATTATACTTATTATAATACTGATGGCATAAGCGAAGCAAAAGATACAACAGGCAAAGCAGGTTTTGATAAAGATGGATTTACGCAGCATGCCTTGCAGGGAATTATTGGTATTAATATAACGGATAAGTTTAAGCTTTCACCTTATTTCCGTTACACGCATTTTAAAGGCGGTTATGATGCTGATGCATTTATGGATGCACCAAACACATATATCTCTTCGCTTGTAAATACAGGGCTTAACGGCAACTATAATTATAAAAATGGCAGCTTGCATTTTAATTATGGCTATGATTTCACAAAACGTGATTACAGGAGCTCGTATGCTTTTCAGTCGAGCGGGAAGTTTAATCATGCGGAAGCCTACGTCAATCAAACCTTCAGCAGGCATATACAAATGGTGGCAGGATTGAATTATCAATCTTATAGAATAAAAGATGTTGATAGCACCAACAGCATTATCAGCCCGTATATATCTTTCTTTTTACACAGTAATAATGGTTTTAATCTTGAGCTCGGCGGCAGGTACAATCATCACAATCAATACGGCGATAACCTTACATACAGTTTTAATCCTTCTTATCTTATAAACAATACCGTAAAAATTTTTGCAAACGTTACAAGCGGTTTCAGGGCGCCTTCTATCAGCGAATTGTTTGGGCCTTATGGCGCTAATCCACGCCTGAAGCCCGAAAAATCAAACACGCAGGAAGCCGGTGCGCAAACTTTTTTTATAGATAAAAAATTAGCGGTTACGGTTAATGGTTTTAACCGTTATATCAATGATGTAATTATTTATGGCGCCAATGGTTATGAAAATTTAAACAGGCAACATGATTATGGCGTACAGGCTGAGGTGAATTACAATAACAAAAATTTGCAATTAAGCGCCTCTTATGCGTATATAACCGGCAAGCTTACAGATAAAACTTCCGGTAAAGACACCAGCTATTTTAATCTTGTGCGCAGGCCGAAGAATGCTGTTAAACTATTTGCAGGTTATAACATAACACCGTCTTTGTATGTAAGCACCACTTTGCAGGTAACGGGCAAGCGCACCGATAATTATTTTGATCCGGAAACATTCCTGTCTTCCCAGGTTGATTTAAATGCTTACACTTTATGGGGCGCTTATATTCAATACAGTTTTCTGAAGAAACATTTGAATGTTTTTGTTGATATAAAGAATATTGCCAATACCACAAACTACTATGAAGTGTATGGCTATGCTGTACAAGGCACAACGGTAAATGCCGGCCTTCGTTTCAAATTATAAAGCGCGTATAAGAATGTTGCCGCGGTGTTTGGATGTCCATAAAAATCTTTATTTGGTCAAGGCAAAGAAATATTGAAGAGGCATAATATTGTATGCCTGCTTATGAAGAAAAGATTTGTCCGCGTTGCGGCTGTATCTTTGAGCGCAAAGCAGGCAATATATTACAGTGCCAATGTTACGGCATACAATTCAGTATCGAGGAAAGGATTTTATTGAAGATCGTTACCGCGATTGTTTAGGCGCAAACTGTTTGCTGCTGCTTAGAACAGGAATGTATTATTTAGAAAAGATATTTACTCAAACCAAAATAACCATGTTGAAGACACCTTCATTTTTTAACTGGAGCGGGGGAAAAGATGCAGCATTAGCTTTACATAAGGCATTGCTTTCAGGGGAGTATGATATTCAGTATTTGCTTACAAGCTTTAACAGTGTTCATAACCGCGTATCCATGCATGGTGTACGAAGGTCTCTAACGGAAGCGCAGGCTGCGGCTATTGGATTACCGTTAATTACAGTTGAATTATCCGAAGATCCGTCAATGGAAGAATATGAAACAAAGATGCGCGAAGCATTGACTGTATTAAGAGATAAGGGCTGCTATACATCCATCTATGGTGATATTTTCCTGGAAGACCTTAGAACATACCGGGAAGAAAAACTAAAATCCGGCGGCCTGGAATGTGTTTTTCCATTGTGGAAAACGGATACCGCTGTTTTAATAAAAGAATTTGTAGATACTGGCTTTAAAGCTGTTATCGCATGCGTAAATGCTGCTTTTCTTGATAAAAATTTTTGTGGAAGATTGATAGATGAATCTTTTATTAATGACTTGCCAAAGAATGTTGATCCCTGCGGTGAAAATGGAGAGTTTCATTCTTTTGTTTTTGACGGCCCTATATTTAAACAGCCCGTAAAGTTTAAGCAGGGAAGAACAACGTATAAGCAATACGAAGTGTCAAGATTGAATAATGTGGACGATGTAAAAAAGAAATATGGATTTTGGTTTTGCGATCTTGAAATGGTGAATTAGTGGGATTAGCCACAGCTACACAAATAAAATCTATGCATCTGTGGCAATATTATTTCCCGAATGCCTGCAGGCTGCTGCCGAATATTTTTACCGCGATAGCAAGCAGTATAACGCCAAAAAATTTACGTATCGCAATCAGGCCTGCTTTACCTAAAATTTTTTCAAGCCATTTTAATAAATGGAGAGCTATGAAAATAATTACAAGGTTTATGAGAATGCCCATAAGTATATAATTGTCTTCAAAGTTTGCTTTAAGCGACATAATAGTTGTGAGCGTTCCCGTGCCTGCAATCAGCGGAAATGCAATGGGAACCAGCGTTCCGGTTGAGCCCGGCTCTTCTTTAAAAATATCAAGGCCCAGCACCATTTCAAGCCCAACTAAAAACATAACAATGGAACCGCCCACAGCAAAGGAATGCACATCCAGGTTCATTACTTTCAATATGGGCCTGCCGGCATACAAAAACAACAGCATTAAAACACCGCTTGCCAGTGTTACTTTCCATGAATTAAGCTGGCCGGTTTTATTTTTTTGCGCTATAAGCACTGGTATTGAACCTATAATATCAATAACCGCAAATAATGTAAATGTTACTGTAAGTATTTTGTTTAATTCCATACCACGGTTTATACAAAGTTAATTTCGTTTGCAAGACATTAAACGATGAATACATTTGCATTCAATTAAATTTATATAATGAAAGGATTTTTATTTACGCTGGGCCTGTTTATTTTTTTACAGGCGCAATCGCAAAGCACCGATACTGCACATTTATATAATCCCAAAGCTAATGCTGAAAAAGAAATTGCTGCAGCCGTTAAACTGGCAAAGTCAACCCATAAATATGTATTGATACAAGGCGGCGGCAACTGGTGCAGCTGGTGTAAACGCTTTAGCATAACGGTTGCCAATGATGCAAAGCTCGATTCAATAGTGAATGCAGATTTTGTGGTTTATCATCTTAACTACAGTGAAGAAAATAAAAATCAAAAACTGTTTGCCAAATACGGTTACCCGCAGCGTTTCGGTTTTCCTGTTTTTATAGTGCTTGATGAAAACGGCAACCGCATTCACACGCAAAACTCTGTTTATCTTGAAGAAGGCAAAGGTTATAATAAAGAAAAAATAGCTGATTTCTTTACAGCATGGAGCCCGGCAGCATTGGATCAAAAGAGTTATAAAGAATAAAGTGATCAACAGCTTTTCCTGTTATACATCATCCTCTTTCAAAAGTTCCGGTCTTTTCAGCCTGGTGAGTTCAACGGCTTTATCATAGCGCCAGGCTTCTATTTTTTTGGGATCACCGCTTAACAGAATTCCAGGAACTTCCCAATCCCTGAATTTTGCAGGGCGTGTATAAACCGGCGGCGCCAATAAATCGTCCTGGAAAGAATCAAAGAGG
Organism: Parafilimonas sp.; assembly: GCF_051953455.1. Taxonomy (NCBI): domain Bacteria; kingdom Pseudomonadati; phylum Bacteroidota; class Chitinophagia; order Chitinophagales; family Chitinophagaceae; genus Parafilimonas; species Parafilimonas sp. The sequence goes on along the minus strand of NZ_JBQCIT010000031.1, from coordinate 195,799 downwards.
GCAGAAGTTTCATCATTCAGCACGCCGGGAATTAACCTGCCAACGGCATCAACAATAATAGCAGCCGCAAGCTCACCGCCGCTTAAAACAAAATTGCCAACAGAAATTTCTTTCGTTATATAATTATCGCGTATGCGCTGGTCAATGCCTTTATAATGCCCGCAAATAATGAGCAGGTTTTCTTTCAGCGAAAGCTGGTTGGCCATTTTTTGATTGAATATTTCTGCATCAGGTGTCATGTAAATAACCTCGTCATAATTTGTTTCGAGCTTCAGTTCATCAATAGCATTTGCCAAAGGTTCGCACATCATTACCATGCCTGCGCCGCCGCCGTATTGATAGTCATCCACCTGGCCGTAATCATTCACCGCCCATTTGCGTAAATTGAATAGCCGCACGGTAAGCAGGTTTTTTTCCTGTGCCCTTTTCATGATGCTGTGATTTAACGGGCTTTCCAGCAACTCAGGCAAAACAGTAAGGATATCAATCTTCATCCCGCAAAGATAAAAGGCTATAGCAGTGTGGTGTTTTTTAATTAAACATCATCCTTAAATTCATCCAGGTTACGTCTTTGTTTTTTAGTAGGCCTGCCGGTTTTGCTCAGGCGTTTGCCGGTATAAAAACTTGCTGCCTGCATTTGTATTTTTTCTTTTTCTTCTTCAGGTGTAAGATCAATATAATATTTAATGGCTTCGCTGTGCTGCACGCGATGATCAAGCAGGCCACTCACTTGTATCAACCATTTTCTATCATTTGTTTTAACAGCATATGTATCACCAACGTTTACATTTCTTGAAGCTTTCACCGGTGCATCATTCAATCTAACGCGGCCTTTTTCGCATGCCTCGGAAGCTTGCGCCCTTGTTTTAAAAATGCGGATACTCCATAAATATTTATCAAGCCTTAACTTTTCTTTTTCCTCTTTCATTAATAAGTGAGTTGAATAGTTTGCTAAAATAGAACACTTACCCCTTTATTTTTCGGGTGCATAATTATTAAATAATACATTTGCCGCCGGCCTATCTTAATAGTTCCGCACACAATTTGATTGTAAATTATTATTCATCATAAAAATTATTTTATGCAACAAGTAAAAAAAGGTGACCAAATAAAAGTACATTATCATGGCCGCCTTACAGACGGCACAACATTCGACAGCAGCGCAGGCCGCCAGCCACTTGAATTTGAAGTGGGCAGCGGTATGGTGATAAAGGGTTTTGATGAAGGCGTAACCGGAATGGCTGTTGGTGACAAAAAAACCATCTCTATACCGGCTGATGAAGCTTATGGCCCAAGACAGGAAGAAATGGTAATTGAATTTCCGATTAAAAATTTCCCGCCGGATATTACCCCTGAAGTTGGCATGACCCTGCAAATGCATGGCGACAATGGCCAGGAATTACCGGTTGTAATTACAGCCATTAATGAAGAATCTATTACACTTGATGCCAACCACCCACTTGCCGGCAAAGAGCTTGTATTTGACCTGGAGCTGGTTGATATTAAAGGCAAAAGCCCGTTGATCATCGCTCCTTAATGCTATACACTAAAGTTTAATGTTGCTGTACCTGCACTTGATGCCTGCAACATTAAACTTCTTTTTTACCCTTTTCCATTTGCAATACCGGATTACAATTGTTTAATTGCCAACAAAAATTATTAATGCTTTTTACCGGCAGGTTAATATGTTTCGTTTTCATAAACTGAGTAAATTGCTATTTGCTTATGCTTATTTTATGAAAAAACATTTTCAACTAATTGCATTTATAACTTTTTATTTCTGCAGCTCCTGTTTTGCCCAAACATCTGAAAAGAAAACAGTTAAGGCGGGTGAAAGCCTTTCCTCCATATCCTATTATCTTTTTCCGCGTTTCAGTGATGCTATCGTAAAATTGAAAGATGGCAATACGCTTAAATCGAAGATGAATTTTAATTTAACTATCTGCCAGCTGGAATTTATTTCCCCGCAAGGCGATACCCTTGTAATTGCAGAGCCTTCAACAGTGGATTCTATATACATTAACAACGAAGTTTTCTTTTTTGCCAATAATGTATATTATCAGGTTGTTGCAGCTACCGGTGCGGTAAAACTTGCAGTTGAACGTACAGCCAGCTACATACCCGTTAAAATTGGTGCGCTTGGTTTGCCAAACCATGTGGGATCGGGCATTGAAACTTATAAGAATTTTTTTCTGTACACCGGCCTGAAAACACTTGTGGCGAGTGAGGATATTGAAATAACAGTGAGAACAACATACGTGCTGGTTACGGGCAATGCACAATTTAACAGGGCTAATAAAAACTCGTTTATGAAAGCATTCCCCGCAAATGAACAAAAAATTAAAACCTACCTCAAACAAAACAGGGTGAGTTTTGATAAGGTTGATGACCTCGAAAAATTATTCCTGTTCTGTTCAGCTTAAAGAGTAAACAGGTAATTGTTTCCTATTTCCAGCCACCGCCCAGCGCCCTGTACAATTCAACTATTGCCTGCAATTCCTGCAGCTTATCGTTTACCCCGCTTAATTGCGCAGCCAATAAAGATTGTTCTGAGGTAAGCACATCCGTATAATTTGTTGCAGAGCTGTATTGCAATAATTGCTTTGTATAGTTAACCGCTTTATTCAGCGATTCTATTTGCAATCCCCGGCTTGTCTCTTTTTCGATTGCTGTTTGATAAGCATACAATGCATTCGATACTTCTCCGCCGGCATTTAGCAAAGTTTGCCGGTAGCCATAATAAGCTTCCTGCTGCTGCGCCTTCGCTATGCTCAAACGCGCCTTGTTTAGACCTTTATTGAATATAGGTTGTGTAAGGCCTGAAACGATGTTGTAAAAGATTGACATGTCAAACAGGTTTTTAATAAGCAGCGTGGAAGCACCCCCCTGTGCCGTTAATGTTAGCTGGGGATAGAAATAAGTACGCGCCACATTCGTATTTTCAAATGCCGTTCTGAAGGCTAATTCAGCCTGCTGCACATCGGGCCTGTTTTTTAACAGGAGTGAAGAAACGCCGGTTTGCAGGTTGCCATAAGGCTTTTGCTCATCCATTGATGTGCGTTTAATGGCACCGGGCGTTCTTGCCAGCAAAACGCATAATGCATTTTCTGTTTCGCGTATATTTCTTTTCAAATCCGGAATCAACACTTCAGCGGCATACCGGTTGGCTTCGCTTTGCACCACGGCAGCACCGGTTACTACGGCGCTTTCCTTTAATGCCTTCATGGTTTTTACTTCGTCAATCCTGGTTTTTAAAGTTTCTTCTGTAATTTTTAATTGCTGGTCCAGCGAAAGCAGTTGATAATAATAAGTGGCAATGTTGGCAATTAATTGCGTTTGCACGGCACGTGTAGCAGCTTCGCTTTGCAGCCAGTTGGCAAAAGCTGCCTTTTTTGTGCTTTTTAATTTGCCCCATATATCTGCTTCCCAGCTCGTAGTTAGGCTTAACTGGTAATTAGTGGTACTGAGGGGAAAAGTGCCGATATATTCCGGTGGAAGATTAAGGGCGGCAGCCGATTGCTTGCTGAAGGTAACATTTGCGCCTGCATCAAGACTGGGCCAGAAAGCGGCTTTGCTTTGCTTTAAATTAGCATACGCTTCATTAATGCGCTGCATGGCTGTTTTTAAATCAAGATTTTCATGTATGCCTTCAGCTATAAGGTGCTGTAATACTGTATCACTGAATAGTTGCGTGTAAGGCAAATCAGCAATGGAAGATGTATCGCCGCTTGTTAAAGTGTCGCTGATTGTAGCAACATTAGCTGCTGTATCCCGGTATAACTGCCCGTTTACATCCATGCCTGGCTGCTGGTATTTCTGCGTAACGCATGATGTTGCCGCCAATATAGCTGCAAGAATTATGTATTGTGGTTTGAAATATTTTCTGATCATGGTTCAATCAACTGTTTTGATAATTATGATTGATTTGATGAAGATTCATTTCCTGCATTTTGCGCAGCAGGCAAAGGCTTACTGCTGATTTTTTCCTGCAGGGATTGAAAAATGATGAATAGCGTTGGAATAACAAATACGCCGAGTATGGTGCCGATCAGCATGCCGCCAACAGCGCCTGTGCCAATAGAGCGGTTACCGGCCGCCCCGGCGCCCGCTGAAACCATCAATGGCATAATACCAAATATAAAAGCCAGCGATGTCATTAAGATGGGGCGCAAACGGGCAACTGCGCCATTAATAGCTGCCTGCACAATAGTTTGGCCTTCCCGCCGCCTGGCGGCGGCAAACTCCACAATTAAAATGGCGTTCTTGGCCAGCAGGCCAATAAGCATAATAAGTGTTATTTGCAGGTAAATATTATTTTGAACGCCAAATAAATTGGCGAATATAAATGCACCGGCAAGACCCATGGGCAACGACAACAGTACGGCAAAAGGCAGGATATAACTTTCATACTGCGCACTTAGCAGGAAATACACAAACACCAGGCACAAAATAAAAATGTAAAGGGTTTGCCCGCCACTTGATATTTCTTCCCTGCTTAATCCTGAAAACTCGTAACTATAGCCTTCCGGTAAAGTTTCTGCAGCTGTCTCCTGTATGGCTTTAATGGCATCGCCTGAGCTATACCCTTTATTCGGAGAACCGGATACGGCAATGGAGGTAAACATATTAAAGCGGTTGATGAACTCCGGCCCATACACTCTTTTTAGCGTTACGAATTCCGATACCGGCGCCATTACATTATTATCGGTTCTCACATAAATATTGTTAAGGCCCTGCACCGTACCACGGTAATCGGCATCGGCCTGCACCATTACGCGGTATTGCTTGCCAAATTCATTAAAATTGGAGGCATATAATCCGCCATAATAACCCTGCAATGTGCCTAAAACGGCAGCCGGCGAAACATTGGCTTCTTTACATTTCGGTACATTCAGCTCCACCTCGTATTGCGGAAAATTAGTATTGAAAAAACTCGTGGCATATTGTATTTCGGGCCGCTGGTTCAGGGCTGCAAGAAATTTATTGTTTACCTGTACAAAGCTGTTAATGTCGCCACCCGTTCTGTCCTGCACCTGGAACTCAAACCCGCTGGTATTACCAAAACCTTCCAGTGTCGGGGGTGCAAAAAACAGGATATTGGCACCTTTTATACCGGCTGTTTGCGCAAACATTTTCTGTATCACGGCATCAACAGAATGTTCGTCGCCTTTGCGTTCATCCCAGGGTTTTAATTCCATAAAGAAAGCTGCATACGAACCGCCATTGCCTCCGCTTAAGAGCCCGAAACCGCCTACCTGCGTTACCGATGCCACTTCCGGCATGCTGCTGCAGATCTTTGCTACCTCGTCGGAAATAACAGAAGTGCGTTCAAGTGAAGAGGCCGGTGGCAGGGATATATCCGCCATAATAAACTTCTGGTCTTCATTCGGCACAAAACCGCCGGGCGTGGTTTTCATTAAATACCATAATAAAAAACCAAATGCAACAATGCCTGCCAGTGCTATCCATTTACGCTTTGCCAAAAAGCTTACAGAGCGTTTGTACTTATTCGTCATGGCGCCAAAACCGGCATTGAAGGCTGCATAGAAACGTTGCATAAAACCTTTGCGTAGTTTGTTTTCATGGTGTGGTTTTAAAAACAACGCACAAAGCGCCGGGCTGAGCGTTAAGGCATTTACAGCAGAAATAATGATGGACACGGCCAGCGTTAAACCAAACTGTTTATAAAAGATTCCTGTGGAACCGGTGATAAAAGTAACAGGCAGGAATACCGCCGCCATTACGAGCGTGATGGATATTACGGCGCCGCTGATCTCACTCATTGCTTCCAGGGTGGCTTTGCGGGCAGATTCAGCGCCATGATCCAGCTTGGCATGCACGGCTTCTACCACCACAATGGCATCGTCCACCACAATACCAATGGCCAGTACCAGCGCAAATAATGTAAGCAGGTTAATGGTAAAGCCAAACAATTGCAAAAAGAAGAAAGTGCCGATAATAGCCACCGGAACGGCAATGGCCGGAATTAAAGTGGAACGGATGTCCTGCAAAAAAATAAACACAACTATAAACACCAACACGAATGCTTCAAGCAATGTTTCGACAACTTTTTCTATGGAGACATTTAAAAAATCGTCTGCGGAAAAAATCATGGTTTTGGTAACGCCGGGGGGAAATGTTTTTGCCGCCTGGTCTAAAGTGCGGTTAATTTCCCCGATCATTTCATGCGCATTGGAACCCGCTGTTTGAAAGATCCCTAAAACAATGGAAGGCTGCCCATCCGTTAAGGACGTAATATTATAATACAATGAACCGAGCTCAATACGCGCCACATCTTTCAGCCTTAATAACTGGCCATTTCGGGCAGAGCGGATGACAATGTTTTCATACTCTTCCGGCTTTTCAAGCCGGCCTTTATATTTCAACACATATTCAAAAGACTGGTTGCTGTTTTCGCCAATCTTTCCCGGCGCTGCTTCTATATTTTGTTCGGCCAATGCATTCGTAATATCATCCGGCACCAAACCATAAACGGCCATGGCATTAGGGTTCAGCCATATCCGCATGGAGTAATCACCCGTGCCCCAGGCCTGCGCATCACCTACGCCGTTAATCCTTTTGATCATGGGCACAAGGTTGATATTGGCATAGTTCTGCAAAAACTTGGCATCAAAAGATTTGTTGCTGCTGTTCAGGCCAAACACCATTACCATGCTGCTCTGTTGTTTGGTAGTGGTAACGCCGGCCCTTGTTACCTCGGCAGGTAACAGCGGCGTTGCCCTTGACACGCGGTTTTGTACGTTTACGGCTGCGAGATCGGGGTTGGTGCCTTGTTTAAAATAAATAGTAATGCCTGCAGAGCCGTCGTTGCCGGCAGAAGAGGTCATATAGGTCATGTTCTCCACGCCGTTTATCTGTTCCTCCAGCGGAACGATAACGCTCTTCATTACCACATCGGCATTAGCACCCTGGTAAAAAGCTGAAACGCGTACCGTGGGCGGCGCAATATCCGGGTATAGTGTAATAGGTAAAGTAAAGATGCCGATGAGCCCCAATATGACAAGTATAACCGAAATTACCGTTGAAAGAACGGGCCTTTCTATAAATGTTTTTAGCATAAATCAGTTTAAATAAGAATGATCACTTAAGGTTGTACACCTTGTTTTCCGGCTGCATATCCGGTTTAATAACTGTGCTGTCCTGTAAGGAAGAGGTGCTTTCATACACCACGGTGTTACCGGGCTTTAAACCACCGGTAACAACAAAATACTGACCTGCGGCAACAGACATCACTTCTATTTCGGTGCTGATAACTTTATTGCTGTCGTTTACGAGATAAACAAAACGCTTGCCCTGCAGCTCGTACGTTGATCTTTGCGGAACGATGATGGCATCGTTAATGGTAACAGGTATTTCAATCACCGCACTGGCGCCGCTGCGCAGCAGGTGAACCGGGTTTGGAAATACAGCGCGGAAGCTCGCCGAGCCTGTTTCTGTATTTAATAGCCCGGCAACTGTTTCCACACGGCCTTTTTCCGGGTATTCACTGCCATCAGCTAATATGAGTGTTACAGCGGGCAATTGTTTAAGTTTTGCCTCCAGGGTGTTGCCTTTATATTCCCGTGAAAAATCGAGCAACTGTTTTTCATTCATGGAAAAATAGGCAAACACATTATTGATGCTTGAAACAGTCGTCAGCGGCATCGTTGTGGTGCTGCTCACCAAACTTCCCAGTCTGTACGGAATAGTGCCAACCACGCCGTTTACAGGGCTTGTTACATCGGCATAACCAAGATTTATTTTGGCATTGGCAAGGTTAGCCCTGGCCTGCGCCAATGTAGCCTTACGTGCCTGTAAAGTGTATTCAGCAGATTCAAGTTCATACTTACTTACAATATCCTGCTCTACCAGCGGCTTTACTTTTTTTACCTGCAATTCAGCAGCACTTACATCGGCTTCGGCACTGCTTATGGCGGCGGCGGCATTGTTTACATCCTGCTGGTATTGCGGGGCATTGATGCGGAAAAGCAACTGTCCTTTTTTTACAACGGCTCCTTCATCTACATATATCTTTTCTATATAACCATCTATTTTGGGACGTATCTCTATGTTTTGCTCACCCTGTAATGTGGCAGGATAATCTGTTTTAATAGTGCTTGTTTGAGCGATTACCTTAAAAACCGGGTAAGCCGGTGGCGGCATATCGGCCGCTTGTCGCTGGCCTGCTTTATTGCCACAGGAAGCAAGAAAAAATAAGCAGGCGACGGGTATAAATGAACTTATTAAACGCATTTTGCCTGTTCTGAAATTATTTATAGTTGGTTTCATGTGCTGTTTGTTTTGTTAAGGCATCCGGCCGGCAGGTTAGCATTGTTAAATCCTGTTCGGAGCTACCAGCGGAAAATGATCGTGCAAAAATTGCACATCTGAGCCCAATTTTTCAGGCGGCAAAGAAACATGTTTTGCCTGTTTTTTCCCTCAAAAAATCACAAACTTGTAGGCTTTACAGCAATAAACAAAGTTTTTAATGATGAGTGGCAGCGCAACATTTATTCAACTTAAAAAAAGCTGCACAAATGATACTTATGGGGGATGCTATAAATAACGGATGGCATGCTAAATTTTTAGCATAGGCCTTTCCAATTGGAAATGGCATCCTGAACTTTTTTAATAAGGCGTTGCTTTTATGCCGCGCTATACTTTTTTCCTGTTGAGCCACCATCCAAGCCAGACGCCCGTTGCGCCCCAGCTAACAAGATTATCTATAAAATGCGCTTCCAGGTCAAAGGTTTGATACCAGATATGAATAATATAATTGGAGTAAAGCGAAATGATCAATGCCGTTAATAAAGCTGCAAGAAAAGTTTTGCCGAAACTATTTGCTGTAAACCCGGAGACTATCCAGCAGAAAAATAAAACGATGATGATATCGGTAATCAAGGCCCTTACAATATTCATCCCCATGCTGGCATCATAAGATTTATGATAGGCAATCTGTGCCCAGGGCTTGCCCATAGCGTTTTCCTCAAACTTTTTCATGTCATCCTGCGAAGCATCTTTGGGCAGGTTAGGCATAAAGTAACCTCCGCTGGAATCAAATTGTGTATTTAAATAAGCCATTATGCTATCCTGTTTTGGCGTGTACTGCTGGGCAGGTTCGTGAAGGTTAAGCATCGTCCATGAAAGAAACTGCCATATAAAAATGATAATGCCGCCAACTATAGAGCCGATAAGTATTTTCATGTTTGTATATTTTTATTTGAATTTTGTTACATGGTATTTTGCATAAAAGTTTTTATTGCTTTAGGTATGAATTTGTGCAAAAACTTTTATGGTGATTTCATCGTTGCTGTTTTTTGGTTAATGAAAATTAAGCATTAATTTTTTTATAGGGAAATAATTGACAGAAACCGTTTATTTGTTGCTCAATTATTCAATATGATTAAAGGATATGAGCATACCGTTACAGAAAGATTTATGCGCTATGTAACGATTGATACGCAAAGCGATCCTGAAAGTGACAGGCATCCATCAACAGAAAAACAAAAGCATTTAAGTAACCTGCTTGCTGAAGAACTGAAGGCGCTCGGCCTGAAAGACGTTCATACAGATAAATATGCATACCTGTATGCAACCATCCCTTCCAACACTAATAAAAAAGTGCCGGTTATTTGTTTCTGCAGCCATATTGATACAGCGCCTGACTGCAGCGGTACAAACGTAAAGCCCATACTGCATAAAAATTATAATGGGAAAGATATTGTGCTGCCCGATGATACCACGCAGGTTATTTCAAAAAAAGATTATCCTTATTTAAAAGAACATAAAGGACATGATATAATAACAGCAAGCGGGTTAACTTTATTGGGTGCAGATGATAAAAGCGGTGTTGCCATTATTATGGACCTGGCCAATTATCTTGTTACACATCCTGAAATAAAACATGGCGAAATAAAAATCTTATTTACACCGGATGAAGAAGTGGGGCAGGGTACCGCCATGCTCGATCTTAAAAAAGTGGATGCTGATTATGCCTATACTTTAGATGGCGGCGAGGCCGGCACACTGGAGGATGAAACCTTTAGCGCAGATGCCGTGCGCATAACTATTCATGGTGTGATAGCGCACCCGGGCTATGCAAAAAACAAATTGGTAAACGCTATTAAAATTGCAAGTGCCATTGTAGATGCTTTGCCTAAAGATGAATGGAGCCCGGAAACAACTTCCAAAAGAAAAGGTTTTGTGCATCCGGTTGCTATAAATGGTGTGGCAGAAAAAGCAACCATCGATTTTATTGTCCGCGATTTTGATACACTTGAGCTTAAAAACCATGAAGAACGGCTGCAAACTATAGCTGCAAAGGTTTTAAAGAAATATTCCAAGAGGGCAAGGATGGAGTTTAAAGTAACGGAACAATACCGCAATATGAAGGAGGTTTTGGATCATTATCCAAAAGTTATATCGTATGCAAAGCAGGCATACAAACGTGCCGGTTTAAAAATAGAAAATGAACCCATTCGTGGTGGTACAGATGGCAGCCGCTTAAGTTTTACGGGTTTGCCCTGTCCTAATTTATTTACAGGTATGCAGGCCATTCACAGCAGGCATGAATGGGTTGGTGTAAAAGATATGCAAAAAGCGGTTGAAATGCTGTCGTATTTGGTGCAGGTGTGGGAAGAGGCATCATAATAAGTTCACTTAAAGTTTTTATAGACTTTGCTATAAAACAATATGTTTACTGTTTATATAACCATCTCCGGAAGTATAAGAATAGCTGCATGTGCAATGCCACAGAAGCTGTTGCCAGCGCTGCCAATCAAAAAATAACCAGGCCTTAAAAATCAGCGAAACGCAATGCCCGGCTCAAAATTCTATTACCGCTTCTTCCCGGGCTGCCGCTGTTTGGCATTGTTGGTATTCACTCAATGATTGCGCTTCAGGTTACATTTGTGGAAAGCTGATTGCTATCGTATAGTATAATAAGCCGTGTTTATTATACGCAAAACCGCCCTGTTATGTTTAACTCTTATTATCTTTCCCAAAAATTAATTACTTATGGAAATACTTAACTACTGGTGGCTGGCTGTTCTGCTGTTCATTGTTTTCAGCGGGCTTGTAACCGTTAACCAGGCCACAATTGCAGTGATAACCATGTTTGGAAAATACCAGCGCATATTAAGGCCCGGCCTTAATTTTAAAATACCAATACTCGAACAGATATACCGCCGCATCAGCATTCAAAACCGTTCTGTGGAACTCGAATTCCAGGCCGTAACACAGGACCAGGCAAATGTTTATTTTAAAAGCATGCTGCTGTATGCCGTAATGAATGCAGAAGAAGAAACGGTAAAGAAAGTGGCGTTTAAATTTATTAGTGATAAAGATTTAATGCAGGCACTGGTGCGCACGATTGAAGGAAATATCCGTTCCTATGTGGCCACAAAAAGGCAAAGCGAAATACTTGGCTTGAGAAAAGATTTGGTGGAATCTGTAAAGTTTGAAGTGGACCATGTGCTGGAAGACTGGGGCTATCATTTACTTGACCTGCAAATAAACGATATCACTTTTGATAAAGCTATCATGGAAAGCATGAGCAAGGTGGTTGCCAGCAATAACCTGAAAGCTGCTGCAGAAAATGAAGGCCAGGCTTTACTCATCACCAAAACAAAAGGCGCAGAAGCAGAAGGTAATGCTATAAAAATTGCTGCCGAAGCAGAACGCGAAGCCGCCCGTTTGCGTGGCCAGGGTGTTGCACTTTTCCGGGAAGAAGTGGCACGTGGTATGAGCCAGGCGGCCGAACAAATGAAACAGGCCAACCTTGATACAAATGTTATTTTGTTCAGCATGTGGACGGAAGCCATAAAAAACTTTGCTGAATATGGTAAGTGCAATGTAATATTTCTCGATGGCAGCACTGAAGGCATGCAAAAAACGATGAACCAGTTAATGGCCATGCTCAAAATGGGGCCTGCGCCAATCAATAAAAATTTTGATCAATAAAACTCCATAACAAACTTTTTATACAGGTAGCATAGTTTTTGCTTATGCACGCCCCAATGAATTGGGTAGATGCGTTATTAATTGCAGTTATGCTGCTGGCAATGTGGGCGGGCTGGCAACGTGGTTTCTTAGCCGGCAGCCTTGGATTATTCGGCTGGATAGCCAGCATTTGCTTCGGGTTTGTGTTTTATCCTTTCCTTGCGAAACTTATTGAAAAATATGTGCCATCGCTTGGCGTATGGAGCGCACCATTATCACTCATAATTGCTATAACCGCAATCCGGTTATTGTTATCATTTATTATTGATGCTATTTTAAGTGCAGCCAGTATGCGTATGCACCGCAGTGCAATTAATTATGCTGCAGGCATGATACCGGGGTTTATCAACGGGCTGATACTGGCGTCCATACTTTCTGCATTACTATTTTCCCTGTCCATTTCCAAAGATGTGGCCGATGCGGCGCGTAAGAGTATTGTGGCCGATAATTTCGTGATGCCTGCAGAGTGGCTGAATGAAAAATTATCCCCCGTATTTGATGAGGCCGTTAACCGGAGCATGAATAAATTAACGGTGGAGCCGGAAAGTAATGAGATTGTAAAGCTGCCGTTTAAAACCTCTGATTTTATAGAACGTTCTGACCTCGAAACAAAAATGCTGGATCTGGTGAATAAAGAGAGGCGCAAGGCAGGGCTGTCTTTGCTCGCTGCGGACAGTGCACTAAGGAAAGTGGCGCTTGTACATTCGGCGGATATGTTTAAACGCGGTTATTTTGCGCATCTCACACCCGAAGGCGCTAATCCGTTTGACCGTATGCGTGAAGCCAATGTTCATTTTACACTGGCCGGCGAAAACCTTGCGCTTGCCCAAACACTTTCACTGGCACATGAAGGATTGATGAATTCCAAAGGGCATCGCGAAAATATATTAAGACCAGGCTTTGGCAGAATCGGTATCGGTATTCTTGATGGAGGCCGTTACGGTATTATGGTTTCGCAGGAATTCAGGAACTAATGGCAGTTATCCTTTGCCGGATCATCAATTAACTTATTTCGCAACCCAAAACGCAGTTCTTTAATTTGCACCTGTTGTGCAATTCAAAAGAAATTCCATTGAATGTGAAATTAATATTATTAAGGCACGGCCAGTCGCTGTATAACCTTGAAAACAGGTTTACCGGCCAGCTTGATATTGACCTGACAAAGACCGGCTGCCATGAAGCGGAAGGCGCCGCCAATCAGTTAAGATCAGAAAAAATTGATATAGCTTTTACATCTATGCTGAGAAGGGCACAACATACACTGAAGATAATACTGGATAAATGCGGGCTTCAAAATATCCCGGTAATAAAAGATGCGGCTTTAAATGAAAGAAGTTATGGCGAACTGGAAGGGTTAGATAAGACGAAAACGGCCATTAAATACGGAGCGGAGCAGGTGCAGGTCTGGCGCCGTTCATTTGATGTGGCCCCGCCTGGCGGAGAAAGTTTGAAGGATACATACCAACGTGTTGTGCCCTATTTTAAGAAAGCTATTTTGCCTGAATTGCTTAAAGGAAAAAATGTTTTGGTTGTAGCACATGGCAACAGTTTGCGCAGCCTTATTATGTTTATTGAAAACCTTACCCCTGAACAAATTGTAGCGAGGGAGTTGGCAACATGCGTTCCGGTAATATATGATTTCAATGATGAAGAGCTGAAAGCGATGGAAGAAGGTAATATCTTATAAATAGTCAAATCAAATACTCAATAATCATTTCTTTTCAATAGAAAGTTGAGACGAATATTAAAAAGCGGCTATCTCACTTGCCCGTTACCCCTCACCACCCATTTTTCGCTTACGAGTTTTTCCAGGGCAAACGGTCCGCGGGCATGTAGCTTTTGTGTTGATATGCCTATTTCAGCGCCAAGGCCAAACTCTTCCCCATCCGTAAACCTGGTGGAAGCATTGGCATAAACAGCAGCAGCATCCACTTCGCGCAAAAAACGCTCACAGCTTTTTTTGTTTTTTGATATGATAGCTTCGGAATGTTTGGTGGAATGTTGGGCAATATGCGTTAATGCTTCGTCTATATTTTTTACCACTTTTACAGCACACTTCAGGCTTAAAAATTCCCGGTCGAAATCTCCAGGTTTTGCATGTTGCAGGTGCTGATAGCCTTTCAGCAATGTATAGGATTTTGTATCAGCAAAAATTTCAACAGGATATTTATCAAATAAACGCTGTAGCCTATCTAAAAATGGTTTTGCTATTTTTTCATCCACCACAATGGTGTCTAATGAATTGCAAACAGCGGGCCTCGTGGTTTTGGCATTCACCACAATATTCACTGCCTTATCTATATCGGCATTTCCTTCAACATATACATGGCAAACGCCGGCGCCTGTTTCAATTACCGGCACCAGGCTGTTTTTACGCACAAACTGTATGAGGCTGTCAGAACCACGGGGAATAATTACATCCACATATTTTGTTGCCGAAAATAACTCCTGCACTACTTCCCTTTCGCTTGGTAAAAGCGTTATGCAATCCGCATCAATATTATTGGCGTTCAAAACATCTTTAATAATTTTTATAGATGCTTTATTGGTTGCCTCCGCTTCTTTACTTCCTTTTAATAAACAGGCATTCTGGCTGCGTAAACATAAGCTGGCTATATCAAACGTAACATTGGGCCTTGATTCATATACTGCGCCCACAATGCCCAGCGGCACACTCATTTTTTCCAGCTCAAGTCCATTAGGCAAGGTGCGTTTATCCAATATTTTATTGGAAGGATTGGGCAGCTTACTTATTTTCCTGATGCTGTTGGCAATGCCTTTAATGCGTTCTTCATTCAGCATCAAACGGTCAACACGCGGATCGTTTACATCCTGTTTAGCTACATCCTTTTTATTGGCTTTTAAAATAATGGCAGTATTAGCTTCCAGTGCATCAGCCAGCATGTTCAATGTCTTTTTTATTTGCACATCAGCACAATTACGAAGATGAACAGCGGCTTTATGTGTTTTTATAATGAGTGGTTGTATTGATTGCATGTTGAACCTCTCCTGGTCCTCTCCAAAGAAGAAGACTTTTTGCCCCTAAAATATTAAAAGAATAATAAAAGGATGTTCGTTTCTTTTCCCTTCCCTTTGGGAAAGATGAGATGAGCTTTAAAAGATCACAATATCATCGGCATGCGCCGCCACTATATTTTTTTGTGCTATTTGTGCACGCATTTCTTTTGCATCCAGTTTTACTTTGGCAACACCTATTATTTCCTGCACATCATTCATAAGCTGAACCACTTCCCCCGCAGTAAAACTGCCTTCCACCTGTTTAATGCCCACTGTAAGCAGGCTTTTCCGGTTAGCCAAAGCTTTTACGGCGCCGGCGTCAAGCGCAATATTGCCCAGCGTAATTGAACCGCTGGCAAGCCATTTTTGCCGGGCTTTAAAATTCGATTTCTGCGGAATAAAAGTGGTGCCATTTAAACCCTGCAATGCCGACGTAAAAAAGTCCGGCATCTTTAATCCGCAGATAATCACTTTTATTCCAAGCGATGTAGCAAGCCTGGTAAACGTAAGCTTTGATAACATGCCGCCCAGGCCAAGGCTGCTTTTATCGTTTTGAACGTAGCCCTGTATATTTTTATCTATTTTTTCAATAACAGGAATTATCTTTTTTTCACTATCCAAAAAACCGCCGACGGAAGTACAAACAATAAGCGTTGCCGCATCAAACCCTACGGCAATTAACGTGGCAAGTTCATCATTATCGGAAAATTTTAATTCGATATTGCTTACAAGATCATTTTCATTTACTACCGGGAGAATATTATTGTTCCAGAAAGCGGCGAATGTTTCTTTAAGCTGGAGAAACTGCAGGCGGTTGGAAAAATGATGCCTTTCGCATAAAGCCTGCGCCACTGAAATGCTATGCTTTGAAAAATATTTATGGTATAACTGTATAAGTATGGGATTGCCTACTGCCGCAGCCGCCTTGCGCTCGGTTATGCTGCCTTTATAATTTTGAATGGATGATTTGCCGCTGCCCACTGCGCCGCTTGATACCAGCACTATGCGCCAGTGGGCAGACAGCGCAGCAATTTCATCGGTTATCTTTTTTATAATGGTTTTATTAATAGAGCCGTCAGCTTTGCTGATGGTTGCAGAGCCAAGTTTTATAACCAGCACAGGTTTTTGCATGAACGAAACAGTTTAATAGTTGCTTTGTTACAACGGCCTGCAAAACTATAAGCAGAATTAATTTACTGCGTGTTAAACTGAAATTGTATAAATAAAAAAATCCCATGATTGCATGGGATTTTTTTATATGCGTAAGAGAACAATGACGTTAACAAATACGTAATAACTCATTTAAACGTTTATCTACATCTTTTAAAGTGATATAAATAGTTTTCACCTCATTTAATTTTTCGCCATTGGTAATAGCATTGTTATAAATGGCGGTAAGTTCCTCCTTTTGTTTCTGGAGCTGGTCAACAATAAGTGACAAACCAGATTTTGTAGCTGTTATTACGTTCATTGCACAAGATTTAAATTTTAGGAAAATCAACCCAAATTTTATACCCAAAAAAGATGGCAAAAAGAAATTTAAAATTATATAACTAACTCATTACCTGTTGTGTATAACGTACATAGTCTTTGTATAGCCGTTTTACGTCAAGTCTTTATTCAACAGTATTTTTTTTCTATACGTAATATATTCCGGCACTGCTTATTAATTTTTAAATAAGCATGGGCATTCCTTGTGCAGCATGATTTTTTTAATTTATAAACCCTTGTGTTTTTAAAATAAAGAAGGCTGTGTGCACACTTAACAACCTGTAATGCCTAAATATGTTTTGGGTATTTCTTTGGATAATCTTTTCCTGGATTTATAAAAGGAGACGCATGGTTAATCTGTTTTAACCTTCATCTTTCTTAATTGTTGAGGCCAGCAGGAAGATGGCTGCGCCGAAAAGGGCGATGATGCCGAACGACCATCTTAAACCAATTGCCTGTGCTATAAAACCTACGCCGGGAGGAACAGCTAAAAAACCAAAATAGCTAACGGTGGATACAGAAGCGATGGCCGTACCACTGCTCATGGTGGTAGACTTCCCGGCAAGCCCGAAAATAAGCGGTATAATGCACGATACCCCAAAACCGGTAAGCACGAAACCTATGGATGCCGGTATTATGTATGGAAAGAGGCTGGCTATTAATAGTCCCGAAAAAATGCAAAGGCCGCTATATTTTAAAATGGTGCTAGTGCCAAACTTCGGTACAATCCTGTCGCCTAAAAATCTGCCGGTTGTCATACAAACCATGTATAAAACAAAAGCGGCGGTAGCAGTATCTTTTGGTGCAAGCACAGCTTTTTTAAAATAGATGGCGCTCCAGTCGTACATCACATTTTCGCAAGCCATAGAAGCAAATGCAATGAGCGCAAAAACAATTAGTGCTTTATCGGGCCACACAAAAAACTTTTTACGCTGGCTGGTTTGCTGCAAAATATAATAGGTGTTGGGGTAGAAGATAATTGAAAGAAGGATGAGGATTATACTCACAGATAAAAAATGAACGCTGAGCGGTAAACCGGAAACAACAAAAAGATAACCCACGGCAGCGCCCGCAAAACCAGCCATACTCCACACCGCATGAAAGCTGGTGATGATGGACCGATCGTATAAACGCTGCACCTCAACACCCTGGGCATTCATAGATAAATTGAGCAGGTTGCGCGAAGAGCCAAAACAAAATAATACGATGCATAATTGCCATAAATGGGTGGTGAATGCCAACAGGGCCAGCATTACATTATAAAAAAGCGCTCCGAGGATCATAATGCTCTTACTGCTGTACCGGTTTAATAAATTACTCGTAAAAGGAACCGTTACCAGCACTCCTATGGGCGCAGCCAGTAAGGCGGCACCTAACTGCGCTTCGTTTATATGCAACTGCTGCTGGATACCGGGTATGCGGGAGGCCCATGTGGAATAGCCAAATCCTGAAAGAAAAAAATATACCAGTGCCGCAGTGCGGTGCTTTATACGCGGCAATTCTGTTTTTGAAATCAATTGCATGCAACAGGGAAATTTAAAAAGCTTTTTGAGGTTATTAATGCCCGGTAATCGTCAGGCACTAACAGACTGTGCTGCATTTAATAAACAAAATTAAAATAGGTAACCCTGTAGAAAATAAGGTATTTATTTTGATAGCTTTTATAAAAAACTTATGGATAGCATTAACAAACAACAGCCAGAAAAGAACCGCGAAAATTTAGCAGGCAACGAGGCGGCGAAAAAAATTAAGGAATTGGTAAGCAGTGCAAAAACATGTTTTTTCTGTACCAATAAAGTTCCGGGCGATGAATTTACAACACGGCCAATGTCGGTACAAAAAATAGATGATGAGGGTAATCTTTGGTTTCTAAGTGCAACTGACAGCCATAAAAATGAAGAACTGCAAGCCGATAAAAATGTGCAGCTCTTATTCCAGGGCAGCTCGTACAGCGACTTTTTAAGCATTAGCGGCAAGGCCACAGTAAGTACTGATAAGGAAAAGATTAAGGAATTGTGGGAACCGGTTTTAAAAGCCTGGTTTACCGAAGGCCAAAACGACCCGCGTATATCAGTAATAAAAGTTGAACCTTCGGAAGGTTATTACTGGGATACAAAACATGGTGCTGCCATAGCATTTGCTAAAAAATTAATAGGTGCAGCTATGGGCAAAACACTTGACGACTCAATTGAAGGCCAACTAAAAGTATAGCAGAATTACTCCTGCATAACTGTTTTTAATCTTTCACCCAGCAGCTTCATTTGCCTGTAGGCAGCCGGTGAGTTTTTTTCTTTATTGAATTTGATGGAAAGATATCCCGGCTGCTTTTTTATATAAAATCCTGTGCCATCATTAAGCGTAAGGGTTGCATCCATCACAGTATTTTGGAATGAAAAATTTTTATACTTATCAAAATACCGGTCCATAAACCTGTCAACTTCTTCTGATTGTTGTTTATCATACTTTGCACGGATTGTAAAATATGTTCCCGATTCACTTACCTCGTATGTAAGACTATGGCCGCCTACCTGAGAACAGGAGAGTATAAAGCACAATACAAACAGGTTGCATACAACTAACCATGAAATTTTTTTCATACAATATCATTATTTGAATAAATAAAGCTGGTTAAGTTGCCGGGATGATTAGTTCAGAAGATTGGAAGCGCAAAATACCTTTCTTTTAATTGATTGCATAATTAATTGATGAGTGGTTGACTGAAGTCTTTGCGCTTATTTTATTGGCAATAAACTATTGCTGTTTCAACATTAACAAAGGATAATTTCATATCCCGCCTTTTTTAAATTATTTTGCAACTATGAAATGCACATATTAAATTATCGTACAGCATAATATATTAAGTCGTTTCGCCTCACTATAAAAAACAAAAAATATACGGATGAAGTCTTTTCTTTTAGCTGCTTTGGTTTTTGTGGGTTTGTGTGCAGCAGCGCAGCCGTCATTCATAGATTATCAGTCTAATTTTCCCCGCGTAAGCGAGGCCATGAACCGCAAGGCAGATACCTTAAAGAAACAGTTAGCCGCTGCCGGTTTGCAATGGCCTGTGAAGCAGATGTATATCCGTTCCTTTAAATACGACAGCCAGTTGGAAGTATGGGTGCGCAATAACAGGAATGAGCCATTTAAATTATTTAAAACCTACTCTGTGTGTGCATTGGCGGGCACTTTAGGCCCTAAACGCATGCAGGGTGATTACCAGGTGCCTGAAGGTTTTTATTATATCAATGAGTTTAAGCCCAACAGTAACTACCACATGTCGCTGGGATTGAATTATCCTAATGCCTCCGATAAAATTGTATGTACTACTAATAAATTTAATCCCGGTGGTGATATTTATATTCATGGAAGCTGCATAACAGTTGGCTGCATCCCCATTCAGGACCCGCAGATTGAAGAATTGTATATTCTGGCAATGAGCGCCAAGAGTAACGGGCAGGATTTTATTCCGGTGCACATTTATCCCGTTCGTTTCGATAATCCCAAGAGTATGGCTTACCTGGAAAAGACAACCAAAGACCAGCCTGGCCTTCAGGTATTTGCCGATAAGCTGAAAGAAGTATATGATTATTTTGAAAAGGAAAAGAAACTACCGGTAATTTCAATTGATGCCAAAGGTGATTATGTGGTATTGAAATAATAAGATTCTTACATCCCTTCTGTTCTGTGCAGCAACTATAATTAATAGTTTATATTAATTCCCTGTACAAATCCACTATTTCATGCACCTGTTTGGTAAGTGAATAATTTTGCTCGACAAAACTTCTTGCACGCTGGCTTTCCATTTTAAATTTCTGAGCATCATTTGCATAAGCCGCAATAACCCTGGCAATTTCTGCGGGATTGAAATCATCAAACTTATATCCAAAGCCATCGAATGGCAATTGCTTAATGCCGCCAACATTGCTTACCACCGGTACGCAGCCCGTGCTCATGGCTTCCATAATGGCAAGGGGTAATCCTTCAAAATCACTCGTCAGTAAAAAAATATCAATACGTTTAAAGGCGGTTGCCGTATCGCTTAACATGCCGGGCAATTCAATTTTGCCTTCCATATTTAAGGTTTTTATCTTTTCCCGCAGCATATCATCATCCGGCCCGTCGCCCACCATCAGGAATTTTATATTTGGGTTGAGTTTATGCACTTCAGCGGCTACTTCTGCCCAGCGGTCAACGCGCTTTTGCGGGCGAAACCTCGCCACCAGCCCTACCGTGAAATTGTTGTTGGCATTATCATAATCGCGGTGTGCGTTGGTAAATTTATCTGTATTGATGCCGTTGAGGATTGTAACGGCTTTCCGGGTTTTATAAAACCAACCTTTTTGCATTTTTTTTATTACTTCTCCCACCTCGTAAGAAACAGCAACCAGGCAATCGAAAAAGCCATAAGTAAGGCCGCTTAAATAATAATTGTATTTGGCGTAAAAATTTACAAGGTTATGCTCGCTGTAAATAAATTTTGTTTTGCGATTAAATAATTTCGCGGGTATGGTCATCCATCCTGCAACGGGCAGGTGCATGTGAACAATATCGTATTTGTCTTTTATAATATGCCGCAAAAATTTTGCATACGCTATCGGGAACTTCGGTGTAGTAATCCTGTAGTAATGAATTGAATTAACATTGGGTTTTACTTCCGGAACAAGGCCAAGTTTTTTGTGATCAAGGATATATAGATCTGATTCTACATTTTCTTTAAAATAGGGATGGGCAAAGCATTCACGCAATAACACTTCTGCGCCGCCATAGCTGAATACGCGGATTACGTGGGCTACTTTTAGTTTCTTGTCCATGCTTTTTTTGTTGATCGGTTGACTGCTTGATTGGGTGACTTACTGTCAACAACCTACATATCAATTGTTCAATTATAATTGCCTGTAATTGCTAAAATCTGCTGTTTCGTTTCTTCCGGCATTGCGCTTTTCTTACTTGCAGATTGCCGCTCATTGCGGTTATCCACAATCATATTTTCAAGATAGGCATCCACATTTTCTGATGGCGGCAATTGCATAAAATCCATCATTTTATGAATGAAGGTTTTGGGATCTTTTACAAAATCTTCATAGCGGCATTCATACACTTTCAAACCCAGCTTATCAATTTCCTGCTGCGTGGTTTCCATCAGTTTTTTGTATTGAAGAGCCGTTATTAATGCAGGCTTGTCTTTTATAGTTTCTGAATAAGCAATTTCTTCAGGCGTGTAAGCGCCGCGCCACCATAATTTGTCAATGCCCATGCGCTGCCAGAAGCCCACTTCGAGCCAGGAACGAACAGTGGCAACCGGATCGCGGATAACATTTACAATAACCGCATCCGGAAATATACTGGTTAAATATTCCAGCCGGGCAGGGCCGGTAAATTTCATGATGAGCCTTTTTTTGCCCTGGTATTTTACCTGCTTATTTAAAAAAGAACGAATGCGTTTCACCTCTTCCGGGGTGGCTTTTTCATTTAATAAAAAGCCACGTGAAAAATCTATGCGTTTACCCGTGATGTGTTCCCAGAAATTATAACGCTCAATCGGATTGAATAGAACAAGATCAATTTTTGACTGGTGTTTTTGCCGCGTATTCTTGCTTACGCCAACATATTTGTAAAACCTTTTAAGGCCCCAGAATTTATTATGCATGAGCGGCCTTAATAAATTTATCAATGGCGTAAACACAATTATCTCCTGCCAGTTGGAATGCCAGGCAAGGTCTTCATGCTGAAAAATAATTTCAGACATAATGGTAGTGCCGGAGCGCCCGCTGCCAATAATAATGATAGGTTTATCAAGATATTTTTCACTCCCAACTGTTGCCATTATTTATGTGTTTGGTAAAAGCCATCAGGCGTTTACAATTTCCATGATTTGCTGTTTGATTTCCGGCGTTATTTCAGACTTTTCCGAAACTGCTTTTCTTTCATTGCGGTTAGCAATAGATAATTTTTGCATGAAAGCATCCACCAGTTTCGACGGTTGCAAATGCACAAAATCCATGAGGTTTTTTATAAATACCTGCGGATCTTTTACAAAATCTTCATAGGAAGTTGTATAAATATCAGGCTGCATTTTTTCAATTTCCTGCTGCGTTGTTTCCATCAGTTTCCTGTATTGAAAAGCGGCAAATAAGAATTTGTCGGAAGATAATTCTTCCGCTTTTTTCAACTCTGCTTCTGTGTAAGCGCCCTGCCACCAAAGCTGGTTGGTTATTTGTTCGTTCCAGTAAATTTCCATCCATGAACGAATGGTAGCGACGGGGTCACGCTGAATATTTATAAACTGTGCATCGGGAAAAATGCTCATTAAATATTCCATCCGCGCCGGGCCTGTAATTTTTATAGCCAGCCTTTTACGTTTCTGGTATTTTACTATCCGTGCAAAAAACGTTCTTATATGTTCCTGTTCTTCAGGTGTTGCCTTTTCATTCAGCAAAAAGCTGCGGGAAAAATCTATGCGTTTACCTGTAACTGCTTCCCAAAAATCGTAACGTTCAATCGGCCTGAATAAAACATAATTGCGGAACGATTTATTGTTTTGTGTATTCATACCAATTATCCGCCAGTATTTATTATCAAATAAACGCCGCAGGTAATTGATGGGTGCAAACTTTGGAAAAAGTTCCTGCCAGTTAGAATGCCAGGCTAAATCTTCATGCTGAAAAATAATCTCGGAAATCACAGTTGTGCCCGAACGGCCTGTACCAAAAACGATAACAGGTTTTTCAAGAAGATGACTGTTTTGCTTTAGGAAATCGTTCATTGCCTGGCCGTTTGTGATTTATTTAAAACTGCAGGATCATTTTTTTCGAAGTCTTTCTTTAAATCTGATGCCAGCCTTGCAGAAAAGGCATGAGCACCCTTATCATTTAAATGTACATTATCATAAAAATAATCTTTCCTGAAAAATTCAGGATCGAAGGAGTAATCGAGGTACTCAACATTATATTTTTTAATGATGGGCATTAATGCAGCTAATGAAGGAGAGGTTGTAAATTTTTGTACGTAATACGGCGATTGTATGATGACCAGCTTTACATTTTTTTCCTGCAGCATGGTTACAAAATGTTCAAAATAATCTTTTGCCGTGGTATCATAACTTTCGCCTTTGTCCTGGAAAGCGGGTATTTCGCCTTCAATTTTGGTACCGTGAATGGGAAGGTAGCCGTTTTCTTCAAAACGGTTTTTTTTGGTGCCAAGCAAGAGTGGCAATACCTGGGAGTTATACCGCTGCAACATAGATACCCTGGCTGCAAATACTTCTTTTGGAAAAAGCTCTTTACCTATGCGTAAAAAAGAAGTGTCTGTACTGATATGCGGAATCATAAGGTTGGCAAGAATAAGCTTGCTGGCTTCCATATTGTGCGCCACGGTTTCTTTGGCTGTTATGTCAAGAATAACAAGTTTGGGAGAATGTTTGCGCAGCATTTCGCTCATAACAACATCTGCGTATAAAATATTGGTTTGTTCCCTGCCAGCATTAAAACAGGTTAAGCCAAGCGTATCGGCAAAAACATTGCTTACATAACCATGTGCTGCCTTTGAGCTGCCAAATATATAAACATCTTCCAGGGGCGTGTTCATTACGTGATTGAAAGCCTTTATATCAGGCGGCGGATCTTTCTCATATAAATACTGAAGAAATAATCCAATGCCACGGTCGAATACAAAAAGCAAGGCTGCAAGAATGGATAACTTTTTTAAAAACCTTGCAACATGATTTATTTCTTCTCTTGTCATTAACCTAACCTGTTTGTGTTTTCTTAGAATTGGAAGTAAATAAACTGCCCGCCATTAAATACGCCAATCATTAATATTATCAGTATAGCTAAAACATAGCTCGTATATCTTATTACAACTGAATTATTGCCGATGAATTTTATTTTGGGATAATATTCCTGAACGTATTCAACCATAAAAAGCATGCCCATTGCAATGAGGCAGTAATAAAAATTGATAGGAGGTGTTCCCTTAAAGAAGTGCCCGCTTTTGAATGTAACGATGGAACTTAATATGTGCATTGCATCGGTAAGGGACGGCGCCCGGAAGAATACCAGCATAATACAACCTATCGGAAATGGTATTAAAGTACCCCAGAAAGTCATCCATCTTTTACTTATATATTTATGTGGCCGCACTTTATCTTTATAAATACGCTCAATTACAATACTCAGGCCTGCGGACATGCCCCATAAAATAAAGGTCCAGTTGGCGCCGTGCCAGAAGCCACTTAATGTAAAGATGAGCACAACATAGCTTAGCAGTTTAAACCGGTTGCGCCTTGCTCTTTTTGCAAGAGGCTGATATACATAATCTCTAAACCAGGTGTAAAGCGAAATATGCCAGCGGTACCACTTGTCGGCAAAGCTCCGGCCAAAAAGTGGCCTTTTGAAGTTTTCCATCAGGTTGTAACCCATTACCTTGGCGCTGCCAATGGCAATATCTGAATAACCGGAAAAATCACAATATATCTGCACGTAAAAAAACATGCTGGCTGTAAATAAGGTTAAGCCGCTGTGATGATAAGGATTGGCAAAGACCGTGTTTACATAAATACCAAGCCTGTCGGCCACCACCAGCTTTTTAAAAAACCCCCATAATATAATTTTCAGGCCGGCCACCACGCGTTCATATTCGAATTTTTTGAGTTCATAAAACTGGTGAATAATATTTTGCGGCCGCTCAATGGGCCCTGCCACTAACTGCGGGTAAAACATTACATACAAAGCATATATTCCGAAATTGCGCTCAGACTTCTGGTTGCCACGATAAACTTCTATCGTATAACTCATTGCCTGGAAGGTGTGAAACGATAAGCCAATAGGAAGAATAAAGCTTAGGTCCTGAACCGGGTTTGTAAAGTTGAAAAGCTTTAGAAGGATTGTTATGTTATCATTAATAAAATTAAAATATTTAAAGAAGCCGAGTATGCCTACATTGGTGATTATACTCAGCCATAAGAAAAGCTTTCTTTTCCGCCCTTCGCTTTTCTCAATAAAAATGCCGGCGAAATAATCAATTACAATCGTAAAGCCTAATACCAATATATATATAGGCAGAAACGACATGTAGAAATAACAGCTGCTCATTAACAATAGCAGCCATCTGTATTTATGGGGCAGCAGAAAAAAGAGTGATGTAACAATTATAAAAAAACCAACGAAGGCTAAGGAATTAAATAGCATTTAAACGCAGCTGTTTTTGGCAATGATAGTAATAATTCTGCAAATAATGAATTCTGGTATCATGCTTGCAGGGGGAGGGCGCATATTTGTTACCCCGATAGATACGTTAACCAAGAAAAATACGTTTTTTTCGGAATAATTGACTACGGTCGTTGATTTCCATATAATCTTTTCCGAAAACTTATATCTTTGTTAAGTATCCTATTTAAACAACAAGTAACTATGAAACTAAATTTTACCAGCAATACTGCTGAAGATACCGAGTTTGTTCATGTATATGCTAATGAACCAGAAGAACAGGGTTCTTTTTATACAATCAGCCGGTCAATTCAGAAAAAGTCATTTCAATTTTTCCTTAAACGTGCTTTTGATATTTGGGTAGCATCTATACTTATTATACTTTTTGCTCCTATATTAATAACTGTGGCACTTTTAATAAAATTAACTTCAAAGGGCCCCATCCTGTACAGTAACGACAGGGTAGGTTACGGCGGCATAAATTTTAAATGCCATAAATTCCGGTCGATGGTTACAGACCACAGCGTAAAACATAATGATCATAAACGCCATATTGAAAGTGCTGAAAAGGGTGTTTTGCATAAAGATAAAAATGATTCACGCATCACCTGGATTGGAAAAATTATCCGTAAAACCAGTATTGACGAACTGCCCCAGCTTTTTAATGTGTTATTCGGTGATATGAGCATAGTAGGCCCTAGGCCCCTCGTACCATTTATGCTTGTACCTTATCCTGAATTTAAAGAAGTTCGCTGTCTTGTGCGCCCGGGTATTACCGGCTTATGGCAAATAAGGGACAGAGAAAATAATACAAGTGCAGAATTTATGATAGAGCATGATACAGAATATATTGAAGACTATACCTTTTTACTTGACATGAAAATTCTCATGCAAACACCCGTTGTTGTGTTATCTGGCAAGGGAGCATATTAATATGCATATTGTAACATGCCAAATAATTTTATACTAAAACTTACATTTGCTTAATGACTGAAAAAGACTTCGTAATTGTTGGCGCAGGGCTGACTGGCAGTACTATTGCACGCATACTTACAGATCATAACCAGAACGTAATTATCCTCGACCGGAAAAACCACCTTGCAGGGAATGTTTTTGATTACAGGCACGAGAGTGGGGCAATGATCCATAAATACGGCCCTCATTATTTCAGGTGCGGCTCTGAAAAAATCTGGAATTTTTTAAACCGGTTTACAGAATTTTATAATTGGTCTGCAACCATACGGTCAAAAGTTAACGGTGAATATCTCAACTGGCCGGTGAACCAGGATTACATTGAAAAGATCGCCGGTAAAGACTGGGGGGAAGAAACTTTTAAAGGCGAGCCTTCCAATTTTGAAGAAGCATGCCTTGCAAAAATGCCCCGCCAGCTATATGAATTATTCATAAAAGGATATACCGAAAAACAATGGGGTGTAAAGGCAACTGAACTGGATAAGGAATTGGCGGTACGTATTACAATTAATAAATCAAACGTAAATACGCTAACGCCCAATCACCGATGGAATGCTTTACCCCGTAACGGTTACACCGAAATGGTGCGTAATATGATTGATGGCATTCCTTTGGAACTTGAAACAGATTACCTGCTGCATAAAGACAAGGTGACGGCTAAGAAAATGCTCATCTTCACCGGGCCTATTGATGAGTTTTTTGGCTATAAATATGGCAAATTAAAATACCGCGGCCAGGAGCGGCGCGTAGAACATATTGAAGAAACGCAACATCAGCCCTGCATACAGGTTAATTATCCAAATGTGGAAGACCCACGCATAAGAACCATTGAATGGAAGCATTTAATGCACCCGGATGAAAAAGATAAAGTGAAAGGAACAATGCTTACGCATGAAACACCTTTTACGCCGGAAAATTCAGCCAGCTTTGAATATCCTTTTCCTGATAAGGCCAATAAGCAATTGTATGAACAATACAGGGCTGAAAGCGAAAAACTGGAAAATGTACTTATATGCGGAAGGCTGGGTGAATACAGGTATTACGATATGGACCAGGCAATTGGCCGCGCCATGAAACTTGCTTCGGGGATACTCGAAAAATTTGAAATCCCTTCGGAGGAGTATGCTGCTTAATGAGAGCTTTGGTTTTGCAGTTTATAGGTTCAATTGTTCAAGAGCTTATATCCAAATGCCTGATTTAACCAATCAACTCATTCCTCACCAAACTAATTGCCGCAACTGTTTTGAACGCCGGTAAGATAAACCTGTTTTACCAGGCCTTGTCTTACATCATTCAAAAAACAAAGAATATTCTTTATTCTGAAATCTTCCGTAAAAACACCATGTCCACCCTGGGGATCAACATGTGCAATGGCTGTTACGCCTAAATTTTTCAGGCGGGTGTATAAAGGACGCGTTCCATAAATGGGCGTTGCCACAGCGCAGGGTGCAAAGGGCCTTGTATTAAACGGCACCACATTATCTCTCTCTCCCTGGAAAAATATGGTTGGCAATGCTGTTTTAGCCGTAATTAGCCCGGGGTCTAAAAATGCACCCCACATACTTATTACACCCCGAATGGTAAAACCGTTCTTGGCTGCATTAAATGTTCCTGATTGTTCTGCAGCACTGGAGAAAAATCTTTGTGTACGATCGTTTTGAAAGTAAGCAGTTGACAATGCCGTAATAGCGCCTGCGCTTTGCCCGCCAATAAAAATCCAGTTCTTATCTACATTATAATCATCTGCACGCTGAACAACATAATTAATGGCTTCGTATGCATCTTCAACAGAACGGTAAAGAGCCTGTTTTAAAAGATTACTGTCGGCGCAGTTGGAGCGGGCGCCATTCTTTCCAAAACCAAGCCTGTAATTAAGTGAAACAACCACGTAGCCATTAGCCGCCAGTTTGGAGGAGGTTGATGTAAGCGAATTTTTATCGCCATTCACAAAACCGCCGCCATGAATAAGAAAGATCGCAGGGAATTTTTTTTCGGCTGCGTCAGCAGGCTTATAAACATCCAGTGCAAGTTTCTGATTAATGCCATTGGCATTAGCGGCTGTGCTAAATACAATATTTTTTAACGTGGTAACATTTGCTGTGGTAGTGGCTGAAGGCGCATTATTATTTTTATTGCCGGCAGTTTTATTGGTATTGCGTTTATTGTTTTTAGCGTTGCCGGTGCCCGGCCTTAATATGCGGGCGCAGGAGGATGCAAGAATAATAATAGCTATGAATAGAGTAACGGTAGAAAGTTTCGTCATAAAAGATTTATTGCTTTATTGTGCAAAAACAATTCCAGATCAGTTGTTCAGTTTTATTTCAAAAAGTGCCGGCCACATTTTACCGGTTACGAAAAAGCTGTTTTTAGCAGAATCATAGGCAATGCCGTTTAAAACATATCCTGTTGTTGACGTATAATTTTGAATATTTACCGGCATACCGCTTTTAGCCAGGATGCCACTCAAATCCAGCTTGCCCAGCACGCTACCCGTTTCGGGATCGATCTTTACAATATAATCGGTTTGATAAATATTCGCATATATAACACTATCTACGTATTCCAGTTCATTTAAATTACTTACCGGGCCATAATTATCGGTAACGCTAAACTGGTTAAGGATTTTAAAGTTTTCAGGGTCAACAAAATAAAGCACGCTGCTGCCGGTGCTTATAATTAAATCTTTCCCGTTATTCGTCATGCCCCAACCTTCATAAGGCCATTCCATCTCTTTTATTTTTTTAAATGTAGCTGCATCGTAAACAAATACCTTATGTTCCCGGTAAGTGAGCTGGTAAATTTTATTGTTCAGAATAGTAATGCCTTCGCCAAAAAATTCTTTTGGCAACGGGAGCGATTGCAGGGTTTTGCCTTCCAATGTGGTTTGATAAATTTTGCTGCTTCCATAGTTACCACCACTTTCATACAAACTGTTATTTCTCCATTCCAGGCCTTCGGTATAGGAAGATGTATCGTGCGGATAAACTTTTACGATTGAATAGTTTATCATTGGAGGAGCAGGGTTATTATTACCTGTTATTTTATCCGGCTGGTTATTATTATTACAGGCTAAAAAAAGTACAATGCAGGGAAGGAGGTGTGATAATTTCATGAAAAAGCTGTGTTGTTAATTGCAGCAAAAATATATTCGCAAATATTAATAATTTGTAATAAAGCGCGGATTCACTTAAACTGGCATTATTTTAAGCTTTTTCAAACTAAACAGTAAAATGAAAAAAATAGCGTTTCTTTTTTTTACAACCATTTTTCTCTGCTCCTGTACCGAGCTGCAGCAGGTAGCCGGTTCACTGCCTTCATCTTCTAATAATAATTTATCACAGTCTCAAATAATTGCCGGTTTAAAACAGGCGCTTATCATTGGCACACAAAACAGCGCCAATCAGTTAAGCGCCGTAGATGGTTTTTTTGCAGATGCCGCCATAAAAATTTTAATGCCGCCCGAAGCTCAGAATGTTGAGAAAACTTTGCGCCAGTTCGGGCTGGGAAGCCTGGTTGATAAAGCCATTCTTTCTTTAAACCGTGCTGCTGAAGATGCCGCCAAATCGGCTACCCCTATTTTTACGAGTGCCATTAAACAAATGACGATTACAGATGCACTGGGTATTTTGCAAGGTGGTGATTTTGCGGCTACCAATTATTTTAAAGATAAGACCACTGCGCAGCTTACGAAAGCTTTCAGCCCGGTTATTGCGAACTCTTTGAATAAAGTAGATGCGACCAAATACTGGAGCGACCTCTTTACAGCGTATAATAAATTTGCCACTAAAAAAGTTCCCACCGATATCACGGCTTATGTAACCCAAAAAGCGATTGATGGTATTTTTTATGAAGTGGGCCTCGAAGAACAAAAGATCAGGAAAGACCCGGCTGCCCGTGTTACGGAATTATTAAAACAGGTTTTTGGTTCAAGCCAGGCAAAATAGAAGTGCAGCTAAGCGGTGGTTTCATAATATAAAAGGCAGGCATCAATGCCTGCCTTTTATATTACACTAACCATTTTTAGTGCTGAAAATGTGCTTACCCTTGCTAATCAGAATGTAAAGCTTGTTACTTTCCCTTAAGCCAACTATTACAACTGCGAACTGCTTTAAACGACAGGTAGCGCACCACCGTCAACCGAATAATTGATGCCTGTGATATAGCTTGCTTCCGAAGAAACAAGGAATGCTACAAGATTTGCAATTTCTTCCGGTTCTGCCATCCTGCCCAAGGGCACGCCTATTTTCTCCATCACTGCTTTAAAACTGTCGTCAAAACTGGTGTTCGAAGCTTTTACCATATTCTCTATAAACTCCAGCATCAGGGGTGTTTTAACTACACCCGGAGACACTACATTTACCCTTATACCTTTACCAGCTACTTCATTTGCCAGGGCTTTACTGTACACATTTAAAGCCGCTTTAGCTGACGAGTAAGACATAGTCATTTCCCAGATAGGCAGTTTTGCAGCACCGGTAGAAACATTAATGATTACACCGGTTTTTTGTTCGATCATAGTTGGTAACAAAGCTTTATTAATGCGAACGACAGACATAAAATTGAGTTGCCAGTCATTATTCCAATGTTCGTCCGAAAGCGTGCTGAAACCGCCGCCGGGGCTTAAATTGGCACCTGCATTATTGATAATAATATCTATCCTGCCGAATCTGTCCAACACTTCTTTTGCTATTATCCCGGCACTTTCGGGCACGGAGAGGTCAGCAGCTATAAAATGATGTGCATTAATATTTTCTCCGGGTGCAGCTCTGGCTGTTACTATAATCCGGGCGCCCCGCATACTTAAGCTATCGGCAATGGCTTTACCAATGCCTTTTGTTCCACCTGTTACCAGGGCAACCTGCCCTTTCAATGTATTTTCCATATTGTTTATTAAAAAATGAGTTGCAAAGTAAATACAATACTTTACTTTTGAAAGTGGTTACACTTTTGTACAGTAATAACACGAAGTAAAGCCTAACAGATAATCAGCCGGTTATGAGCCAAAGAAAAATTAAAAAAAGTGATGAACGATGCACCCTCCAGGAAATTTTAGGTGTTATAGGCGGGAAATGGTCTATGTCAATCATCTATGCATTATTCCCCGGTAAAAAGCGTTTCAGTGAATTAGAGCGCCTTATTCCAAACATTAATACCCGCATGTTGGTCAAGGAATTGAAGAATATGGAAGCCAATGGAATTGTTGTCAGAGAGGTTTTTGCAACCGTTCCGCCAACAGTTGAATACACTTTAACGATAAAAGGAGAAAAGTTAGAGCCGATTATCAACGAGCTCTATAAATGGGGTGTTGAATATGTTGGCTAACATACCCTTTCTCTAATTTAACCATTACTTGCATACTTAATTTTGGTTTTATACTTTTGGCTGAATGGCGCGCAATATTCAAACTTACCCGTCAACTGTTTAAGCTTTCTATTAGTATGAATAAATTTGCAACCAAATGTTTTACTCATAATTCTGCCTATTATAATGTACATTAATGCCCTTCCTGATCATTCAAAACCAGGCTTTGACGAAAAAGCACATTTTGAATTATTTCATACACATAATGTAATTGTTAACGCTGTAACGAGGAAGAGTTATTGCAAAGAACATGTGGGCTGCCTTTCATTTAAAACTGTACTATCGGGCACTGAAAAATACATTGTTAATGGTAATCAAATTACCGTAAGGCCCGGCCAGTTTCTAATCCTCAACGACGACCAGTCTTATTCAAGTGAAATTGAAACAGGCATGGATGTACAATCTGTAGCAATCTTTTTCAGGCAAAAATTTGCTGTATCCGTTTTTAACGATTTTCAACAACCGGATGTAAAGCTGCCGGACGATTGCAATGATCACGAAGGGCAAATGCCCGGATTTTTTCAAACCTTGTATCAACTTCAGCCCGGTTTAATGAATTTGGTATCCGCAATGTTACGTTCGATTAATAAATATGGGTATCATAAAAACAGCGCCGACGAATTTATGATAAGGTTGCTGCACCGCCTGTTGCTTGAACATAAGTTAGTGATGCAGCAAACAAAAAAAATTACTGCTGTAAAAGCGAGTACCAGGAAAGAAATTTATAAAAGATTATGTGTTGCTAAAGATATACTGCATTCAAGTTTTGATAATATTAACCTTGAGCTTTTAAGCCGGAATGCCATTATATCCGTGCCCCACCTGGTACGATATTTCAGGCAGGTTTTCGGTGTTTCCCCACATCAATATTTAACTGCTGTGCGCATGCGTTACGCAGCAGAACTTTTGCTTAAAGACAGTATTAATCTGCAGGAATTAACCCTGCAATGCGGCTTTGAAGACACCAGTTCTTTTTGCAGGCTGTTCAAAAAATATTATGGGCACTCACCTTTAGTATATCACAAAATTCATCATTCCTGCACATGATTTACGCATAGCCCTTTCTTATTTTGGCTGTTTATAATACAGTAATATGAAACGGTTATTTATTTTTTTAATGGCTTGCATAATTAGCACCGGGCTGGCTTCGCAAACAAATAACAATGCACTTCTTTACGCCAAATTCATAAACGTAAACAATATAAGAAGGCATATAGCAGTGCTATCTTCTGATAGTGTGGAAGGCCGGAGAACTGGTGAACCGGGTGCAAAAAAGGCCGCCGGTTATATTGCAGCAGCATATGGTTGTGCAGGTTTGAAAGCGCCGGTTAACGGTTCTTGGTTCATGAATGTTCCGATAGTAAAAACTGAATTTTATGTAACCGGTTTTTCAGTTAACAATCATCATTTCAAATTCAATAAAAGTTTTTTTGTTAATGACAGCTATGCTAGTGGTGCCATTCGTTCCCGCAATGTGATATTTGTTGGCTATGGCACTAACAGTGAGATTGAAAATATAGACCTTAACCAGAAAGTGCTGCTTTGGATAAATGAAGACAAACCAATGGCTGGTGATGCGGGTAATACGAGCGGCCGGTTTTCAGACAACCGTAAACTTATTCTCCATAAGTTAGAAAGTAAACGTCCGGCAATGATACTTGCTATTAATGCCGATGTGCCAGGCGTTTTAATTCGGTATCGTAAGAGTGTTACAGGCCCCAGGTTATCAATTTCAACTGAGCTTGCAGGGAAAGTTCCCATATTTCTTGCAGACACGGTAATTGCCGGCGCAATTTCAAAAACCGGTGGTAAATATTATGCTGATCTTAAACAGGAAGCTTCGCATGATAATTTCAGGGCTTATTCAATCGGCGCCCGTTTTGAAGCATCATATAATACAAATATCACAAACATTGATGCGGCAAATGTGCTGGGGTTAATACCCGGGAGCGATCTTAAAGACGAGCTGCTGGTTTTGTCTGCGCACTATGATCATCTTGGATTAAACGATACAGGCGTTGACAGGATCAATAATGGTGCAGATGATAATGCCTCGGGCATAGCGGCTATTTTAGAAATTGCAGCGGCTTTTTCCGAAGCCCAAAAACATGGGCATGGCCCGCGGCGGAGTGTTTTATTTCTGGCAACGGTTGCTGAAGAAGAACAGTTATTAGGGTCAGCCTATTATTGTGATCATCCCTTAAAACCATTAATTAATACCGTTGCCGACCTGAATGTTGATATGATTGGCCGGACTGGTTCAGAATATTTGGGAAAACCAGACTCGGCAAATTATGTATATAGTATAGGTTCAGCCAGGCACGGCACGGAGTTACGTGCTATTAACGAAAACGTAAATAATTTATATACGAAACTGAAGATTGATTATACATATGATGCGCCGGACGATAGCAACAGGTTCTATTACCGGTCAGATCAATACAGTTTTGCTTCAAAGGGTGTTCCGGTTATCTTTTATTTTAATGGGCTTCATGCCGATTACCATCAGCCTTCAGATGAAGTAGATAAGATTAATTGTAATTTGCTTGTGAAGCGCGCTGAACTAATATTTTATACTGCCTGGGAGTTGGCTAACCGCGAAAAACGACCAACCGTTGATGCGCAGTTTAATTGATGCTTGGCCGCCGCTTTTTAATAAAATTGATTAATCTGGAAAGTATGAAGGCACAGATAATTGTATGTCATCCTAATACCGGGAGTTTTAATCATGCCATAGCAAGCAGGGTAGAAAAGGTTTTAAGCTCAAACGGATATCAAATCATTTTTCATGATCTGTATAAAGAAAATTTTAATCCTGTATTACCTTATGAGGAAATTATTGACAAGTCTTTTGACCCCATGGTGGAAGAATATATCCGGGATCTGAACGAATCGGATATACTCATCATTATTCATCCAAATTGGTGGGGAAAACCGCCGGCTTTATTGTGTGGCTGGATAGACAGGATATTAAGGCTGCAGGTGGCTTACACATTTCCAAAGGGCGGTGAAGGAGGTAAGCCGGTTGGATTATTACAATTGAAACGCGTTTATATTTTCAATACGGCAAATACAAGTATTGAAAGAGAACGTGAAGTTTTTGGTGATCCATTGAACCTGATCTGGAAGAATTGTGTATTTGATTTTTGTGGTGTGCCAGACGTAGTAAGGATGGTTTTTACAGTTGTTGTAGATAGCACGTTAGAGCAAAGAAATGCCTGGTTAGATGAAGTAGAGCAGATTCTTATTAAAAGTTAACGATAGACTTAAGCCGGACATTTAGGTTTCGTTTGAAAATATAATTTTAATGTATGAAAGTTGTTGAAAATGTGCAGGCATTCTATAACCGTCTGCCTTCTCTTAATTATTCAGGCAAAATACAGAACAGCCCCGGTTTTGGACATTTTAATGTTTTTGAGCGTGATGAATGTTCTGTAAATACACCATACAGCCGCAGGGATTTTTATAAGATATCTTTTATTATCGGAACGGGCAAACTGCACTATGCCAACAAATGGATTTATATTGATAAACCTGCATTACTTTTTTCCAACCCGCTGATCCCATATTCCTGGGAGGCGGAATCGAAAAATCAAAGTGGCTGGTTTTGTATTTTTACAGAGACATTTATTTTACCGCAGGACAGGAATGGCGTTTTACAGGAATCGTGTTTATTTCGTGTAGGCGGCAACCCGGTATATTTTATGAATAAATTACAGCAGGCAGATATTGCAGATATGTACCGGAAAATGATGAGAGAATTGCATGCTGATTATAAGTATAAATATGAAGTGCTGCGCAACTACCTGCACCTGGTTATACATGAAGCCATGAAAATGGAGCCGGGTGACAATTTTCAAAAGCATAAAAATGCTTCATCCCGAATATATACACTTTTTTTAGAACTGCTGGAGCGGCAGTTTCCTATCGATAGTCCTCAAATGCACCTCAAATTGAAGACAGCTACAGATTATGCCCGCCACCTCTCTGTTCATGTTAATCATCTTAATCGTTCGGTAAAAAATATTACCGGCAAAACTACCACGCAACATATTGCTGAGAGAATTGTTCAGGAGGCGGGTGTACTGCTCCAACATACTGACTGGACTATTTCGGAAATTGCGTATTCCCTCGGGTTCGAATATCTACCATACTTCACCAATTTTTTCAGAAAGATTACCGGAGAAGCTCCCAGTAAACTCCGCACGTCAATTGTTTGAATTTTATAAGGTTCTGTTTGAATCGCTTAAACAGCCGCCCTTATTGCACTGGTAACTTTGCTCTAAAATTCAAAGTATATGCAATACAGAAAATTAGGCAATTCAACCGAGAAATTATCTGCTATCGGACTGGGTTGTATAGGTATGCGCTATGCGTACGGCCCGGCAGACGAAAAAGAAAGCATTACAACTTTACATTCGGCATTAGACCTGGGTATTAATTCAAATGTTGGAGCACGTTACAATCAATGGAGCAATGAAATTAATTAATAAATAAATAAATAATGCTATGAAAAAAAGAGTTATAGCCAGGTTGCTTTTGAACGAGGCATCCCTTGCATCATTCAAATTCTGTGCGGATAAAATACTGGAGAAAAGCAGAAAGGAGGACGGTAATGTATCGTACAACCTCTACCAGAATTTTTCAAGAAAATCAGAATTTCTTTTTGTTGAAATTTATAAAGACCAGGAAGCTTTGGATACTCATTTTAATTCTGAACATTTAAAATTGTTTCTTTCTGAAATAAAATCTTATTTGTTGAAAGAACCAGTGATTGAGATAGATGCTGTTAAAGAATACCTGCAGATTTGAAAGCCTTTGAAAGATTCCATATCATAAATGGATGTATTGTTCCGTCTGAAGTTATAAAAAATAAAAAGCGAAAGAATAAGCTGTTGCGGGTTTGTACAGGTTTAGTTTGTTAGTGTATGGGATTATCAGGAAAAACACTTCTTCATTTAATATTTACCAGTTCCCCATCCTTTTCTCCAAGATTTCTTCCCCATTTGGCAATGGCATTAAGGGCGTCTGTCAGCGACCGGCCAAACGGAGTGAGGGAGTATTCAACACGGACGGGGGGCTTGGTACCATAAACTTTTCGTTTAATTAATCCATCGGCTTCTAAAGCGCGAAGCTGGATACTAAGCATCTTTTCAGTTATGTCAGGAATCGCTTTTTTTAATTCTGTAAACCGGTGCGTACCATGTTTTAAATACCATAGGACAACACTTTTCCATTTGCCTCCAATATAATCCATCGTAATGTCCATGGCGCAATGATAGATTTTTCCATTAAGCCTGTAAGCAACGTTTTCACCTTTAATGATCATGATCTTAAAACTTTAGGCTGTCAAACCTGACAGTTATTGCTGGCCAAATGTACTGTATTTAGTTTTGTTACTGAAAAAAGTATAGTTTAATTAAAATCAAAAAAAATGCAAACAAAAATTCATTGTTATACCTCAAGCGAGCCTATGTTAAAAGTAAATGCCTTTATTGTTGAAGCAGCAAACGAACTTGTTATTATAGATACAACGCTGACAATGAGCGATAGCAAAGCGCTGAAACAAAAAGCTTTGGAATTAAAGAAACCAATCGCCGGCATTATTCTAACACACGGGCATCCTGATCACGTAGCAGGAACGTACAATCTTGCCCCGGAAAATAATATTCCTGTTTACGCACTGCCGTCTGTAAAAAAGCTAATGGAAGATACTGAAGAAGCAAAGCACAAACAATGGTCTGCCTTGTTTGGAGCAGAGTGGATACCCAAATGGATTTATCCCAATGAGCTGGTTAATGGCGGCGACACTGTAAAAATTGGTTCAATTAACTTTACGGTGATCGATATTGGCTCGGGCGGTGATTGTGATGCTAATTCAATCTGGCTCATGGAAGATGAAAATAAAGCTGCCTTCATTGGAGATCTGGTGTACAATAATAATCACACCTACATGAATGACGGAAGCATTCTTCGATGGCTTGCTAATCTGGAATCGCTTTCACCGGTATTGAACTCTTTCAAAACACTTTTTCCTGGGCATGGTGAGTCATCCGGTTTTTCTGCCATAGCTGCACAGCGGGAATACTTTCTAACCTATTGTTCCAACGTCTTAATTGCAACAAAAGGAAGCGGAGTATTTAATGATGATACGAGAAAAAATTTCGAGCAGTTAATGTTCTCTGCCTATCCCGGCTATGGCTGTCAATTCATGGTAGCGCTTTCGGCAGACAAGGTTGGAAAAGAATTGTTGAGTTTATCATAATAATAAAAAGGTAAACAAATAAATAATGTGATCATTGGCGTGTGGTTAAAATAAGATCACACCGTTATACCAATTTCAAAATACAAGATCATATTTCAAATGATAAAAGCAAGGATAGAAGCGTTTAGCGATGGCGTATTTGCCATCATTATTACCATTATGATACTGGAGATGAAAGCTCCTCATGAGGCCAGTTTTACTGCGCTTATTAACCTCTTTCCTGTTTTTATAAGTTATATGTTCAGCTTTATTTTTATTGGCACTTACTGGGCAAATCATCACCACTTGCTTCATACGGTTCAACTGGTAAACACTAAAATAATATGGGCAAATTTGGCGTTGTTGTTTTTTGTTTCATTCATTCCATTTTCTACAGGCTGGATAGGCCAAACGCATTTTGGTGCTTTGCCAATTGCAACTTATGCAACCAATTTGTTGCTATCTGCTATTGCTTTTTATGTGTTGCAAAATGTTATAACGTTAAACCAGCGCCACACTACAAAGTTTTCTGAAGCATTGGTTGCACAAAAGAAGAAGGGATTGGTTTCTCTGCTAATGTATATTATAGCTATTCCTTTTGCTTTTTTGTCTCCGATTATTTCAGAGTTGCTGCTCATTTTTGTTGCCGTGTTATGGCTCTTACCTGATAAAAATATTGAACGTGCATTAACAGAAGATGTATAAAGAATGATGCGTTATTTAATGAGGGATATATACTATAATAAATTAACTAATGATACAGCAGGAAACTGAATTTAGATTGATGTCAATAGACGATGTAGAATTGCTGCACAAAATCTGTTGTGATGCATATACTCAAAATTTTTATAACCACTGGGAGCCGGGTGGTTTAGAAAATTATCTCAACAATTCGTTTGGACAGGATGTGTTAGCAGCAGAGTTAAACAACAATAGAATTCAATATTATGTTGCTTTTATTAATAATAACCCGGTTGCGTTTATGAAAATCAATTTATCGCCTGATATCGATGGCCAAAATAATAGCCAGGATATTGAGCTTGAAAAGATTTATGTTCTGCCACTGTTTAAGGGAATGAACATTGGTAAGAAGCTACTTAACATAGCTTTTAATATTGCAGAAAAGAATTGTAAAAAAATATTTTGGCTCTCGGTTATTGACACAAACGAAGAAGCAATTGCTTTTTATAAAAAAAGAGGCTTCCGGTTTTATGATAAAACCATAATAGATTATCCACACTTTAAAGAAGAACTTAAAGGAATGTGGAGGATGTATTTAAGGCTAAATGCTAATGATATTTAGAATGAAATTTTGCTTAATTCGCTTTTACTGTTCTGTTTAAATCTTACCAGGTAAGGCAAATAGCTTACCCTTAGCCAATGTTACTAACCAAACTTAAAATTGTATGAACATTCATCAAAACGTAAAAAGTGCTTTTGTTATTTACCTGATGATGTTTATTTCATTGCTTTTGGCAGCAGGTGTAATTATATACCTTTCCCATTCTGTAACTACTGAACAGGCATTGCTCTCCGATAAAAATATTATAACGCTTAATGGTCCGTGGAAATTTGCAATTGGTGATAATATACAATATGCCCAGTGCAACTATGATGATTTGGGGTGGGAAACCATAGATCTTACAGCACCGCCCGGCGCACATGATGGAGATGTGGGACTTTCAGGCTACATACCTGGCTGGTCTGCCACAGGGCATCCAAACTATGCAGGTTATGCCTGGTACCGGCTGAAAGTTCGATTAGATAATTTGCCGGCCAGCAATAATTTAGCTTTAGCAGCGCCGCCTGCTGTAGATGATGCTTATCAACTATTTATTAATGGGTCACTTGTAGGTAGTTCTGGTAATTTCTTTGGTAAAGTTCCAACGGTTTACAGTATTCAGCCACGTATGTTTGTGTTGCCTGAAAGTGTAAAAAAGGAAAAAATTATTACAATTGCTTTCAGGGTATGGATGAGTTCAGGCCATCAGGCGCCCGATGTAGGCGGAATACACATTGCTCCGGCTCTTGGCGAGAAAACCTACGTTGAAAAAAAATACAGGTTTCAATGGAATCAAACTATAAAAGGCTATATAGTAGAAGTGGTTTTACCAATCATGTTTGTTTTGTTGGCAATAACCATGTTTTTACTAAACAATAGCAGAAAACAAAAACAAACATGTAAATGGTTTATTGTGGCTTTGATTTTATTAGGATTGATACGGCTTAACCAGGCTGTTTACTTCTGGTTTCAAATAGAGAGCGGATATCAATCCACTATTTTGGGTTCAGTTATCCTCAGGCCTTTACTGCTTGGCAGTTGGCTAATGGCGTGGCGGGAATGGTTTGAGCTGCGTCAACCAAAGCGGATGCCTGAAATTATTGCAATACTTACTGTAACGTACATGGCATTTCAACTCTTTGAACTTTTACCGGTTTCCAAAACTTTATTCCAAACGCATCTTGCAATTACAGATTATATAAGACCGTTGTTTTTAATATTGCTGGTATTTATTACTTATCAGGGAATGCGTAAAAAGGGTATTAAAGATTTATTGGTTTTAATAGCAATAATATTGGTTGCAATAGGTTTGTTTCCGAAAGAAGTATCTGCATTACATATTATACCAGGCATTTGGTTTCCATACGGGGTAGGCGTATCGCGTGGTCAATTTTTTTATGCTGCTTTTGTTTTTGTGATGTATGGAATATTAATCCAAAAAACAAAAGAGCTAAATTAGAATAGACAACTGTTATTCTTATGTATAAATGATGATTGCAAATCATATATGTTCTGATAATTATTGCGATCATCCATTCTCTAAATGTAAAACTCCTAAAAAAATTTTGCATAGGTGTCCAACAATTTAATTAACGGCGGTGAAATCAATTAATTGTTCGCTTATGATATCTTAAGAATCCGTAAGTTCTGTCCCATTTTATTTTCGGAAAAACTATCAATTAAGATAGCCGGCCATAATAGTACGTAAGCTTACAATTAATACGTATTAGTGAGCAGTAGTTAATACTTTTGCATCACCTTAGTGCATTCTAATCTAAAGCTTATTACACATCATGAGCACCGAAATTCTTGCACGCATACAATTCGCTTTCACCATTTCATTTCATTATATCTATCCGCCGCTTAGCATTGGTTTGGGATTAATACTGGTGATAATGGAAGGGCTTTATGTGAAAACAAAGCGCCAGGAATATAAAGACATGACGCGTTTCTGGATAAAGATATTCGCGCTCATATTCGGGCTGGGTGTTGCAACCGGTATCATTATGGAATTTGAGTTTGGTACCAACTGGGCAACCTATTCCAAATATGTGGGCGATGTTTTTGGAAGCGCCCTGGCAGCGGAAGGCATTTTTGCTTTTGCCATTGAAAGTGGTTTTTTGGGCATATTGATTTTTGGCTGGAACCGGGTTAGTTCAACTGTGCATTTTATTTCAACCATTATGGTTTTTTTGGGTTCATTGTTCAGCGCTGTATGGATTGTGGTAGCCAACAGCTGGCAGCAAACACCGGCAGGTTTTCACATTGTAGGTGAGGGGTTGAATGCACGCGCAGAGATTACCGATTTCTGGGCTATGGTGTTTAATCCTTCCAGCGTTGAAAGATTAACGCACGTATGGTTTGGTGCATTTCTAGCCGGCGCATTCCTCGTACTGAGTGTAAATGCTTATTATATTTTAAAACAAAAGCATCTTGCCATAGCAAAGCCTGCGTTTAAAATTGCGTTGGCTGTGGCAGCTTTTTTTTCAATAGCGCAATTAATTGCAGGCAGCATTAGTGCCGACGGTGTTGCCAAAA
The DNA here is from genome assembly GCF_051953455.1 of Parafilimonas sp. Taxonomy (NCBI): domain Bacteria; kingdom Pseudomonadati; phylum Bacteroidota; class Chitinophagia; order Chitinophagales; family Chitinophagaceae; genus Parafilimonas; species Parafilimonas sp. The sequence continues at coordinate 153,690 of NZ_JBQCIT010000031.1, read as the reverse complement.
ACCAGCCCGCAAAACTGGCTGCTATGGAAGGGCATTTTGATAGCAGTGCCGTGGCGCCCATGTATTTATTTGGATGGGTTAATAAAGAAAAGCAAACAACTTCCGGCATAAGTATTCCCGGTGGATTAAGTTTTTTGGTGCATAGAGATTTTTCCAAACCGGTTACCGGCCTTAATGCCATCAAGCCGGCGGAACGGCCAACCCAGGTAAATGCCATATTCCAGTTTTACCATATCATGATCATAATCGGTATGACATCTATTTTTCTTACCGTATATGCCTGCTGGCAGTGGAAGAAAGGAAAGCTGTTTGATAAACGCTGGCTGATGACAGTTTTTGCCTGGAGTGTTTTACTGCCGCAAATTGCCAACCAGGTTGGCTGGTTTACAGCCGAAATGGGCCGGCAGCCCTGGGTAGTATATGGCTTATTAAAAACTTCGGATGCTTTATCGGCAGCAGTAAAGGCAAATGAAATATTGATATCACTCATTATGTTTACGGTGGTATATGCAACCTTATTTGTATTGTTTTTATACCTGCTGAACAGGAAGATAAAAAAGGGTCCCGAACCGCATGAAACAGAAGGAGAGGAGGAAGATGATCATTTTGGCATTCGTGAAAATCCAATGGTAACCGCAACAAACCAATAACATGTTTTTAGGCATTGATTATAACAGCTGGTGGTTTCTTGTTTTTGGCGCAATTATTACAGGATATGCTATCCTGGATGGCTTTGACCTGGGTGCCGGTGCATTGCATCTTTTTCTTAAAAAGGAAACGAGCCGGCGCATTGCCATGAATGCCATAGGCCCGGTTTGGGATGGCAATGAAGTATGGCTGGTAATTGGCGGCGGCGCTTTATTTGCCGGTTTCCCGGTTGCCTACGCGGCCGTATTTTCTGCTTTTTATTTGCCGGCATTTATATTTTTAATAGGATTGATTTGGCGGGCTGTAGCTATTGAATTCAGAAGTAAAGAACCTGGTTTAAAATGGCGGTTTACCTGGGATTTTATTTATTCTTTTGCCTGTATTGTGGTAACACTTTCACTGGGATTAATGCTGGGCAATGTCGCTTTTGGACTGCCTCTGAACGAAAGGCAGGAGTTCACCGGCAGCATGCTTACCTTCTTTAACCCTTTTTCTATACTGGTTGCTGTAACCACGCTTGGTTTATTTATGATGCATGGGGCTATTTTTCTAGCTATGAAAACAGAGAACCGCCTGTACACCAAGCTTACCATACTGGCTAAAAACTTTGCAATATTTTTTATCATCGCCTTTGCATTAACTACGCTTTACACACTATTATATGTACCGCACATGAGCGACAGGATAAGAAGTAACCCGGCTTATTTTATTTTTCCGCTGATTATGTTTTTAGCTATTGCCAATATTCCGCGGCAATTAAAGAAAGCAAAATACCGGTATGCATTCATCAGCTCATCGGTAACCATTGCCTGTTTATTAATTGCTGTGGCCATAGAAGTTTTTCCCAACCTGTTATATGCGAGCAATAATCCCGCTTACAGTATTACCATTAACAATGCCGCCTCATCACCCAAAACAATGGGCATACTGTTACTGATAGCTTTAATAGGAACACCGCTGGTACTTATTTACACCGGCTTTGTTTTCTGGACTTTTAAAGGAAAAGTAAAACTTGATGAAACGAGTTATTGATAGTGCAGCTGCTTGCAGAACTCCAGTTTATTGCAAAAACACGGCATCGTTAATACCTTTATTAATTATGTAGGAAGCATACGATATTTCAATACTTCCTTTTTTGTTTTTTAGTTTTTCTTTTTCGGACGATGGATTTTCATTGAAATTAAGCGTTACTCCTTTTGGCAGTTTATATTCTTTGGTATTGAAACTGAAATCAATCTTATCAGGCAGCGAATAATCTGCATATTTTCCATACTTCATTGAAAGTTCGTAGGTACCGTTTTCACGCGTGGTGGTAATTGCTTTTACTATTAAAAGTTTTGCTTCATCAATATACAAGGTAGAAAGTACGATGTTGCTGTTATCATCACCGGGCAACAGCTTTACTACTTTTGTTTTTATTGAATTGATGATGGCTTCACCTGCATCTAACGCTGTAAAATTATCCGTGCCGATAATGGTGCCCATATTTACGCTAACACCGCCTTTAGGTAATATAGAGATGCCGCCTTTTTTGATAAGCCTGAAACGATTTGGTTTTTTAAAATAAACAATCACATTACTTACCGGTGCTTTTATAAAGGCAACATCCGTTTTTAATACACCTTTTGCTGTATAATCATTTACCTTATCAATCTTTGCTTTTACTTTATTTATAAGCGCTGTAGCATCCTGCGCAAAACCAAAAGAGCCATAGTGAACAGCCAATAACAGCAGCAATATCTTTAAACCTGATTTCATTTTTATTAATTATACATTTTATTTCGTCAACTGAGAATATCTTTTCGCTTCATTATAAAAACAGTGGCACTTAATAAGGCAACAATATAAACAGCCAATACAATTAACGCGTTTATTATAGTTGTTAAATCATTAATACTGCCTGCAATGGCTTCATTATTGGAAGTAACTTTTTCGTCAAAAAATTCTTTCCATATTACCATGCGTGTTGTAAATAAATACGGGTTAATGGTTTCAAATACAGGCAGGTTTAAGGTGCCCAATACTGTAAATAAAATAATAATGCTCATGGTTGTAATAATGGGGCCTATAGAATTTTCTGCAAAAGCAGAAAAGAAAAAGCCGAGCGCTGCTACCGTAAGCAGTGCTATATAGGCAAAACCAAAAGCACAGCAATAGCGCCAGAATACATCGTTTTGCTTTATTAAAACAATGTAATCGCTTCTCATTAAAAACAGATCGCCTGTGCCGAATATGAATATGCTTACGAATAATGCCAGTATGGCTACCCAAATTAATAGTAATAAAGTATAAACAGATGTTGCCAGAAATTTTGCCATGATAACCGAAGTGCGGCTATACGGTTTTGAAAACTGCAACCTTAATGTGCCGCTGTTGGCCTCGCCGGATATAACATCGGCGGCGATTAATGTAACCAGCAATGGCACATGTACCAGCAACAACTGTAAAATAATATAACCAACCATATAGCCATTCAGGAGCTTGCCTTCAATTTCAAAATTGCCAAGGCTTTGCAGCATAAAGTCGGCGTATTCCTGCCCGTCTACTTTAAAGCCAAACTGCAATAAAATAATTAATGCAGCAATAGCGCCAAAGGCAATGTAGGTTCTTGGCCGGTGAAAAATTTTATATAGCTCAATTTGTAAAAGCTGCCACATGTTGTTGTCCGCTTGTTATCTGTAAAAAGTAATCTTCCAGTGAGTGTCTCGGCTGTAATGAAATCAATTGTATGTTTTGCTGCACCAGCCACACATGAAAAGCCGGAATTTTATCACGGTGCATTTTTATTAAAATATGGTTGTTGCGGCGGGGTTGCAAAGCAGTTTGCCATACACTGTTTTCAATAAATGAGCGCGCCGATTCGTTATCCAGCGTTTGTAATTCAATTAAAGTTTGCGCAGGGTCGAATAAGTCGGCGGCAGCGCCTTCAACCAGTTTTTTCCCTTTATCAATAATTAATAATCTGGTGGCCACCTGTTCCATTTCGCTCAGCAGGTGAGAAGAAATCAAGAGGGTTTTATGCAATTCATGACTCAGGTGCAGAATTAAATTTCTTATATCGGCAATGCCCTGCGGATCAAGCCCGTTGGTAGGCTCATCTAATATGATTAACTGCGGATTATGTACCAGGGCAATGGCGATGCCCAGCCGTTGTTTCATGCCCTGGCTGTAAGTGTGTACTTTGTCGTTTGCCCTGTCTTTAAGCCCAACCCTGTCTAATTGCGTCATTAATTCTTTTTCTGCCGGATGGATGCCGCTCATACGGGCAAACAGTTTCAGGTTATTATATGCGGATAGATATTTATAAACATCTGGTTTTTCTATAACGGCGCCAACATTGCGTAATATTTTATTACGGTGATCCTTTAAATTCAGGCCAAACATGCGTATATCGCCGCAGGTTGGTTGTATTAACGTCAGCAGCATGCGGATAGTGGTAGATTTGCCGGCGCCATTCTGCCCGAGAAAACCATATACATCACCGGCATGTACGGTAAATGAAAGTGCATCAACCGCTTTCAGATTTTTATAGGCCTTGGAAAGATTGGTTACCTCTATTACCGGTTGCATTATTGTCAAAGATAGACTAAGGCTTTTTAAATACAGTACATCCTGAAGAAAGTAAAACCAATATAGATTACTGCCTATCTTTAAAATACTAGTAGAAGGTGCAGTATTTGGCTTCCGCACTACCTCTCCATGCCTTGCCTGTAATGAAAGTTATTTTGAAGATAAACTACTTACCTGGGATCCTGAAAAAATGATGCTGAGGTAAAGAATGATCACAGTTATAAAATTTATAAGCTATCTTTTATTTTTTTTGGTAACGATTGAACGATGAGGTTATAAGAATCGTCAATCATTTCTTTTATGAGTTTTGATGAAATGCTGCCATCAATTAAAATGGTGTTCCAATGTTTTTTATTCATGTGATAGCCGGGCTGGATGGCTTCATATTCTTCTCGCAATTCTATGGCTTTTTCCGGATTGCATTTGGCATTAAATTGTAAAGGATCGGCATCCAGCGCTACCAATAAAAATATTTTTTCCTTTACCCTGAATACCAGCGTTGTTTCGCCAAAAGGAAAATCTTCTGTTACAGCTTTTTTTGAAAGGCAATATTCACGGAGTGTTTCTATATCCATAAAAATATTTATTGTTTATATCCCGGGCCTTTAATAAACCTGCCAGGTGTTGCACCGGTATGCTCGTTGTTTTTCAAAACCTGTACGCCATTTACCCAAACATCTGTTATGCCGGTTGCATATTGATGTGGTTTTTCGTAGGAAGCATGATCTGTAACGGTTGCCGCATCAAACACAACTACATCTGCATAATTGCCTACTTTTAATTCGCCGCGTTTCTTCAGTTTTAAATTGGTGGCCGGCAGTTTTGCAAGCTGGTAAACCGCCTGTTGCAGGCTTAACACTTTTTCATCCCTTGCATATTTGCCCAATACCCTTACAAAATTTCCATACGCTCTTGGATGCGCGTTTGATTCAAGAAAAACTCCTTCGTTTGTATAAGAACCTTCATCACTTCCAAAACTCACCCAGGGCAAAGCCATTTGTTTTTTTACATTGTCTTCACTCATTAAAAAATAAGCAACACCAATTCTTGTACTGTCTTCAACAATTAAATCCATTGCTGTTTCTTCGGGCGTTTTGCCGCGCAAAGCAGCCACTTCAGCTAAGGTTTTGCCGGTATATTTTTTAAGAGAATCCTGTTTAAACCCAAGCAATAAAACATTATCTGCACTGCCTGCGCCATAATATAAGTTCTCCCAATCCTTTGCATCGGTATTCATGGCTTTCGCCATTTGTTTTCTTATGGCAGGATCATGCAGGCGTTGCCAAAGTTTTCCAAAACCGCCATCCTGCAGCGAAGGCGGAAATGCCGCCGTCATACCCGTTGCACCAGCGAGATAAGTGTACATATCAGCCGTTATCTTTAAGCCGGAAGCACGGGCTGTTTCAACCTGTTTTATAACGCTATCCATTTTAGGCCAGTTATTTTTACCGGCTGCTTTAAGATGATATATTTCTGCCGGAATATTTGCTTCCCTTGCAATGGTTATTAATTCATCCACTGCCTCATTCAGTTTATTGCCTTCGCTGCGCATGTGCGAGATATACATGCCACCATATTTTGATGCTTCTTTGCATAAAGCAATCAGTTCATTGGTGCTGGCAAAAAAATCAGGCGGATAAATTAAGGAAGACCCAACGCCCATAGCGCCTTCCTGCATGGCCTGAGCTACCAGCATGCGCATGCTGTCTAATTCAGCGGGCGTTGCAGCGCGGTTATCTTCGCCCACAACATAAGTTCTTACTGTTCCGGCGCCGATAAATGAAGCCACATTGCAACTGATACCTTTCTTTTCAAGGTAATTCAAATATTCGCCCAGTGTATTCCATTCAACTTTATATTTTATATCACTTTGGCCTTCCTGCATTTGTTTTTTCATGGTGGCATTTAAAGGGCCCATGCTGCTTCCTTCACCCATCACTTCCAGCGTTACGCCCTGCCGTATATCACTTTGTGAACGGCCATCCTGTATCAAAGATTCTGTTGCCCAGCTAAGCATATTAATAAAACCGGGAGCAATGGCCTTACCATTTGCATCGATTTCATTTTTTGCAGAAGCATTTTTTAAATCGCCGATGAAGGCAATGGTATCAGCATTTATAGCCACATCAGCCTGGTAAGGTTCGCCGCCGTTGCCATCGTAAATAAGCCCGTTGCGGATGATGGTATCGTAAGTTGTTTTATTATTACAGGCTGTTATAACCAAGCATAACAAGCCTATAAAAACTACAAGTTTTGATGCGTGCATATGTATTGTTGATGGAAAGTATATCTGCGAATATATTAATTGTTGAAGGCTATTTCATTGCTTCAAGTTCTTTTTGCATGCGGAACATTTCATCACGCAGTTTTGCTGCTTCTATAAAATCCAGGTCGCGGGCCGCTTTCTCCATATCTTTTTTAATTTTATTGATGGCTTTTTCCATTTGCGGAATGGTTTTATAAATCACCTGTTCTTCAGCAGCTGATGTTGTAACAATATCTTCATCGCCCTGTATGGCATAAGGATTTTTTGCATCGAAACCTTTTATATCAAGCACTGATGTTTGTGCAAATACATTTTCCTTTGTTTTCTTAATAGTACGCGGCGTAATATTATGCTCCGTATTATACGCCGCCTGTTTTTCACGCCTGCGATTGGTTTCATCAATTGTTTTCTGCATGCTTTCTGTCATGGTATCTGCATAGAAAATCACGAGCCCGTCAACATTGCGGGCAGCACGGCCGGCCGTTTGCGTGAGCGATCTTTCATTACGTAAGAAACCTTCTTTATCGGCATCAAGAATAGCGACCAACGAAACTTCCGGAAGGTCGAGGCCTTCACGCAAAAGGTTTACGCCTACCAATACATCAATTTCGCCCAGCCGCAACTGCCTTAATATTTCAACACGTTCCAATGTATCAACATCGCTGTGTATATATTTTGATTTGATGTTGATGCGCTGCAGGTATTTATCCATTTCTTCCGCCATACGCTTGGTTAGGGTGGTTACCAGCACGCGGTCACCCTTTTTTACACGCTTATCAATTTCATCCAGTAGATCATCTATCTGGTTTACCGATGGGCGGATTTCAATAGGCGGTTCCAATAAGCCCGTTGGCCTTACCACCTGTTCAACAACAACACCGCCGCATTTCTCTAATTCATATTCGCCCGGCGTGGCGCTTACATAAACAGTCTGGCCCGTTAAGTTTTCAAATTCGTGAAAATTCAACGGCCGGTTATCCAGTGCCGATGGCAGGCGGAAACCATATTCCACCAATATTAATTTGCGGCTTCTGTCGCCGCCATACATACCGGCAATCTGCGGTACGGTTTGATGGCTTTCATCAATAATGGTAAGAAAATCTTTTGGGAAATAATCCAGCAAACAGAAAGGCCTTGTACCGGGCTGCCTTCTATCAAAGAACCTTGAATAATTTTCTATGCCATTGCAAAAGCCAAGCTCTCTAATCATTTCCAGGTCATATTCAACCCTTTCTTTTAAACGCTGCGCTTCTATTAATTTACCAATGCTTTTAAAGTATTCGGTCTGCAAACGCATTTCATCCTGTATCTCGTATAAAATGGTTTGCATCATGTCTTTTGGGGCAAGGTATAAGTTAGCGGGAAAGATGGCCGCATTCTCCACCTTCATCATTCTTTTGTTGGTGTTTACATCAATCGTTTCTATCTCTTCAATTTCATCTCCAAAAAAAGTAATGCGATAACCATAATCAACATACGGCAGGTTAATGTCGATCGTATCGCCTTTAACGCGAAAGGTGCCGCGTTTAAATTCTACCTGTGTTCTATTATATAAACTGTTAACAAGTGAATGTAAAAAGCCCTGCCGCGAAATGGTTTGTCCCTTGGCTATGCGCACAATACCATTTTCAAAATCGGTAGGATTGCCGATACCATAAATACAACTCACGCTGGCTACAACAATTATATCCCTGCGGCCAGTGAGCAGTTCGCTTGTTGCCTGCAGGCGAAGTTTATCCAGCTCTTCGTTAATGCTTAAATCTTTTTCAATGTAAACATCACTAACAGGCATGTAAGCTTCAGGCTGATAATAATCATAATAGCTAACAAAATATCCAACTGCATTATCAGGAAAGAATTGTTTGAACTCTCCATATAATTGCGCCACCAGTGTTTTATTATGCGTTAATATCAGCGTTGGCCGCTGAACGTTCTGAATAACATTGGCCATAGTAAAGGTTTTACCGCTGCCTGTTACCCCTAATAATGTCTGATATTGCTCTCCGCTATTAATTCCTTCGGTTAACTGGCGTATCGCTTCAGGCTGATCACCGCCGGGTGTATAAGGTGCTGCTAATTTAAAAGGCATAAACGCTAAGTTATAAAACGTAAAAAGAAATTTTATTTCATATTATTTTAATTATATCATGATAAAATGAATCATGTATTATTCAGCATATTTCAATCACTTATATATTCATATTAGTGAAAAAATTTTTGTGTATTTCTGCCCTCATTCTTTTAAAGGCCGCTAAAAAAATACGTTCATGTAAAACTGGCAAAGTACTTGTATTTACATGCCCGCTAAACTTTAATAACTAAAAAACATTTTTACTATGAAGAAGTTCCTTTTTTCAGCAGCAATCGTAATGAGCGCAATGGGAATAGCAGTGGCAAGTTCAAATCATAATGCTACGCGCCCAATTGATAACAAAGTGTATATCTTAAATGATACTACACCCAGCGACACTACACCGAGTGATACAACACAACCTGTGGACTCCAGCTTTTTATTGAAATAAGCCCATACAGGTTTCGGTAATTTAATTAATCATTTAAAATTTTAATGTTAAACTATGAAAAAGTTTCTTTTTTCAGCAGCAGTGGTAATGAGTGCAATGGGCATAGCTGTAGCAAGTTCAAATCATGCCACGCTTCCTGTTGACAACAAGGTGTATATCGCAAATGATACTACTCCGACAGATACAGTTCCGAGTGACACAACACAGCCCACAGACTCCAGTTTCTTATTGAAATAGGGCTGAGTCCAATTATTAATTCCATTTATTAATCTTAAAAAATCTATTAATATGAAAAAGTTTCTTTTTTCAGCAGCCGTTGTAATGAGTGCAATGGGTATAGCAGTAGCAAGTTCTAATCATACTACGCTTCCTGTGGATAATAAGGTGTATATCGCAAACGATACAACGCCTACTGATACAGTTCCAAGCGACACTACACAGCCCACAGATTCCAGTTTCTTATTGAAATAAACAGAAACTACATCTCACATAAGGATTAAATTTTTGGTTTAATCGTGCACGCAAAGCTTTTATAATTTATTATAAGGGCTTTGCTCTTTTATGTACGTGAATGTTATTATTGAGGATGCGATATGTTTTGCTTTAGGTTTAATTCTTAAATATTCACTACGCCATGCTTTATTTAATGCTTAACTTCTGCGAATTGAATTTTTCAGTTGAATACTCAATTATACTATTCCGATCTTAATGATTGCACCGGGTTTGCCATTGCTGCCTTTATTGTTTGAAAGCCGAGAGTAAGCAATGCTATTGCAATCATTATAACGCCGCCTGATAAAAATGTCCACCAGCTTATATCTGTACGAAATGCAAAATTCTGCAGCCATTTATTCATACCAATCCAGGCGAGCGGAACCGCAATTACAAACGCAAACAATACAAGCAGAATAAAATCTTTTGAGATGAGTGAAACAATTTGCGATACCGATGCACCCAACACTTTTCTTACACCAATTTCTTTTGTGCGTTGGGTGGTTGTATAAATAACCAAACCCAGCAAACCAAGACAACTAATAAAAATGGCAAGTGCAGTTGACCATTTTAGCAGGCTGTCAATATTTTGTTCAGCCGCATAATATTTTGCAATGTCTTCATCAAAAAAACTATAATCAAAATCATCTTCAGGATAAACTTCTTTAAAAGCTTTTTCTATTTTGCTCATAGTAGTTTTCCATGCCGTGCCATCTTCATTTTGGGGCTGCAGTGCAATGCTGAAATTCCGCTCAACATTATTCCAGCTTCCTATTATCAATGGCTTCACAGGCTCGTGCAAAGATTTCTGAATAAAGTCTGATACAACACCTGATATTGGTATTTGCTTGTTCCGTTCCCATTCAATATATTTTCCTATTGCCTGTTCCGGTTTTTGAAAACCAAGAATATGTGCGTACGTTTCATTTATAAGAAATGATGTTACCGTATCTGTTGCAGCAATATTTTTTCCTGCCAATAATTTTAACTGGTACAATTTTATGTAATTGCTGTCTCCAAACTTTTGCTGTACATCCGTTTCAACTTCCTTTTTACCATCTTTATATTTCATAGTGCCACTCCATGTGCTGCCTGATGATGGCGGATTGGTACACAAGCTAACCATTTCAAGTCCGGGTATGGCTTTAAGCTTATCCATTAATACATTCTTGTGATTGCGAACAGTGTCATAATAATTGGTATTGAAATAAAGAATGGCTTCTTTTTTAAAACCCATGTCTTTGTTTAATGAGTAATGAATTTGTTTGCTTACAAGAATGGTTGCCATAATAAAGACCTGTGCAATTACAAACTGCGATATAGTTAATGATTTACGCAGCCATGCATTACGTGTTTTACCTGTATTTGCATATGCCTGGTTTTTTAAAACGAGTACAGGCTTGTATCCTGAAAGAACAAGAGCAGGGTAAAAACCGGAGAGTAGTGTTACCACAATCATTAATAATACAAGAAATAGAATAATGTTTGGCTGCTCTGTTAAATTGAAATGCAGACCTTCAGGAATAAATCCTGAAAAAGCTTTTAATAAAAGAGGTGTGAGTGCTGCTGATAATACAGTTGCAAGAAATGTAAGCAAAAAAGTTTCTGAAAGAAATTGAACAATGAGTTGCTTTTTCGAACTGCCCATTGTTTTACGAATGCCTATTTCTTTTGCTCGTTGTGAAGCATGTGCAGTGGTAAGATTAATAAAATTAATGCAGCCCAGTATGAGTAAAAATGCTGCTACAGCAAGCAAGCCATAGAGTGTTGATTTATTTCCGGTTGGTAAATCATAAGCGCCGTAATCAGCATTAAAATGTAGATCACTCAAAGGTTGCAGCGTGTGCCATGTTTTACTGTGGTCGTCTGGACTTTGTTTAGCATATTTTTTATAGAGCCGTGCAATTTGCTTTTCAATTTGTACAGCGCTTGTGCCGGGAGAAAGTTTTACAAACAATTGCTGAGCGCCGTTTGTATTATCCCAACTTCCCCAGTTTTCAGGCTTTAAAGAAGTCTTTTCCATTGTGGCATAAGCCATAAAAGTTTTAAAAGTAAAGTCGATATTCTCTTTTATATCTTTTACAACTCCTGTAATGGTTGCTCTTATCGAATCATTAAAAAATATTTCTTTTCCCACAACCTGCGTTGGGCTAAGGTTTGGAAAATAAAGTTTTGCATTTGATTCTGTCAGTACTGTTTGATATGGATTGAGTAAGGAAGTTTTTGGTGAGCCTGCAATCCATATATAAGAAATTAAATTGAAATAATTACTGTCTGCAAAAATTATGTTTTGCTGATGTTTAAAAACCTTCGGTTCTTTTTTATCAAGCGGCACACTAATTTTTGCATCACCATTCCATGTACGAAAAGGCACAACTGCATCAATTCCTGTAACTTCTTTGCGTACTGCCGGAATCATTGGAACCGTAACACCTGAATTATGATACACTTCACCAGAAAAACTAAAATTGGATACAACCCTGTAAATACGGTCATTATCTTTTTCAAATTTGTCGAACGAGAAATGATAATTTACCAAAAGATAAATTACCAGCGATGCACTGATGCCTATTGCAAGACCAAGCACATTGATGACACTAAACACTTTGTTTTTCCAAAGTGTTCTGATAGCGATGGTGAAATAATTTTTGAGCATTGAAGCCTCTCCTAAATCCTCTCCAAAGAGAGGGCTTTTTAGACGATGATAATTATAGTTGTTCAATATTTTGTAAGGCTCTCACAAAGCCTTACCTCCGGGAAGATTTGGATGGGTTTTATTCCGTTCTCAAACTCTTCACCGGGTTTGCTGTCGCCGCTTTTATGGCTTGCATGCCAACGGTTATCAATGCAATTAATGCCGCAATAATTGCAGCAATAATGAATACCCACCATTGAATGTTTATACGGTAAGCAAAATCCTGCAGCCAGTTATGCATGGCATACCAGGCAATAGGAAATGCAATAACAGCAGCAATTAAAACAAGCTTTAAAAAATCTTTTGATAATAAACCTACGATGGTTGTTGTGCTTGCACCTAACACTTTTCGTACACCAATTTCTTTTACACGCTGCGAAATGGCAAATGCAGAAAGTCCGAATAGCCCAAGACATGCAATGAAAATAGCAATGAATGCAAACGTAGTGAATATGGTTTCCTGTTTATGTTCAGCATCGTATAGCTTCGCAAAATTTTCATCGAAGAATGAATATTGATAGGGGAGTTGAGGTAGAAATTTTTGCCAGGTATCTTTTATTGTTTCTAAAGATGATGCAATATTTTTTCCCGAAATTTTTATAGAAATGGTATTATAAAAACCCTGGCTTGGCGGCGGCAAAACAAAAACCAAAGGCGTTATAGCCTCATGTAATGATTCAAAATGGAAATCTTTTACCACGCCAATTATATGACCGCTAAATTGACCATACTTAAAATCTTTGCCAACTGCCAGGTCGTTCGATTTCCATCCTATTGCTTTCACTGCTGCTTCGTTAATGATAAAATTGGATGTATCAGTTCCATAACTGCGTGAAAAATTTCTGCCCGCTGCCAATGGAATTCTATATGCCGGTATAAAATCGTAATCTGTTGCGAGGAAACGAATGTCGGCTTTTACCGGAACCATAGAATCATTGCCCGGTACCTGTGCGCCCATTCCATCCAGCAATCTTCCCGTTGGAATTCTGGACGAACGTCCTACAGCTTTAATATTTGAATTTTGTAATAAAGTATTTCTGAATGCTTCGTATTGATCATTCAATTGATTATTATAAGCCATCGTTATTAAATGATCTTTATCATAACCCAGCGATGCGTTTTGCATGTACCGCAATTGCTGAAACACAACAACGGTTGTTATAATCAGAATGATTGAAATGGCAAACTGCGTTACCACAAGCACCTTGCGAAAGCTAATGCTGGTACCACTAACCTTAAACAATCCTTTTAAGGTTTTTACAGGCTGGAAAGATGACATAAATAGTGCAGGGTATATTCCTGAAATAATACCCACCACAAATGGCGCTAAAAACAATGGAACTAAAATTTGCCATTTAAATAAAATACTTACAGAAAGATTTTGTGACGATATTTTATTCAGCCAGGGCAGAAGTAAGTATAATAATACAAATGCAATAATAATAGCAGACCATGTTAATAAAACGGATTCGCCTAAAAACTGTATTATCAATTCTTTTTTTCGTGCACCAACAACTTTTCTTATACCAATTTCTTTTGCACGCAATGCAGAACGTGCAGTAGAAAGATTCATATAATTAATACATGCTATCAACAATATAAATAAGGCAATGGCTGAAAAAATATATACGCGGTTTATATCCCCATTTGGCTCTGCTTCAAAATCTGTATGGGAGTATAAATGAATGTCCGTTAATTTCTGAAGGTCAAGCTTTGTAAATTTTGAAGGTTGATTCGGTCCATACTGACCAGCCATGTGCTTGTCAAGAAATGCAGGGAATCTTTTCTTCATACCTTCTATATTATAATTTTTAGGAAGCAGGATATAAGTAAAGAATGAATTATTACCCCAATTGGTTCGTAAATTCTCTTCCCCGATAACAGCAGAATCTTTCAGCGTATTAAATGACACTAATATATTAGGATGAATGTGCGCATTAGAAGGGAAGTCTTTATAAACACCGGTTACCTTCACATCAAACTGATCATTGGCACGAATAACTTTATTAACCGGATCTTCATTACCAAAATATTTTTTTGCTGTTTCTTCCGTAAGCATTACAGAAAAAGGATCGTTCAATGCGGTCTTCGGATTCCCTTTTAAAACGTCAACCGTAAATACATCAAATAAATTTTCATCAGCAAAATAAACATTGGGTTCATTTAATAATTTGTCTTTATAGCGAAGCGGCGTTGTACCATTGTTCAGCAAACGGGTCATCTTTTCTATTTCAGCAAAATCTGTTGGAAGATAATATCCAAATGGTGGTGCAACTGTACTAAGGTTAAGCATTTCTTTATGATTGCCATCATAAAAAGTACGTGTTACACGATAAATCCTGTCAGCATTTTTATTATACTTATCATAACTTAATTCATTTAAAATATAAGTAAGAATAAGCAGGCAGCAGGTTAAGCCGATAGTGAGGCCAAAGAGGTTGATGAAGGAAATAAATTTATACTTCATCAAATTGCGCCAGGCTGTTTTAAAATGATTGCGGAACATATCAGGTGTTTTAACGTATGCTATTTTCGTTCAACACCTATGCCGCCATGTAAACTGTTTGATTACAATAATTTAGAAACCAGCTTATTGTAAAAACTGTCCGAAAACGAACAATATTGTGCGCACACGTGCATTTAATGGATTTGATAACCGGACGCTGTTCATTTATTTACCTGGCTAACAGGCAGGCTACTGCTGCGAAAAGTATACTGCCTGCTGAAAAAGATATTTCACATGCCTGTTGTGCTGTATGGCGGGAATCCATTTGGGTGATTTTTTTACAGCGTCAACGGCTATTTTATCAAATGGCGGGTATAAAGGCGTATTCACTTCAACCGCTGTCATATTACCTTTTTCATCAATAGTGCCTTCAATTACAACTACTGCTTTATCAGCATTTTCAAACTTATATTGTGATGGAAAATAAACATTCTTAAGTAAAAACTTTTGCCAGGCCTTTTTTCCACCGGGAAATTCAGCAGGCTTATCCATGTTAGTTGTATCAAGCACCGGATTACCATCTTCATCAAAATATTGTTTATCAATAAGAGCGCCTTTATCATATAATTCTATTGCGCTTAATTTTCCATTCTTATGAAAATATTGCCATTTCCCGTTTTGCTTATAACCAGCGCTGTACCGGCCTGCCGCAGATGGATTCCCGTTATCGAACCAGGATATTTCAATGCCGCTGCCATCTGCATTAAAAGCAGATGAATCCATTAAATAACCATTGGAATGCCATGACATATTTATGCCTATTGCGTTTCCATCCAGATAGGTATTGGAATCTTTCATTATTTGGTTAGGATAATAGGTTAACCAAACACTGTCTTTCTTTCCGTTTTTATAAACGCCAATAGATTCCAGATTTTTGTTTGGATAATAATATTCAAAATGTCCCACAGGTATTTTGCAGGATGTATCTGTATAACTGCCTATCATTTGAAGGCTTCTTTCATGAATGAAATAATCTTTTCTTTCCCATACATCATCTTTCTTATTCAGTTCTGAATAAAATCTGGCTTCTGCAGATGAACAGGGATTCCACCTGAAATCATAATATCGTTCATAATGCTGGGCGCAAATAAGCAAAGGAATGCAGCAATAAAAAAGCAATAAAAGGGATTTCATAATTAAGGGTATATGTTTCCAATAAATTTATAGTGGAAATTTAAGGCAGAAAAATAGTATGGCCTTATTTCTATTTAAAATTTTTAAAGCAGAATATCAGGCATATTCCTTTACTGCTTCCACGAATGCCTTTGCATGAGCAACCGGAACGTTTGGCGTAATACCATGGCCAAGGTTAGCGATGTATTGCTGAGCGCCAAAAGCATCTATCATTTCTTTCACCCATTGTTTTATCTGCGGAACCGGCGCCAGCAATTTAGCCGGATCGAAATTGCCCTGTAAAGTGATATTGTTATTAGTGAGTATTCTTGCCTGTTTCGGCGAAACTGTCCAGTCCAAACCAATAGCTGATGCGGAAGATTTACTTAAATCTTCCAAAGCATACCAGGTGCCTTTTGGAAATAAAATAACCGGTGCATCGTCTTTTACGGCATCTGCAATTTGTAAAAGATAGGGCTGTGCAAAGTTTTTAAAATCTTCCGGCGATAAACTGCCTGCCCAGCTATCAAACACCTGTACACAATCAGCGCCGGCTTTTGTTTGCGCCTTTAAATAGTCAATGGTAATGGTTGTAATTTTTTGCAGTAGCTGATGCGCGAGTTCAGGTTCAGTGTATGCAAACTGTTTGGCCTTATCCCAGGTTTTGCTGCCCTTGCCTTCAATCATATAACAAAAGATTGTCCATGGCGCACCGGCAAAGCCTATGAGGGGTACCGAACCATTCAATTCTTTTTTAGTAAGCGTTAATGCGTCCAATACATATTTCAAATGCTCTGCTGCATTTTCAATATTGAGTGCATCAATATCTTTTTTTGTTTTGATAGTTTTTGGCAATGATGGCCCTTTGCCTTCTTCCATCAATACTTCTACGCCCATTGCCTGCGGAATAACAAGAATATCTGAAAAGATGATGGCAGCATCAACACCAATCTGGTAAACGGGCTGTAACGTTATTGCTGCCGCCAGTTCCGGTGTTTGCACCCGCGTAAAGAAATCGTATTTGTTACGAAGTTTTATATAATCAGGAAGGTAACGGCCAGCCTGCCGCATCATCCATACGGGTGGGCGGGAAACAGGTTCTTTTTTTAATGCTTTTAATAATAGATCGTTTTTTAAACCACTCATAATATTTGAATAAATCTATTCTGCTAATTCATTTATTTGATATCCCTGCTTTGTTCTCTGCGGCATTGCTTCATATTGTTGTCATGGAATACTACAATACAAGCGGGCAGAATTCACAGGCATTGCTACAAAAAATATGCACGGCTGTTGACGGTAAACTGTTAGCTGTTGACTTTTCTACTGTCCCTGCGCCAAACTATAAGCCCGTTTGTCACCCAGCATCAATAATAATTCTGATGAACATATTTTAAAATCACCGCTGAGGCTTACGTATAAACCCAATATATCCTGCTGCTTTAACAGTGTATCATCAATACTTTCAAAGCGCACATTGTATTGGTTTACAAGATTGGTATAAACCGATCCTGTTGGCCAAACCTGCGTGCCTCGGTTACTGATATTGATAAGTTTGAATTTTACGCCGCCGTGGCGAAGACATTTATTTGCAATAAAAACAGGTTGTTCATCGCTTTCAATGAAAAAGTCAACACCAATAATATTTTCCGCAGGCGCATTGGCCGATTCAAGCATCACATTTTCATTCAGCTTAAACATGGTTGCTGTAACCGGCGCATCTTTTAACAGCGGTTTGGCGCCCTGTTCCGGCTGCTTGCCAAAATTGCTGATAATGGCTTCTGCAAATTGTGTTGTATTTACTGAAGGAATTGATTTATTACCAAAGTCGCCGGTATGAACGCCCTGTTCCAGGGTATAAAGCAAGGCATTTTCAATCATGGTGGCGCTTTGCATTAAACCAAGATGGCGCAGCATGCCGATACCGCTTAACAATAATGCTGTGGGGTTGGCAATATTCTTTCCGGCAATATCCGGCGCTGTGCCATGCACGGCTTCAAATATGCAGATATGATCGCCTATATTGGCCGACGGTGCAAAACCTAAACCGCCAATTAACCCGGCGCAGAGATCGCTTACTATATCGCCCTGTAAATTGGTAAGCACAATTACATCAAACGTATCAGGTTTTGTAACCAGCTTCATGCAAAGGTCATCCACTATTACATCATCGGCTTTAAGATCAGGATAATCTTTGGCTACTTCCTGGAAAACTTCAAGAAATAAACCATCGGTTATCTTCATGATATTGGCCTTATGAGCACAGGTTATGCGGCGTGCTTTTTTCTTGCGCGCCATTTCAAAAGCATATTTAATAACCTGCATGCTGCCCGGGCGCGTAATGATTCTGCGGCTGATGGCTACATCGTTGGTGATCATGTGTTCAATACCGCCGTACGTGTCTTCAATATTTTCCCGCACAACGGTTATATCAATCGGGATACCCGCTTTACTGAAAACCGTGTCAACGCCATGCAGGGTTTGAAAAGTTCTTGTATTGGCATATGTGTTCCAGGTTTTACGCGCTGTAACGTTGATGCTTTTTACGCCCTTTCCTTTCGGCGTTTCCATCGGGCCTTTGAATAAAATGCCAAGCGTTTCTATGGTTTGTCTGGCTTCGGGCGTCATACCGGTATTAAAACCTTTATCAAATACCCATTTGCCCATATCAACGGTTACATATTCAAGCGGAACCTTTGCCTCGTAAAATATTTTTAATGTAGCATCCATTATTTCCGGGCCGATGCCATCGCCTTTTGCAACTGCTATTCTTCGCATAAAGCAAAAGTAATGTGCTGGTGTGATAATAACGCTGCTGTACTGATTGCCTGGCGCCGGATTATGATTTTATTGAGAAAATGAATGATGAAGGTTAAGCTATTTTTGCTGCCGTTTTAAACATCCACCTTTCATGCTTCACACATATAATAAAGAAGATTTTCATTCAATATGCCATGCACTGGCTGCAAAAGATGCCGACCTGAAAGGTATTGTAGAAAGATGGGGGTTGCCGCCCATGTGGACAAGACCTGCTATATTTCAGTCGCTGGTGCTTACCATTCTTGAACAGCAGGTTTCGCTGGCTTCGGCCTATGCGGCTTTCAGCAAACTAAAAGCTAAGATTGGTTTTGTAACACCCAAGAAAATAATGGCATTATCTGATGAAGATTTGAAAACCTGTTATTTCAGCCGGCAAAAAATAATATATGTGCGGGCTTTGGCAGAGGCGGTTATTTCAAAAAAGATCAATCTTAAAAAAATAAACCTTGCAACAGACGATGACATTCGCACAACCTTAAAACAAATAAAAGGTATAGGCGACTGGACGGTTGATGTTTACCTCATGCATGCTTTGCAACGCGCCGATCTTTTTCCTTTAGGCGATATTGCTTTGGTAAACAGCTTAAAGCATATAAAACAATTGCATGCCGCCATTACCAGGGAAGAAATGCTGGCCATTGCGGAAAGCTGGCGGCCCTACAGAACGGTTGCCTCCATGCTGCTGTGGCATGATTATATTAAACGGAAAAACATTAAAGTGTTGGGATAAATTATGCCGTTGTTACTTCTTTATTCAGCTTGTTAATTTTAGAAGCTGTTGTTCCCGTTTCAAATAACCGCAATGCATACATAACAGTGGAAGACCATGCGCCGGGATTTAAAATGCGGTTGCCAAAAGCATTTACCTTTTTATCACGCCCGGTTATATAGGCCTGCTGCGCATTTTCGGTTAGCAATGGTGCATACGCTAGTGCAACCTGCCAGGCCGCTTCCCTCGCTACGATCATGGAAAACCCTGCCATAGAATTTTCAAGATCGCCGGTATTCAATTTCGCAATTAATTTACTGAGTGGCCACATGGAAAACAGCTTAAGTTTTACATCATTTATCATGGCAATGAGCAACGCATTTATCTTCAGGAAGTCATTATGAATATCATTGATTTTATCACCGGGCGAAATGGTAGCCGTTGCAATGCCAAGGTCAAGGCTGATATGCGCATTCATGCCGAGCAATAAATGATGCATTACCATCGGCTTCCATTGTTTGGTTGCGTCAAAAGCAAGCTGCCACGAAGTAGTGCAAGCATTTCCGGCGGCATAAGTATTATAGGCATCAAGGTAGCGGTTAGCGAATAACACATCCAGCTTTTCCATGCGCGGGCCATCATCAAAATATCCCTCATTAATTTTTTGTGCAACAGATTCTGTTACACATCTATACAATACAGCAAAATAGCCCATCCTGCTACCGGTGGCAATGGAATGATCAACAATTTCATTAAGCTGCTCTATTATTTCTTTTATAGTGGATGCTGCCATAGCGTTAGTTTATGTTGCGTTTTTCCCGAATTAAAACTAAATTAAGCCTGACGATGTTTGGCCTTTCATCAAAAAAATTTCTTCTTAACGTTCATTTTACGAATATAATCGTACATTGCCGCTGTTAAAATAATAATAATGAATACTACGAAAGCTTTAAAACCCACCGATAGTGAGCTGGAGATACTGCGGGTGTTGTGGGATAAAGGTGAGGCCACTGTGCGGGAAGTACATGAAGAACTGGCGGCAACAAAGGATTGCGGTTACACCACCACGCTTAAACTGATGCAGATTATGTTTGAAAAGGGCCTGGTTATTCGCGATGACAGTAGCCGCACACATATTTACCAGGCCAATGTAAGCCGGGAAAAAACGCAGCAGCAACTGGTAAATAAAATGGTGGATACATTGTTTAGTGGCTCAAGATCTCAATTGGTAATGCAGGCGCTTGGCACGCATACACCAAGCAAAGAAGAGTTGAACGAAATACAGCAGCTATTGGATAGTCTTAAAAAATAACTAACGTGCAGTTATTCTCTCAATCGTCTTTTTTACAGGCATTAGCTTACAGCCTTATTGCTAGCGTGTGGCAGATGGGGGTTTTGTGGCTTGCGGTGATTGTGGTTTTGAGAAATTTTAAACTTTCTGCTGCACAAAAATTCAATCTTGCCTATGGCGCTCAGTTAAGCGGTTTTGCTTTATTTATTTATACATGCATCAACGCCTATAAAACCGGCACCGGTAAAATAATCATCAATGCCCGCAATGCTGATTTTGTAACGAATGCAGGTTCTTTTATTAACGCAGTAATGCCTTATGCCGCGGCTTTATATTTAGGTATATTACTGTATAAACTTGTAAAACTTTCGTTTGTATTTGGAAATACACAGCAAATTAAAAAACAGGGCCTCAGAAAAATTGCTGCTGAGCAAAGAATATTTGTTCAGGAATGTGCACAGTTATTTTCCATACATAGAAAAGTAAAAATTTATTTATCCGATAAAGTTATCTGCCCGCTTACAACAGGTTTTCTCAAACCCATTATATTAATTCCGGTTGCGGCCGTTAATCATCTTTCAACACAGCAGCTCGAGGCCGTTATACTGCATGAGCTTGCGCATATAAAACGCGCCGATTATCTTTTGTATATGCTGCAAAGCCTCGTTGAAAAAATATTCTTTTTTAATATTTTTTCAATCATGCTGGGGGAGATTATTGAAAGGGAAAGAGAGAATGCCTGTGATGACTGGGTGTTACAGTTCAGGTATAATTCAATGCACTATGCTGAAGCTTTGTTTAAACTCGGCAGGTTAAAAACTATGCCTGCCATAGCTATGCCGCTGCAGGGCAGAAAAGAAAACCTGCTGCTGCTGAGAATAAAAAGGTTGTTGCATAATGACAAAGCTCATCATCAAACAATTGGTTTCAGGCCAGTATTATTCGGATTATTCAGTTTAGTTATAGCTGTTGGCATGCTTATTTCCCCGTCTGACAACAGACAACCAATACATGCATTTCAACCTGTAAATGTTGCTAAAATTAATACTGCATCTGCCACGCATATTGCGAATGTAGCTATGAATAAAGTAGAAGAAGAGCCCGTTGCACAATTGACGGAAAGCGAAGCCAGGCAGGAAGATAATGAGATTAAGCAACAACAAAAGGCAGAGAAGGAAACAGCTTCCAAAGCAAAAATAAATACCAGGGAGACGGAGCTGAAACAAGCCGGGTATGAATTGGCGATTAAGCAGAATTATCTTTATAATGTAAGCCAGCAATTAGATTCTTTGCGGTTAGTCATGCCTGAAGTTAAACAGGCTGTGGCAGCGAATGTGCAGCTTAATACAGAGCAATTGCAGAAGGCCATTTCTTACCAAAACTTTAAACAGCTTGAAGCAATGATTGCCGCAACCGGTGATTCTATTTCTGTAAAAGAAAGCAAGGACACAAAAAGCAGCTATAAAAAAATGATTACTATAGAATCGTTTGATAAGAATGGCAATAAGCATGTATATTCTGTGATTGTGGAGCTGTATCAATAAAATTGTTACCCATAGTAATTACATAAAAAAACCGGCTGATATGTTATCAACCGGTTTTTTGTTATTCAGCTTTAAACCTTCTCTTAAATAATCAGCATGGCGTCACCATAACTAAAGAAACGGTATTTATCTTTTATTGCTTTTTTATAAGCTTCCATTACAAGATCATAGCCGGCAAATGCACAAGCCATAATCAATAAACTTGTTTTGGGCAAATGGAAATTGGTAACCAGGCTGTCTGCAACATTAAAGTTATAAGGCGGATGAATAAAAATGTTTGTCCAGCCTTCGCTTGGCTTTAAAAGTTTTTGTGCAGTAAAACTTGTTTCCATGGCGCGCATAGTAGTAGTGCCGATGGAACAGATGCGGTGGCTGGTTTCTTTTGCTTTATTTACAATCTGGCAACATTCTTCATCAATGCTGTAATATTCAGCATCCATTTTATGCTTGCTGAGATCTTCCACTTCTATCGGGCGAAAAGTGCCAAGACCTGTGTGCAACGTAAGTTCGGCAAAGCGAATACCTTTTATTTCGCAGCGTTTTATCAGCTCCCGGCTAAAATGGAAACCGGCTGTTGGTGCAGCCACAGCGCCTTCATTTTTTGCATACACGGTTTGATAACGCTCTTTATCTTCTTCGTCAGGCTTGCGTTTAATGTATTTAGGCAGTGGTGTTTCACCTAAAAATTCAAGCATATTGCGAAAGCTTGCATCGTCGCCTTCCCATAAAAAACGAATGGTTCTGCCACGGCTTGTTGTATTGTCAATTACTTCAGCAACCAGTTCATCATTTTCACCAAAATATAATTTATTGCCTACGCGTATTTTTCTTGCCGGATCAACAATTACATCCCAAAGGCGGTTGGGCTTATTCAGTTCACGCAGTAAAAACACTTCAATGCGGGCGCCGGTTTTTTCCTTGCGGCCATACATGCGCGCCGGAAAAACCTTTGTGTTATTTACTACAAAAACATCTTTGTCATCGAAATAATCAAGAATGTCTTTAAAATGCTTGTTCTCAAGTTGCCCTGTCTGGCGGTGTACAACCATCATGCGGCTGTCTTCACGACGCTTTGTAGGGTTTTGTGCAATAAGGTTAAGAGGAAGGTCAAAACGGAATTGGGAAAGTTTCATCTGAATGTTTGTTTTTTTCTATTGCAGATGAAATGCCAGATATATTAAATGCGGCATTTCAAGTGTTGTATTCTAAATTATGTGCCACATTCAAACCGCTTCCGCCTTACGGGGCGGTTAAAACGTATGCCTTTCAAAAATAAAGGCTGCAAAGGTAATTCAAAAAGATATATAAGGGAGGGTTTAACAAGAAAATAGAATTTGAACTTATCAATCTTTTGGTTCAAAAATAAAACCTGCCTTTATCTTTATCTTTTTAAACCTATTTATATGCGGAAGGAATTTTTATTGTTATTGCTGTTAGTTGGATTCAGTATTGCTTTATCGGCACAGGATGTTAATAAAATAATTACAACATCAGAGGTGGAGCGCATTGAAAAAGTCCTGTCTTCCGATGCCATGCAGGGCCGCAAAACTTTTTCACCGGGTATAGCCGCTGCATCTGCTTTTATTGAAAATGAATTTAAACAAACAGGATTACAATTCCTTCCGGGCTTAAACAGTTACCGCCAGGTTTTTTACATGACCGAAACAAAAAATAATACCGCCAATGTTTCAATTGATGGTGTTACCATTGCTGATTCAAACCTCGCCGTTATTTCGTTTGCACCCCATGTTAGCCTCACGCAGAATGATGCTGTTGAAATTGTGCATATTGACTCTGTAGCCGAGCTGCGCAGTAAAATAGGGCAGATATTTGGCAGCGCAAAAAACCAGCTGGTGCTGGCAGATAATTCTTTAAAACGGTTTGCAGGCAGGTTAGTAAGTATGGGAAGCTCTTCCATGGATTCTACGGCAAAATCAATTGTTATTGTATTTGGTGTTAAAGAAGCAAATTCATTTGCCATCAACCTGGATAATACCATCAGCAAAAAGGAACTGAATAATGTGGCAGGCGTATTACCCGGTAAAACAAAGCCAGATGAATACGTTGTTTTCTCTGGCCATTATGATCATCTCGGTATTGGCGAGCCAGATTCTACAGGAGATTCCATTTACAACGGCGCCAACGATGATGCCGCCGGAACTACGGCTGTATTATTACTGGCGAAGTATTTCAAGGCATTAAATAATAATGCACGCACATTAATATTTGTAACATTTACGGCAGAAGAAATAGGCGGGTTTGGCTCCGAATATTTTTCCAACCAACTCGATCCCTCGAAAGTAATGGCCATGTTTAATATTGAAATGATTGGTACGGAGAGTAAATGGGGCATCAATTCTGCCTATATAACCGGTTATGAAAAAACCGATATGGGCAAAATTCTTGAAAAAAATCTTGAAGGCAGCAAGTTTAAATTTTATCCTGATCCATATCCCGAACAACAGTTGTTTTACCGGTCTGATAATGCCACGCTGGCAAGGAAAGGCGTTCCGGCGCATACTATTTCCACATCAAAAATGGATTCTGAAAAATATTATCATACCCAGAAAGATGAAATTGGAACACTTGACCTGAATAACATGGCAGAAATAATCAAAGCAATTGCTGCCAGCTCTGTTTCCATCGTGTTAGGAAAAGATACGCCTGCCCGTGTAAATACAAGCGAGCTGAGATAATTTAACGCTTTCAAAGTTTAACGGCTTTCCGGTTTAATCAATAAGCCGGTTCTGTCGCATGTATAAACATCTTACATGCCATTCAACTTCTATTAGCTAAAACACAACTAATTAATATCTATTATCTTATTTCTTTAAAATAAAAATATATGTATAAACATGCAAAATACATGTATAAACACTTAATTTTGCAGTATCAATTAAAAAAACACATCCCAATGAGTAAGATTAAACAACTGATTTTCATTTTTTCAGCAGCAGTAATTACGCTAACCGCATGTACGAGTTCATCAGATAAAGCTGCAACAACTTCCGAACAGGAAGCTGCGGCAGCAACAGGCAAAGAATATCTGGCCGATATTAATAACAGCCTTGTTAACTGGAGGGCAACCCATAAAGGAGGGTTTGCGCCCAGGTATGGAACGCTTAAAATTGCCGACGGCAGTATTGCCGTTGAAAACGGTGCTGTAACAGGTGGAAGCTTTACGGTTGATGTAAACAGTTTATGGGTTGATTCAGCTTCTGTTACAGAAAAAGATAAAAAAGCAATTAACCTGCAGAACCATTTAAAAAGCCCTGATTTCTTTGATGCTGCAAAATATGCAACTGCAAAATTTGTTGTAACAGGTGTGGCACCTTATGATTCTTCAAAGGCCAAAAGCCTCACAGATGGCGCCACCCATCTGGTAAGCGGGAACCTTACTATAAAAGACAGCACAATCAATATAACTTTTCCCGCAAAAATTATGGTTAGCGATTCAAATGTTGATATCGCCGCAAAATTTTTAGTTGACAGAACTTCATGGGGACTTAGCTATGGCGCAGAAGGAAACCCGGCAGACTGGATGGTTAGCAAGGATTTTGAACTTGGACTGGATGTAAAAGCAACAGCTAAATAAGCAAGGGTTTTTTGTGATAGGAACTGGCCTGGAAGCACATTTCCGGGCCTTTTTGTTTTATAGAATTTTATATTTTAGTGCATAACACTTTTCTTGCAAGAAATCTAAGGATGGTGTCAATAACCAACATACGTTTCAATGAGATATTGCCTTTGGCTGATTCTTGTGTTTGCCTGTAAAGAAGAACAAGTTTATATTAAACATATTGATTCGCTGACCGAAATAGATACGGTGCAGGCAGGAAGTAAGTTGCAATACAATAGAAGCGATTATTTTATAGTCTTCAATTATGCAAAAAATGATCAGTCACATACAGCAATAGAGAAATATGTGTTAGAGTATAGCAATGATTTTTCGAAGAAATTTGATAACTACCATATCTATTTTTATAAAAAATCAAGTGCGACTGATACTAATTATATCAGGAACTTTCCGGGAGGAAAATCGTATAAAGCATTATTAGATGAAACTTTTTTATTTGAATATCAATGGTATGAAGGTAAATTACTTACATCTCCTACAATAAAGCAATAATCTATTTTGAAAAATGCACTTATAATTATAGTTATATGCCTGTTTTTACAAAATTATCTCAAGCGCCATCCATAAAATTTTGAGATTTGCATTTTCCCCGTATTAGGCTGAGTAAAAATTATGTTTAATCTGTTTGATATTATTAACACCATTTCAATACACGCGCAGTCCAAAGTAAGCCGCACTCGCACCCGTCGCAAGAACTTCTTGTTTACTTATGGCCTTAGTTAGAAAAATTTTTTTAGCGGGCTCACAGCTTTCAGCAAAACATATATTATTTTTTTCTCCATCCAATAAATCAATATATTAGCATAGCTAACATTGCTAATCTCCATTATCCTCATGTTTTCAGTGTATAGAAAAATTACGTCTATGCCATTGAACTGATTAATAAATTTTAAATTAATAACCATGTCAATCTGGGGGCCATTACAACAACGTTATGAAACAACGCAACCAAGAAAAATGCTTGCACTGGACGGCGGCGGCATACGCGGTGTGCTTACACTTGAAATTTTACTGGAACTTGAAACGCAGTTAAGGGCTGCATTAAATGCAGATGAGAAATTTGTGCTGGCCGATTATTTCGATTACATCGGTGGCACCAGCACGGGTGCCATTATAGCAGCAGGTTTATCATTAGGCAAATCGGCGCAGGAAATGCTTGACTTTTACCAGCAGAAAGGAGAAGCAATGTTTGATAAAGCTTTCCTGCTGAAAAGGGTAAAATATTTTTATAATGACGGGCCGCTGTTGCAGGAGTTGAAGAATACATTCGGTTCTGGTAATATTGACCTGCAATCCGGCGCTTTTAAAACATTGTTGCTGGTGGTAACCATGAACCGTTCAACAGATTCTCCGTGGCCCATCAGCAATAATCCGTTGGCAAAATTTAATGATCCTTCTCTTCCCGATTGCAATTTGCAGATTCCGTTATACCAGTTAGTGCGTGCCAGTACAGCAGCGCCTGCGTATTTCAGGCCGGAAACTTTACAGTGGGACCCGAAAGACCCGGATAAAACGTTTGTGTTTGTTGATGGTGGCGTTACGCCTTATAATAATCCGGCATTTTTAATGTACCGTATGGCTACGCAGGCGCCGTATAATCTTAACTGGAAAACAGGCGAAAAGGAATTGCTCATCGTTTCTGTTGGCACCGGTTCTGCCCCAAGCCCCGGCGTATATGATAACCTGCTGGAGACTTTAAAAGAGCTGCCCAACAATTTAATGTATGCCATGCAGGTTGACCAGGATATAAATTGCCGTACGGTTGGCCGTTGTGTTTTTGGCGCCCCAATAGACCTCGAATTAGGCGATATGACACCGCTTGGCGCAGATGGTAAAATATTACCACTTACCAGCGATGCCAGCCGCCATTTTACCTATGCAAGATATAATGCGAACCTTAGCGTGGAAGGTTTAAAAAATGCGGGCCTTGGCCATATTGATAGTGATAACGTAAGGGAGATGGACTCAACAAAATATATGCCCCAGTTACGTGAGGTGGGCCGCACTGTGGGCAAACAGCAGGTAAAAGTGAAAGAACATTTTGCCAATTTTCTCTGACGGATAATTGACTTTTTGGTATAACGGCTAAACTGCGGTTTGGCTTATGGTGCTACGTGGTTCTAATTGTCAATAGTTGTATATAACGGTTGCGCTTTCAATGCTCTTTCAAACTAGCTTAAAAATTATAGTAAATAATACGCATGAAGCATTTTATTTTATTCACCGGCCACATGATAGATGCAAAAGACAGGCAGGCACCAAGATTTCCTGCACATAAAGAAGAAAAAGCCAGGCGGGAAATAAAACTGCGTTTATTCCATAAGAAATTAATAATAGAATCACCATTGCAGGGCATTGCAAGCGGCGCATGCGGCGGCGATATATTGTTTCATGAAATCTGTGTGCAGCTTGGCATTCCTTCAGAAATTTATCTGCCAGTGCCACCCGAAGAATTTAAAAAAGGGTCTGTATCGTTTGCCGGTAAACAATGGGATGAACGTTTTGACAAGCTGCTTAAACAATTGCCTTATTATGTATTGCCAGAAAATGAAGGCGATGCTGCTAGCATGAATATCTATGAACGCACCAATGAATGGATGCTTGAAAAAGCCCTTGTCAACGGTGGCAAAAACATGAGCTTGATTGCTTTATGGGATGGTGGCGGTGGCGATGGAAAAGGCGGCACTAAAGGCATGATTAATATGACAAGAGAAAAAGGTGCTGCTGTTGGAATTATCGATATAAAGAAAATATAACTGCAGTTTATTTTCCTGTAACCAATCGGGGAAAACCACTGTATGATTTGCGCTGAGATTAAGGATGTTTACACCTGCAAATTCAGTTTAATTTCTAATGATCAGTTTATGAAACCGGGCAGGATAATTTTTTCTACACAAGAAAATGTACATAGCGAGGTTCCCTGCCCGACTGTGCCGTTCAGGCGGGCATGAGATTATCAAAAAATAAACTTGCACAAATGAAAACATGTTTTGTTGTTATGGGGTTTGGGAAGAAAACAGACTTTGAAACAGGCCGCGTTCTGGACCTTGACAAATCGTATAGGAATATGATAAAACCTGCTGTGGAAGCTGCCGGCCTTTCCTGCATCCGCGCCGATGAAATTGTGCATTCCGGCGTAATAGACGTGCCCATGTACGACCAGCTTTTAAACGCCGATGTAGTGGTTGCTGATCTTTCAACTTCCAACAAAAATGCTATTTACGAATTAGGCGTGCGCCATGCCCTGCGGCCGTATACAACCATTATTATTTGCGAAGATGGGTTTAAAGTTTTTCCGTTCGATATTAATCATATTACCATCCGTCAATACCATCACCTGGGAGAAGATATTGGCTTTGACGAAGTGATGCGTTTCAGGGAGCAGTTAACAAAAGCGGTAAAAGAAATTGCTGAAAAAAATTCTCCTGATAAAGACAGTCCTGTTTATACTTTTCTGCCGGCATTAATGCCACCGGAAATAGAAGCCATAAGCGTAGCGGCGGTTGCGGCAATTGCATTGCCACAGGCTCCTCAACCTCCGGCTGCGCCAGATCAAACACACAGCGCTTTAATGCAGCAGGTAGATGATGCACAAGCAAAAGGCGATTGGATTACGGCAAAAGCATTGCTTTCTACTATACGAAATATGATGAAAGACGAAGTGAAAAGAAAGCAGGCCGAGGCAACCGTTGAAGTGATCGATCAGCCGGAAGACCCATACTTATTGCAAAGGCTGGCACTGGTAACTTATAAAAGCAAATTCCCCACAGAAAAAGAAGCGCTGACCGAAGCACATCATTTACTTAATTTAATGAAGCCTGAAACATCCAATGATACAGAAACGCTTGGCTTGTGGGGCTCTGTGCACAAACGGCTTTGGGAAATAACTAAACAGCTTGACTATTTAAACGAAGCTATCCGCGCTTATAAAAGAGGATTTTATTTAAGGAATGATTATTACAACGGTATTAATTACGCTTTTCTTTTAAATGCCCGTGCCGCACAGCTTACAGATCACGCAGAAGCCATTACAGACTTTATTAATGCCCGCCGCACAAGAATAGAAGTTGTAACAATATGTGAGGAATGGTTTGAGAAAAATCCAATGCCTGATGAGCATCAAGTAACACCCGATATTTTAAAAGATTATTTTAAAACATGGTATTGGGTAAAGGCTTCGCAGGCAGAAGCATTTGTTGGCTTGAATGAAGATGATAAAGCGCAGGCTGCATTGAATGCTGCTTATGCAAAAGCGCCGGAAACCTGGATGAAGAGTACCACGGAAGAACAAATTACCAAACTGAAAACATTGCTTGAAGATTCTCCTTTAAAGTTTATAACACAATAATAAAAACACCTAAAATTTCATACTATGATCGACTTTCAGCAAAACCTCTATGTAGAGGAATATAATTTTAAAGAAACAGAGGAGCTGCGTTCTGCTGTTCGCGGTGATATTCCTACTTCCGAACAAATAAGCGGTATCGAAGTACGGCTTTCAAAAGCCAGCATCATTGATAACAAAACAAGAAAGTTCGGCCCTTTTCCCGGCCTTGCTACCATTTATTTTATGAACATTGTTTTATCTGATCTTTCCACCTCTGAAATTGATTTAAATCTTAACGGATTTGAAAAGGTGGATGATAAACAAACACTGGCGGTTGACCGTACTTTATTTTACTGGAAGAAAGCAGATGATACGCCAAAGCCTCCTTCGCAGATTCACATCATGTCATCGCTTTTAAAAAGCAAGAAAGGATTACGCGATACAGCCGCGGTTGTGGCATCCGCCAAAGACGATAACAATTTTAAAGACCTTACATCGCAATTAGGCTCCTTGTTAAAAACAGCTTCCAGCTTTACAACCATCAGCGGTATTATTTTCCAGGTGGCAGGCATTGTGGGCAATTTGCTTAAAGATGTGGAAGATAAACCTTTACTCACCCGCTTTCAAAGTTTTACAGATCTGGGCGGCAACTTTAACCAGTTGGGCAGAACAGATAATCCTTTTACCAACCGTTATGCAGAACTGGATTATTCTATTTACATAAGGGATGTGGAAAGGCAAAAAGAGGCCGATTCCAAGCAATAATCTTAACTAAAAACTTCCGGTTTTATAAATAAAGTATCTCTTCTTCTTAACTGACAAATCATGAAAACACTGAAACTTTCTGTAAACGGGGAAAAACAAGATGTAACAAAAATTAAAAATGAAACACCGGGCATTGTATTAAAAGACAGCATTCTTGTATCTGCCGTGCAAAGAGGAGGGGATGCTGAAAAGCCATCGCTCGAAATTGCGCCGGACAACCTGGTTGAACTGGTGTTTGATGATAATACGAGATGGTTATGCCCGTCCGACACACTCGAAGAATTATACCCCGGCAGCGTTGTTCAGAAAAGAGATGGTGAAGCCGTGCTGGAATTACCATCTGAATTGGAACATCCTGATGCGAGCCGCTCTCTGTTTGGAAAAATTGCACTGAAAGTGCTGAATCTTTTTGTAAAGGAAAAAGGTGCAGGCGCCATAATGGGCGAGCTTGCAAAAGACCTCGAAAAAAAGCAATTGGACAGCCTGCGCGGCCTGGTAAGGATTACAAAAGATTTTGATCTTGTGAAACCAGATGGTATTGATGCATCAAGGCCATTCGTTTTATTCATACACGGTACCAACTCTTCCACAACAGGTTCTTTTGCTGAATTGAAAGGCACCAGCCTGTGGGATTATATTGTAAGCAGCTATGGCAATAATATACTTGCATTGCAGCATGAAACATTAACCAAAAGCCCGCTCGAAAATGCAGTGGATTTAATAAACCAGTTGCCTAAGAATGCCATCCTTCATATTATAACGCATTCGCGTGGCGGTTTGGTTGGCGAAATTTTATGCCGTTTCAGTAATGGTGTTGTTATGGGTTTTTCTGAACAGGAAAAGAGTTTGCTGAATAAAGAAGACAGAAGTAATGATATTAAACAGATAGGATTGCTGCAACAGTTAAGTCCGCAAAAAAAGTTTGTTGTCAATAAATTTGTACGCGTTGCCTGCCCGGCCGGCGGAACAACTATAATTTCAAAACGGCTCGATCATTTTTTCAATATCAGTTTAAACCTGCTTGGCCTCATCCCGGGCTTTGCCGTAAGCCCCGTGTACACGGCTATGAAGAGCCTGCTGGTAGCTTTGATAGATCAAAAGAATGATATAAATGTTTTGCCCGGTCTCGAAGCCATGAAACCGGATTCACCGTTTATTACGGTGCTTAATAATCAAAACAATCAAAGCGGCAGTATTTTGTTAAGCAATCCTGTTATAGCCATAGCGGGCAATTGTAAAACAAAGCTTAACCTTAAGGCGCTCGTTATAATTGCCAGCAAGCTTTTTTATCTTGAAGAAAACGACCTGGTTGTAAATACCAAATCCATGTATTGCGGCTCCAAGCGTTTAAACAAGCTGGAGTATTTTTTTGATGAAGGCGCAGACGTAGATCATTTCAGTTATTTTAAAAACAAGAAAACCAATGAAGCCATTTTGCTCGCGCTTAAAACAGTAGCAGGGCCTGTAACCGGCTTTTCTGAATTTTCAAGAGGCACCATTGGCGAAGCCGAAAGGAATGCGGCGCTTGGCCTTGACGGCGGTGAATATTCAACCGGAGAACCTTCCGGTAAAAAGCCCGTTGTGATTTTATTGCCTGGTATAATGGGATCTTCTTTAGCAAACAACAACGGTCTTTTATGGATCAATTATTTTAAGTTTCTTACCGGCGGCTTAAGCAACCTTTCTTTAGACAATAATGATATATCCACTTCTTCCATTATTAAAACATCGTATAAAAAATTGGGCGATGCTTTGGCGGATAAATATGACGTGGTAACGTTTGCGTTCGACTGGCGTTTATCACTGAAAGAATCTGCAGCAAAATTTAATGAGAAGATTATAGCCTTATTAAAACTTAACCAACCTATTAAAGTTGTAGGCCATTCCATGGGCGGTGTGCTGGTGCGGGATTTCATGGTTTTTCATCCCGATACATGGGAGAAGCTAAATACATCTAAAGATTTTAAATTATTATTCCTCGGTTCTCCGCTGCGCGGTTCATTCCGCATTAATACGGTGCTTTTTGGCGAAGATGATATCATTAATAAATTAAGCAAGATTGATATTGCTCATTCCAAAAAAGAGCTGATAAAAATGTTTGCCACCTTCCCTGGCATACTCAGCCTTTTGCCATTTACTATTGATAAGGAAAATGATTTTGCTGATATTGGAATATGGGAAAAAATGTGCGATGCATTTGGCGATACCGGCTGGCCTGTTGCAGGTAAAGAGAACAAAGCATTATTATCAGGCTTTCAACAATATCGCGATGCCGTTCTAAAAGCATCAAAGGATATTGATTACAGCAACGCTGTTTATATAGCCGGGCATGACAAACAAACGCCCTGCGGTTATAGTATTGAAGAAACCATTCGCGGGAAAGAGCTTGTGTTTTACTGCACAGGCGAAGGTGATCAAAGCGTAACATGGGAGTCTGGCATTCCGAAACCTATGATTGACGCCGGCACGGTTTATTACGTAAATTATTCGCATGGTGCCTTATCCAATACACCTGCAATTTTTAATGCGATAAAAGAGATACTGGAAAAGGGCGAAACCAATCTCATCAGTAAGAACAGGCCGGTTATAAGAGGCGATAAAAAAGTATTCCGGAAACCGGAAACCACTGACTTTGATCTTTCACCTGAAGGCCTTGCCAATACATTATTAAGCCTGCCGTCATCAGATGAAAGCATCAGCATAAGCGACCTGCCCATAAAAGTAACGGTATCGCACGGTGATCTTAAATATGCATCCTATCCTGTTTTAGCCGGTCATTTTAAAAATGATGGTGTGTTATATGCGGAAGCCCGTATTGACGGTTTGTTGAATGGCATTTTATCACAACAACATAAGCTGGGTTTATATCCCGGCGAAATAGGAACGCATGATATACACCTTACTTACAGCAACGGTGGTTTTCCCGGCGCTATTATTATTGGGTTAGACGAACCGGGCAGCCTTACAGGTTTTGAACTGGCAAAATCGGTAGAATTAAGCATTGAAAAATATCTTATAAACATCATCAATAAACAAAATCTTAATTCGGGTTACCAGGTAAAACAGCCGCTTGGCGTTACATCATTAATTATTGCCTGTGGGTATGGCGGCCTCTCCGTTGAAAATTCAGTTGATGCAATTTTACAGGGCATCATCAATGCCAATACAAAAATCAGCAGCCTCTTTAAAGAAAAAGCAAAACATATAGAATGTGTTGAATTTGCGGAACTGTATGAAGACACAGCTTTGCGGTGCATGTATGCCATACGCAGGCTGGGTAAAGAAGCCGGCGGCACTTTAAATATCACCATCACAAATAACACTTTAAATAAAATACCGGGCGCTAAAAAACAAATGCTGCTTGATGAAACCAACGACTGGTGGAATCGTATAACTATAACAAAGCAGGAGAATAAAAAGGCTGAAATAACAGGCATGCGTTTTTCCATATCAACCAGTGCGGCAAGAGAAGACCTGCGAACTGTTTATACCTGTACCGGCATTGTAGATGGTTTAATGAAAGAAATATCAACTGATAACAACTGGACCGGTGAAAAAGCACGAGCCATTTTTGAACTGCTTATACCAAACGATTTTAAAAGCCGGTTAAAAAAACATGGCAATATAATATGGGTACTGGATGAATATACGGCAGGCTTTCCCTGGGAACTACTGCAGGATAAAAGCCAGGATGCAACCCCGCTTTGTATAAATGCAGGTATGATACGCCAGTTGGTTACTACAAACAGCAGGCTTGTAATAGACTCGGTTCCGGGAAGTACAGCGCTGGTTGTTGGCGATCCTGATCTTAAAGGGTTCTTTCCTCAATTACCGGGCGCTTATAAAGAAGCCGATGAAGTATCGAAGTTGTTAACCGGCCAGGGTTATAATGCAAGAACACTGCTTAATGAATCTGCAGGAACAATAGTGCCTGCACTGGTAAGTGCTGACTACAAGATCATTCACCTGGCGGGCCACGGGGTTTTTAATGAAGACCCGGATAAGCCGTCAGGCATGGTGATTGGCCAGAACAGTTTTCTTACTACTGCAGAAATAGCGCAAATGAGCACTACGCCTGAACTGGTATTTGTAAATTGTTGTTTTCTTGGTAAAACAAACGGCGTAGCTGAATCGCTTTTCCAGGAGCGGTTTAAACTGGCTGCTAATATTGGTACGCAATTAATTAATAATGGTGTAAAGGCCGTTATTGTTGCAGGCTGGGCGGTTGACGATGAAGCTGCTTTAACATTCGCCATGAAGTTTTATGAATGCATGTTCCAGGGAAAAACTTTTGGTGAAGCCGTAAAAGCTGCAAGGGAAAATATATATGATAATTACAGGAACAAAAACACCTGGGGCGCTTATCAAACTTATGGCGATCCTTTTTACAAATTGAATGAGCGGGGCGGTAGCAGCACGGAAAAAAATTATATCATATCAGAACAGGCAGAAACCGATCTTAATAATTTGCTGAGCGACTTAGACACGCCTGATGTAAATAAGGAAGCCATTAAAAACAAGCTTGCACAGATTATAAAAGAAGTGGAAAAGCAAGAGCTGAGAACGCCGCGCATCACAGAAATGGAAGCTTTTATTTATAAAGCTTTAAACGATTATGAAGCGGCTATAAAAAAATTTGAAGCATTGTTATACTCAGAAAATGCATCTTACTCATTTGCTGCAGCAGAGCAATATTGCAACATAAGGATTAAGCATTTAATAACCGGTATTGACAGCGGCTTGCCAACAGGCCCGATGCAAAAAGAATTTGACAGAGCTATAGCAGACCTGCAGGCATTAATCCATTTGAATCCATCGGCAGAGCGGTATATATTGTTAGGCAGCGCTTTTAAAAGAAAAATATATTTCTATAAAAACAATAAAGCAAAAGCGCAGCAGGCAGTAGCATCTGCTTATAAGAATTACCTGCTGGCATTTGAAGCGTCGAAAGAAAAAAATATTAATGCTTATATAAATTGGGCTTCACTTAAGAACATACTTGTGCTGGCGGGTTTGGAAACATGGGATGCAAAAGAACCGGCAGCTATAATAAAACTGTTGAAAGAAACGAAAAGCAGCCTGCCTGAAACTGTAATTATTCATAATGATTACTGGGACAGCATCATTACTTCAAACATAGAATTGTGTTTATGGATGTTAAAAGCTTCAGCAGAAAAAAGTAAAATGCCTGATACAAAAAAAGTGATAGAAAGCTACCGCCAGGTTTGGGATATGATAGGCAGCCCTGATCAGAAAAAGATAGAGGTGCAACATGTGAATGCTTTGATACAGGCCATTGAAATTTTAAAACCGGATCATTTTATATTCCCTGATTTAACAGCCCTGCGGGATGGTTTCAATATGATGATAGAAGGGTAAAATAATTACAACATATCATCACCATTAAAATTAAGTGGCAATAAAAAAGAGGCATCATCAATTATTATAGCCTTTCCTTTCATACCGGCGAGTATTAACCGTATAGGATGTTTTACACGTTGCTGATATTCCATTAAGCTTTGCCTGCATATACCGCAGGGCGAAATGGGATGATCGCTTTTATTGTTTTTATGATTGATATAGCTGATGGCTATTGTATCAATGGCAACTTCACCGTAAACAGCGGTGATGGCTGAAAGCAAAACCCTTTCTGCGCAAATGCCTGCCGGAAAACTTGCATTCTCCTGGTTGGTAGCCGTAATAATTTTTTTGTTGGATAACAAGGCTGCGGCGCCTACAAAGAAATCTGAATAAGGCGCATAAGCTTTTGCAGTAATTTCCCTGGCTTTTGATAAGAGTAATTTGTCTTCGTCATTCAGCAGGCTGTCGTTTTCAAATTCGTGATACGAAAAAGTATATTTTTTTGTATTTGCCATTATTCCATTTTTAAATTATTAAGCAGGATCTCCAGTCTTTTTGCAACTTCAATGCCCTTTTCAGTTAAAAACAATGATTTTGCTGTTTTGCTTTGTGTAATAAACCCTTCTTCCTCCAGTTTGTTTAATGTATCAAAATTGTGTCCCTTCCACGCCCGGCGTACGGGTTCAAAATATCCTTTCTCTTCCCAACTATTTAAATAGAGTAATAATAGTGTAAGCATGTTTATTTTATCCTTCTGCATATTGAAATTTTTTAAACGTGCAAATTTGCTTTTTACAAATAGTAACGCCTAAAGATATCACGGAATATAAACAAAAAACCCCTTTGGAAAAAGGGGTCGCTTACACTGCTATGCATTATGACATTGCATAGTTATTTTGATTTGGTAAACTGCTGTGTTTGTTCCAGTTCCCCGTTTTCAATCCTTGCAGTTATTACCTCGTCATTGTTTTTTAATTGTACCACCCAGATGTGGCGGCCTTGTTGCATAACTTCAAAAACTGTAGTGATATCATGACATTGATATTCACTTTGCACAAACGCTTTTAAGTCTGCCGGCAGCAGGGTTTCTGTTCCATAAATTATTGTATAAATAAGGCGGCCGTTTTTACTGAACAAAGCATTGGCCCGCCTGCCATCTATATAAAAATGATTCAAGAAATTATTTCCGGCCACACTCCAGGTGCCGGTCGTTGCTTCTCCAAATTCCTTTATAAATGCTTTTTTAATTTTCGTATTTACAATGGTTTTAGTTGAAGCTTTATAACTTTCTTCTGCTGCATTTGAAAACAATACCGCTTTATTTGCCGCAGTTTGTGCGCCTGTGTTGCCGGCGCAAATGCCTGTTGTAAAACAGGCAATCAATGCATATAATATTGGCGCTTTCATATAGTAATTATTTAATTAACCTGTGTATTAAATTTTTGTTGCCTGGCAATGGTACCATCGCTCAGAATATCCAGGTTATACAGTTTTTCACCTTTTGACAGCTTAACATTGTAGAGAATATTTTCACCTGCTGTATATTCTGTAACGCCAAGTATTTTGGAGCCTTCAAATTTTTTATTCAGTTTAATGATGATGTTTACCGGAAGGTCATTTCCATCTGTATATTTCCATGAGCAAACAAAATCGCCGTCTTTATTATAAAGCGCTTTTTTAAAGTTGCCGTTTTGTGTAAAGCTTACAAAGAAGCCATCTTTATCATCGGTCCATTTTACATTCTTTGCATTGGGAAATGTTTCATTAAACTTTTGCTGCAAAGAAGACCCTGGCGCTGCTATTGCTGAAGCCATTATTAAAAGGCTGAGCGCATATACAATTACTGTTTTCATAACATCACTTTTTTGGTTATTGAATGCATGAAATTATGCCTGCCGGCAGGCTAAAGTCAAGCGCTTATACAGCACTGGTTTGTTAAAGCGGATTGATGATTTTACCCACCACTGTACGAAATTGGACGAAGGGAAAAATCTAATTCCCGAAGCGGGATTTTATAACCTGAAGCAGGAGCCCGGCCCGGAGGTTTAAGGGCCTGGCTTATATGTTAACTTGTGTTAAATGGATGATAAGCGGCTTGCAGTATATTGCTTGTTGCAGGTGCTTATATAATTTTCATCAGCTTTTATTTATGCACGGTTTATAAACGGATAGCATGATAAAAAAAATTGCTGTTTGCACAATGAATGCTTTGTAATCATTCCTTCTTATTATATTAGTGGTATTGTGTTCACTTGTTTTAAAAGCATCATAAACCGGTATCGTTTTTTTTCGCACAGTATAATCCTGGCAGGCATGTTTGTGTTTGTGCAGCATTGTTACTGCCAGTTGCCCGATTACCACGTGCAGCAGTTTGATTATTCATGGGGTATAAGGCCTGGTAATATTATAGCGCTTAATAAGGATAGTAAAGGTTTTTTATGGATATTATATGACCGCAGCGTGCAGCGGTTTGACGGCAGCCGGATAGTTAACTTTAAGCCTGGTAACGACTTGGCTAATATCGTATGCGATAATAACGGAAGGCTTTGGCTCAACTCACGCAAGAAGGTGTTTTATTTTAATGAGAACCGGCAGGTTTTTGAAGAAGTGCCGGTAGCATCAAAAGATGATCCTAATCATTTAGGAAGCCTTTTTATTTTGCCCGGCAAACCGGTAATGGTTTCATCGCGTAATGCAATTTATGTTTACAACGAAACGGTAAACCGCTTTATATATGCTGACATAAACAAACATATTTCCCCGCCTTATTATGAATTTAATTTCACCAGTTTTCGTAACAGTATTTTTTATCAGCGGGGCGATTATGTTTACAGGTACAATACGTACAGCAACCGGATAGATAGCATTAAAAATGTTAACCCCCAATTTATTTATCCCTTTAGTGAAGACAGTGCTATTGTAAGTGCCTGGAACAATACAAGCTATTGGAATAATTTTATAAAACATACAATCACTCCCATAAAAACCCCGGCTGTTGCGGAGCCGGACGCTTTCAAATATCTTAATGTAAGAGATGTAAAACAAACAGCAGCCAACAGGTACCTTATTGCTTCTTCGTCTGGCTTATTTCAATATAATAACCTTAATGATACATTTGTTCCGCTGAATATTTATGAAAACGGTGAACAAAAACATACCGCTGACTATACAAGCGGTTTGTATGTAGACCCGGATAATTTTGTATGGATGATAACCGGCAGCGGCATCAGCCGGTTTTCTTTAAACGGCCAATCATTTGGCCTTCTGCGCATCAACAAGCAAAGGCTTAACCTGCCTGCTACCATCGACAATATAAGAGGAATAACCGGGGATGGACAGTACAACTTCTGGCTGGCAAGCGCTAATGGATTTATACATTGGAATAGGAAAGATAACAACTGGACCGCATACCTTCCCCAGGAGGGAAGCCATGATCAGCTATCCTATTCTGCCGTAAGAGGCATTGCATGGGACGGACAATATGTAATATTGGGCCCGGGCGACCTGGGTATCTGGTTATTTAACCCCGTAACAAAAAAATATAAGCGGCCTCAATATGAAAGCGACAGTACAAAACAATTAAGTGAACAGGACTATATTGATGCCATTACCACCCTGCAAAACGGTAACCACGTTATAACAGGAAAGGATGCAATTTATATACTGGATGGAAAGACATATACCCTGAAACGCCTGAAAACGCCGGCTTCCCGCGAAAACGCGAATTTTTGTTTCCAAACACCTGATGGATATGTTTGGCTTACCACGCAGTTGGCGCTGCACCTGTTTGACAGCAATATGACTTATGTGGGGCCTGTAACCCTTCCCGGTAAGCAAACACGGATAAGGGCCGGTTTCGCTACTGCGGATAACCGCTTTCTATTTACGCTGGATAACGGTTTATACATTGCTTCACGCACGGGCAAAAAAGCGGAGGTAACAAAGTATTCAGAGGTGTTTGATAATATTTTTATAGCCTCATTATACCAGGATGAAAAGGGTACTATATGGGCAAGCTCGGATAATGGCATTTATAGTTATGATACCTTACATAAGCGATTGCACCTGTATGATTATACAGATAATGTACAAGGATATGGCTTTAGCCCTAACTGCTGGTACCGCAGCCATGACGGAACTTTATTTTTTGGCGGTACCAATGGCCTCAATTACCTAAACCCGGAAAAAATGCGACGGCAAAGTGATCACCTGAAAGTTTATATTGCTTATATCAGGCTGTTCAATGATTCTGTAGTTTACAATATCAGCAACGTTTATAATATTCCTTATAATGAAAGGTCATTTGAAGTGGGGTTTGCAGCACCGTATTATAACAATGCAGGCAAAGTTCAGTACCGTTACAGGCTGGCCGGTTTTGATGATGTATGGACGAATCTTGGCAACAACAACCAGCTTCGTTTTACAGGTCTTGGCCCCGGTAAATATGTGCTGGAAGTACAGGCCAGCATTAATAATGTAGACTGGATAAGTGCGCCATCTGCATTTCCATTTATTATTAAAGTCCCGTTTTGGTTAAGCGGATGGTTTTTGCTGTGCTGCCTGGTATGCCTTTCAGCGCTGATATTTATTTCAATAAAAAGCCGCAACAGGCGGCTTCATCTTAAACAGGAAGAACTGGAAGTGGAACAAGCGGTTAACCACTTTGCTTCCAGTATGTACCAGCAGCAATCCATAAGGGAGGTATTGTGGGATGTTGCCAGGAATTGTATCGGCCGCCTTCACTTTGAAGATTGTGTAATATATGAACTCGATAAAGAGCGGCAGGTTTTATGCCAGGTGGCAGCTTATGGCGCTAAAAGCCCTAAAGCATTCACTATTATTACGCCCATTGAAATCCCGGTTGGAAAAGGTATTACAGGTTATGTGGCTCAAACGGGCCAACCGGTTATTGTAAAAAATACGCTGGAAGATAAGCGTTATATTGTGGATGATAAAAGAAGGCTATCGGAGATAACAGTGCCCATTATAATAGAAGATGCAGTTTTTGGCATAATTGATTGCGAACACTCAAAAAAATCGTTCTTTACTCAAAAGCACCTGCATATACTTCAAACAATTGCTTCCTTGTGTGCAGGTAAAATAATGAATATAAAAGCAGAAGCCGAAAAGGCAGCAGCAGAAAAATCATTGATGGAAACAAAGCAAAAAATGGCAGAAGTTGAAATGCAGGCATTACGGGCGCAAATGAACCCTCACTTTATTTTTAATTGTCTTAATTCTATTAACCGGTATATAGTAAAAAGCGACCAGGCCACCGCATCGCTTTACCTTACAAGGTTTGCAAAGCTTATAAGACTTATACTGGATAACAGCAATAATCAAACCGTTACCCTTTCCAGTGAGCTCGAAGCGCTGAAGCTATATATTGAAATGGAAAGCATTCGTTTTGAAAAACAATTTACATATACCATTACAACGGATGAAGATGTTTGTGCTGACAGCTTATTTGTTCCGCCGCTTATTATTCAGCCTTACGTGGAAAATTCAATATGGCATGGATTGCTACATAAAGAAGAAGCCGGGCATCTTTCGGTTCATCTTTCCATCAGTAATAATGTATTGCAATGCATGATAGAAGATAACGGCGTTGGCCGGCAGCGTGCCATGGAATTGAAGAGCAAATCAGTTTCATCAAAAAAATCTTTGGGCATGAAGCTTACGGAAGACAGGCTGGCCCTGCTTAATATGCACGTGCAGTTTGATGCTTCTGTAGAAATAAGTGATCTTAAATATAATGATGGCAGCGCTGCCGGCACAAGGGTTATTATTATGATCCCTGTTGATCAGTAAACGGAAAAAGTATTGCTATGATAAAAGCGATTTTAATAGATGATGAGAAAAATGCACTTGAAATG
This sequence comes from Parafilimonas sp., assembly GCF_051953455.1. NCBI lineage: Bacteria > Pseudomonadati > Bacteroidota > Chitinophagia > Chitinophagales > Chitinophagaceae > Parafilimonas > Parafilimonas sp. The sequence continues at coordinate 111,548 of NZ_JBQCIT010000031.1, read as the reverse complement.
ATGGAGTGGCTATTAAAAACATATTGCCCCCAGGTAAGCATTGCCGCTATGTGCAATAATGCAAAAGCGGGCATTGAAGCCATTAACCGCCATAAGCCACAGGTGGTTTTTCTTGATATTGAAATGCCGAAAATGAATGGGTTTTATATGCTTGAACAATTTGATAAATTGTTTTTTGATGTTGTGTTCTGTACCGCATACGACCAGTTTGCCATTAAAGCTTTCCGGTACAGTGCAATCAATTATTTATTAAAACCTGTGGATCCGGAAGATCTGATCAAGACTATTCAGCGCATAGAAGAAAAAACGTCTGTGCCCACAAAAGAACAATTTCAATTACTGCTGCAGCAAATAAAACAGCCTGTAAAAACAGCGCCGCAGCGCATTGCGCTTACAACAGGCGAAGGGCTAACGTTTGTGCCCACATCTGAAATAATATATTGCGAGGCAGAAAGCAATTATACCAATGTAGTGCTTGCAGGCGGAAAAAAAATACTGGTTTCCAAAACGCTGCGTGATATAGATGATGCTTTAAGCGGCGACGATTTTTATCGTGTGCATAGTTCTTATCTCATCAATTTAAATCACATTAAAAAATTTGTGCGTGTTGATGGCGGTTATCTTATTATGGATAATGATGCCACTATCAATATTTCCCGGAGCCGGAAGCAGGAGTTTATGGAAATGTTTTCCAGGTTTTAGCCCGGCTGTTAGCTTTGGTGCCTTACATTATTTTCATCTTCCCATTCATCACAGCAATCACTTTATCCTTAACTTGTTGCCTCTTTCATTGCTTATAGTTCAAACATGAAACGCAACTACTACATCGTGGCATTAATAATGCTTACGTTTTTTGTTATATCTTTTCTTACCAATATTATCGGGCCGCTTTCGCCGGAGTTTATCAAAGATTTTAAGCTGAGTGATTTACTTGCGGGGCTTTTGCCTTTTGCATTTTTTATTGCTTATGGCGTTATGTCAATACCATCAAGCATGCTGGTGCAACAGTATAATGAGAAAGTTATTATGGTCGTTGCATTCGTTGTAGCTTTTATCGGTTCGCTCATGTTAGCGCTATGGCCAAATTATCTTACGGCCGTTTTATCATTGTTTCTTATTGGCTGCGGCATGGCTATGCTCCAGGTGGTTATTAATCCATTGCTAAGAACAGCAGGCGGCGAAGAGAATTATGCATTCACTTCTGTGCTAGCTCAATTAATTTTTGGCGCTGCATCATTCATCAGCCCGCTGGTATATTCTTACATGGTTACAAATATTAACACCACAAGCCATGGGCTGTTTGATCTTTTAAGATCACATATACCAGCGGCTATGCCATGGATATCTCTGTACTGGTTATTCGCTGTCATTTGTTTATTCATGTTTTTGATCATCCTTGCATCAAGATTCCCAAAAGTTGAATTAAAGAGTGATGAAAAATCGGGCCCGCTAAAAACACATTTATTATTATTGAAAAAGCCAGTGGTAATTGCTTATTTCATTGCATTGTTTTGTTATGTTGGAACAGAACAGGGCGTTTCATACTGGATGTCGCAGTTTTTATTTGAATATCATCAGTTCGATCCGCAAACAACGGGAGCACATGCCGTGGCTTATTTCTGGGGTTTAATGACAGCCGGTGGCATATTAGGATTGCTTTTGCTGAAGCTGATGGACAGCCGTAAACTGCTCATCATCTTTACCATTGCGGCATTAATATTTTTAACGCTTGGCCTTTTTGGAAGCGCCAATGTTTCATTGTATTCATTTCCCATTGTTGGGTTCTTTATGTCTGTAATGTACCCGGTTATTTTTTCGCTGGCATTAAGTTCCGTTTCAGAAGACCATGGTTCATTCGCCGGTATTTTGGTTACGGGAATTATTGGCGGTGCAATAGTGCAACTGCTTATAGGCGGGCTCGGGAATTTATTCGGGTTAAAAGCTGCTATGTGTGTTATTTATATAACGATGAGTTATATGTTAAGCATTGGTTTTTGGGCAAAGCCGCTTATTACCAATAAAACGATTTTTGATAAAAAAGAAATTTCCTAAATGCGGTTTAATGCTTTAAAAACTCCAAACCGGTATTATTTATATTTATGAAAGAAAAAATTATAGGGATTGATTTGGGCGCTACCAATATTCGCGGTGCAGTTGTTCAGGAGAACGATTTATCGCAGATAACATCCCAACGTATTCGCAGCAATGGTTCGGAAGAAGATGTTTTACATGATGTGTTTGCATTAACCGATGCATTGATGCATGATGATATAACGGCAATAGGTATTGGCGTTCCCAGCGTTGTAGATGTGCAGGAAGGTATTGTTTATGATGTGCAATATATTCCTTCGTGGAAAGAAGTGCACCTTAAAGAAATTATGGAACATCGCTATCATGTGCCGGTATTTGTAAACAACGATGCCAACTGTTTTGCATTGGGCGAATATTATTTTGGCAAAGGCAAGGGGTATGATTCGATGATTGGATTGACTGTTGGAACGGGTGTGGGCGCAGGTATTATCATTCATAAAAAATTATATGCCGGGCCTAATTGCGGCGCCGGTGAGTTTGGTATGGTGGATTACCTGGATAAGGTTTATGAATATTATTGCAGCGGTTCTTTTTTTGAAAACGTCCATAAATTAAGTGGCGAGTTTGTTTATACGCAAGCCCAGCAGGAAGATGTGCAGGCTTTGAAGTTATATGAGGAGCTCGGTACACACCTCGGCAATTGTATCAAGATGATCATGTACACGTATGATCCGCAAATAATTATTCTCGGCGGCTCCGTAAGGCACGCTTATAAGTATTTTGAAGAAGCCATGTGGAAGCGTATTAAAACTTTTGCTTTCTCAAAATCTGCAGAACGCTTAAGTATTGAAGTGTCATCGCTGCAAAACAGCGGTATTCTTGGCGCTGCTGCTTTATATTTTGATGCAGGTGTTTGAACCGTGATTATTGAATTAAATGATTTGAAGATTAATGATTACATCTTGAAAATCTAAACTTGTTAGTAATGTGTATGAAAAAAATATGTGCAGTCGCTTTGCTCTCTGTTTCATTACATGCTGCTTTTAGTCAAACACGTAAAGAAAGCTTCAGTATGATATTGCATGATGACTGGCGCATGCAGTCGGCTGTAACGGATGATACAAAAGGCGGCAAGATTTCCATGCCCGGTTTTACACCAGCGGGCTGGTATCCTGTTACTGTTCCTTCAACCATTATCGCCGGGTTACTTGCCAACCATGTGTATGATTTTGATCCTTTCTTCGGAAAGAATTTTGAAAAACTTGCCGATAAAAAACTTGATGCCACATGGTGGTTCAGGAACACATTCGAATTGCCTTCATCAGAAAAAAATAAAAACGTTGTACTCAGGTTACATGGTATTAATTACAAAGCAAATATTTGGCTGAACGGAAAACTAATTGCAGACAGCTCACAAATTAAAGGGCCTTTCCGCATCATTAATATAGATGTTACAAACGATATTCAGTATGCAGGAACGAACGTATTGGCAGTTGAAATTCTCAGGCCTTTTAACCCAAATAAACGTGATGGCGATCTTGCCATTGATTATGCAGACTGGATACATTACCCGCCTGATTACAACGGCGGCATCGTAAACAATGTTGAAATAAAAACCTTTAATAAAGTGGGCATTGATCATCCCTTCGTGTCAACGCATTTTGATCTGCCTTCCTTGAATGTTGCGCATCTAACAGTATATGCATTGGCAACAAACTATACCGATCAGCCGCAGGATGCCATTATAAAAGGAAAGATAAATGACGATGTAAATTTTGAGCAAACCATACACCTGCAACCGCATGAGAAAAGGGAGATAAGTTTTAACCCCGATGGATTGAAGCAACTCAATATTGCACATCCAAAAATCTGGTGGCCCTGGCAGTATGGAAAGCCCGATTTGAACCGGGTAGAAGTTACCTGTATTGTAAATAATGAAACAAGTAATTCAATTGCGGAGAATTTTGGTATTCGTGAAATCACATCAGAATTTATTAATGACCAGTCGAGGGTTTTTATGGTGAATGGAAAACGCATTATGCTGCGTGGCGCTGCGTGGTCACCCGATATTTTTCAGCGGCATTCGTTATTGCGTGATGAACAGGAGTTGAAATTAGTGCGTGATATGAATATGAATATTGTGCGCAGTGAAGGTAAATTTGAGGATGATAATTTTTATGATGTATGTGATAAACTGGGTTTGCTTGTTATGACTGGCTGGATGTGTTGCGGCGCCTGGCAATACCCTGAAAACTGGGATGCTGCAGAACGTGCAGTTGCCATGTCATCAGACAGCAGCATGATGTATTGGCTGCGCAACAAAGCATGCATAATGGTGTGGCTGAACGGCAGCGATATGCCGCCGCGTGATACCACTGTTGAAAGAGATTATTTAGCGATAGAAGATAATTTGAATTGGCCTAATCCAACCATAGGTACTGCTGATGCAAGCAAATCAAAAGTATCAGGCTTTAGCGGTGTAAAAATGAATGGCCCTTACGATTGGGTGCCTCCCATTTATTGGGAAACCGATACCGCCAAATATGGCGGCGCCTGGAGCTTTGCAACAGAAATTTCTCCCGGACCATCTATACCGCCGTATGAAAGCCTGGTAAAATTTCTTCCAAAAGATTCGCTTTGGTTTACCAATTCTGACTGGCTGTACCATTGCGGAACAATGACTTTCGGCACTACCAATATATTTGATACGGCTTTGTTTAATCGCTATGGAAATGTAACAGACATACATGATTATTTAAGGAAAGCACAGTTGCAGAATTATGAAGGACACCGTGCCATGATGGAGGCGTACGGATTAAAAAAATATCATACAGCAACCGGCGTAGTGCAATGGATGCTTGCCAATTCATGGCCGGGTTTAATATGGCATACGTATGATTATTATCTCTATCCCGCAGGCACTTATTTCGGTATGAAGAAATCAATGGAGCCTTTGCATGTGATGTATTCTTACAAAACAAATGAAGTGGCTATTATCAATTCTTATTTAAAAAAATATGAAGGTTTAACAGTAAAGGCCGATATATTTAATTTAGACGGAACGAATAAATATTCTAATACAATCTCAACAAATATTGGTGAAGACGGAACGCAGCATTGTTTTGTCATTCCATCAATAAATAATTTATCGGATGTATATTTTTTAAGATTGGAATTGAAAGATAAAGACCAGCAAACAAAGAGCATTAACTGGTACTGGCTTTCAAAAAAAGCAGATGCACTAAACTGGCAAAAATTGAAATGGTATTATACGCCGCAATCATCTTTTGCTGATTTTACAGCATTGCGGAAAATGCCGTTAACAACGCTTGATGTATCATCTTCATCCATCAAAAAAGAAAGGGAAACGATACATACCATCACTATTAAGAATGCTGGAAAAGCGGTTGCTTTTTTTATTCATGTAAGATGCCTGCAACATAAAAATGGCGATGATATATTGCCGGTAATCTTTTCCGATAATTATATTTCACTGGCGCCCGGCGAGAGCAGAATAATTGAATGCAGTTATGAAAATGAAGATGCCCAAAATGCAACACCATACATTTTAGCAAGCGGATGGAATATTGATGCTGCCAACAGTAAAGCCGGGAAAGATATAAAGCTTGAATAGCAACCTGCAATAATTATAAGCAGTAATAAAATTGTTTTGTATTTATTTATATTTTTGGTCACCAAAATTTATTAACTGTATATACCTAAACTAATATTATGTCATTTGGCTTAAACCCTAAGTACACAAGCAATATTGAGCTGGAAAATGTTTCGGGCCAGAATTTCCTCATAGTAGCGCTCGAAGCAGCAAAAAAATTAAATTGGAATATTGCTCATATAAATGAAACCGGTTTTACTGCATACGGCAAGCTTTCAGCAAGGTCTTCAGGAGAAGAAATCATTGTTACTATTGAAAATGATAATGCACATATTGAAAGCCGGTGCATTGGCAGCCAGATGTTTGACTGGAATGTGAACAAAAAAAATGTTGAAAGATTTATTACATCTTTTAATGAAATCCTGCCTGCCGTTACGGATGAAGAAGTAACCCTGAAATGGGAAGCGCTGCAGCCTGCATTTGAAGCAAACAAAGAAAAAATATTTCAAAATACAGAAGCTACAAAGGGAGGTTTTTTCAATTTATTTATACCGGTGAAGGGATACTTTGTTACCCCCATTTTAATTGATATCAACATATTGATCTTTATTTTAATGGTGATATCCGGGGCAAATATTTTGCTTCCCGGCAATCAAGTTTTGATTAGCTGGGGTGCTAATTTCCGGCCCTTAACCTTAAGTGGCCAATGGTGGCGCGTTATAACAAACTGTTTTTTACACATTGGCATTTTGCATCTTTTATTAAACATGTATGCGTTGTTATACATAGGTTTATTATTAGAACCGCGGTTAGGCAGCCTTCGTTTTTTTACAGCTTATTTGCTCGCAGGCATTGCGGGCAGCGTAAACAGTTTATACTGGCATGAACTCACTATAAGTGCCGGCGCATCGGGCGCCATTTTCGGATTATACGGCGTATTTCTTGCCATGCTTACTACTAACCTTATTGAAAAAACTGCACGCAAAGCATTACTGGCAAGCATCAGCGTATTTGTGTTCTACAACCTTGCCAATGGAATGAAGGGCGGAGTTGATAATGCAGCGCATATTGGCGGGTTGATATGCGGATTGCTAATCGGGTATGCTTATTATCCTGGCTTGAAAAAAACTGTTTCCTGCGTTTTTAAATACACAACATTAATTGCGCTTGCCGCTTTTGTATTAACAACTTCTTTTATTGTTTGTTTTAATATCCCGAATGATATTGGCCGGTATGATGCCGGCATGAAAATATTCGCCGATAATGAGAAGAAAGCCCTGATGCTTTATAACAATGCGAATGCAAACACACCTGCGGATACGGTGAAAGCAATGGTTGCAAGTGGCATACATTATTGGAATGAAAATATAAAAATCATAAAAGACCTGGATAAATTTCAGTTGCCTGATGCCTTACACGAGCGCAATAAAATAATCCTTGATTATTGTAATCTCAGGTTGAGGTCTTATGAGTTAACAGGCAAAGCTATTTCAGAGAATACCCGTAATTACGATTCAATACTCCGCACTTATGAAGATAGCCTGATGATAGACATCAATAAGCTTAAACAATAAATCAGCAACCCGTGCAAAGCCGGTGAAGCTGCAGAACTCTCCTAACGTTAGCCATTAGTACAACTGTCGGCCAGCGATAGTGCTCTGACGGGAAAATGAAACTTTTTTAGATGGAGGTGGAACCCGGTTTAAAATCCCTTAAAAAAAATTATAAGAATCCGGATTTTTTATTATTACTTTGTAATTCAAAGTACTTTTTAATATTTGAATATTATGAAAAAGCGGATCAGCCAAAAGCTAAAATGGGACAAATTACTTCCGGTCTTAAGTATATCCTTAGGAATTATACTGCTGATTTATATGATTAAGGTTGAAGATGAACCAGGCGCTTTGCCATTGCTTTTAATAATTATCGGGGTAATATGGCTGATCATAAATCAATATCAAGCTAAAAAGCAAACACAATAAAAGCTGTTTGATGCTTTATCGGTTCATTACAAAATGAACTTGTTTGGATTTTGAAACAAGCCACGCAGATACATATTTTCTTAGCATAGGCAAGGGCAAACAGTGGCACAAGATTTTCATCGAAATAAAATACCAGGATTCACTTTGTACTTTACACTAAATACATTTTCCTAAGTAATCGTCATGTTTCTATGCGGTTAAAATAAGTACAAACAACTTCATTGTTAAAACAAAAAAGTATGAAGGTTTCAAAAACAAAGTTTGTTACGGTCTTCCTCATTTTGGCATTTGCCTTTCAGTTTATCTCTAATTCAATTTTAGGCCGCGAAGTCCGGCTGTTTCCCGCAAACGGTGAGTGGTTCCCGGGCGCCGGATCGCCATTAGGCTGGAAAAGTGCCCTGGCCTCAATTATATATCCTTTAAAATTTGTTTTGATAGGGCCTTTATCGTTTTTGGCTAAAGACCCGGATCCGGCACCCCCGGTTTTGATTTTAGCCTTTGCCGTTTACTGGACAGCGATGGCATTAGTTGTACATTATCTTATCAGTAAAATATTTATTCGAGAAAAAAAGAATCAATAGTAGCAGCATATTCCTTTATCAGTTGTTTCGATGAATGGAGCGCTTCACCAAATACATTTAGCCTTATATCATCTAACCAGTTGCCATGAGCAGAATTAAAGAAATATACTATGAAGCGAAGTCTGACAAATGGTTTCAGGGATTTGCTGTTTTTTGCCGCATCGCGCTGGCAGCAAGCTTTCTTCCTGCCGGCTTCGTTAAAATCATGGGTGAACGGTTTGCCGCAGGCTTGCCATCCAACAATCCTTTGGGGCATTATTTCGATGCCTTATATCTTACGGGATATTATTATACATTCATTGGGGTTGTTCAAATTATAACAGCTATATTATTACTCATTCCACGCACTTCTCTTCTTGGCGCACTGATGTATTTTCCCATCATTATCAATATTTGTGTGCTCACTTATGCTACCCGTTTTGATGGTACCCGGCTCAACACAATGATGGCATTAGCAAGTTTGTTTTTATTAATTTGGGATTATGACCGCTTAAAACACATTTTGCCATTTAAGCAACCCAAAGCAAATCCTCCTGTATTGAAAAACCCCTTGGGTAAGCGACTCCGGATTATATTTTTTGGAAGCTGCTTTGCAGTGTTAGCCTTTATCATTATCGGTACTTTTTATTTATATGAAATAGTGCCGGGCAATTCTGAAGAAGCGTGCAGAAATCAATGTATTTCCAGCAAAAACCCCGCAGCTTGCGAGGAGTTTTGTGATTGCATTTATAGCGAAGGCCAGCCTTTAGATAGTTGCCTGGCAAATTTTAATAAGGCGAAAAATGTTCGCAGGCATGATGTGAAATAACCGCCTTCAATCTTTCTCCTCATCTTCTTTTCTCTATCAGGTTTTTAGACTAAAGCAATTTTGCTGCAGCTTTATCTGCATATACCGCGAAGCCCGGATGCTCTCTTATTAGAGTGGCAGGAATGCTTTCTGTTGGCGCATGCTGCAACGCATCCTTTAAAATGGCTGCTTTCTTGTCGCCACTCACTATTAAGAATAAATGTTTTGCCTCCATTAAAGTGGCAAGCCCAAGTGTAATGCCTTTTGTAAGCGTTTGTGGTTTGGAGAAATATTTTTGCCCAACTGTTTTTGTTGTTGCTGCAATATCAGAAACGTGTGAACGAAGTAATGGTGATGTGCCTGGTTCATTTAAGCCAATATGTCCATTCATGCCAAGGCCAAGAATGGCCACATCAATTCCATTATGTTGCTCAATAAAATTTTCAATGCGGCTACATTCTCTTAATGCATCATTTGTTTTGCCATCGAAGCAGCAAATCATTTCTTCTTTCACATGCAATGGATGAAATAAATCTTTGTTCAGCATATACCGGCAACTGCCTTCATCATTGGCATCAAGGCCTATCCATTCATCCAAACCCAAAAAATACCAGTTTGAAATATTAATGAATGAAGCATTGCTTTTATCTGCTAATTCTTTATACAAGCCTTTCGGTGAATCTCCCGAAGCTGCAACAAATAATGGCTGCGATAATGGTCGCATAACATTTATAACATCATCTGCAGCACGTTTTGACATGGCTTCATAAGTATCATCTATAAAAATTTTCATAAGCTTTTTATATTGTTCCTAAAAATCAGCGCAAAAAATGGATCACAACTTTAACTCGCCCCAGCCTTTTCTGTATTCTCTTTTTACAAATTGATTGGCTGCTTCAAAATTAGTGATGCGCATGTTTTCGCCATCCCATTTATAGGTGATGTAACGGCCGGGGGTTATAAAATCAGTTACTTCGCCATACACAGAATCTTTTCTTTTTATTTGCTGGCGAAGGTTAAAACTGCGTAGCAGTAAATTCCCCATCAGCACGGTTTCCGTTAATGGGCCTGCATAACCTTCAAAAGGCGAGTCAACCTCCATGTTGCCATAGCCTGCAATGCAGGCATCAACCCATTGCCACCAATGGCCATCCATGTCACCTTCAATACGCGGATATTTTTTGGGAATATTTATCTCTTTGTTCAATGATAACGGTAATAAACGCGGATGGCTGCCGCCCCAGCCGCAGGATACTTTTCCTTTTGTACCAATGAATAAGCTGCCGCCTTCAAAATCATTTTCCTGCGGTATATCAGCCAGTGCTTCGTTCATATTTACATCCGGATCCAGTTCGTCCGGGCGGTCGGGCACAATGCCGCCATCCATCCAATACAGCAATAATTCTTTGCCGTTTTTCATGGTAAATTTATAGCGCAAAGAACTTGATGGCGGAATGCTCTCTGCAAAATCTGCTTCTTTAAAAATGCCGGAATAAACGGTGGTGGCACTGCCGGTAATTTCTGTGGGATAACCAAGCTCTAATAATTTAAATGCAGGGCCAATAATATGACAAGCCATATCGCCCAAAGCGCCGGTGCCGAAACGCCACCAGCCCCGCCAGTTAAACGGAACAAGGTTGTCGATATAATTTGTCGTTTGCGCAGTGCCCAGCCATAAATCCCAATCCAGTTCTTTTGGAATTACGGCAGCTTGTTTTGGCCAGGGTATACCCTGCGGCCACACAGGCCTGTTTGTCCAGTTATATACTTTTTCAATATCGCCGATTACGCCGGCTTCAAACCATTCACGCATGGTTCTAATGCCTTCGCAGCTTGCACCCTGGTCGCCCATTTGTGTAACCACTTTATATTTTGCTGCGGCCTGTGTAAGAATGCGGGCTTCATAAATATCATGCGTTAAAGGTTTCTGCAAATACAAATGCTTGTTCAATTGCATGGCGCTTAAACCAACGATGGCATGATTATGATCGGGAATGGCAACCGTAACGGCATCAAAATTTTTACTCTCTTTATGAAACATTTCGCGCCAGTCTTTATAAAAGCCGGCCTTTGGATATTGCTTGCGGCGCGGCGCTGCCTGCCTGTCATCCACATCACATAAAAAAGCGATCTCTGCATTTTTATGTGGTGATGTGGCAAAATGTGTGATATCACTTTCCGCTTCGCCGCCACAACCCACAGCGGCAATGTATAATTTATCGCTTGGCGGCACATAACCTTTGCCCAATACATGACGTGGCACGATATAAAAACTGGTGGCGGCCAATGCAGAATTCTTTATAAAACTTTTGCGGCTGAGTTTCTTATTGAAAGATGTTTCATTATTGTTTTCCATGATAACAATTTTTAGCTAATAGCTATTAGCCATTAGCTGTTAGCTTTATAGTTGTTTGATCTTAATATTCCGGAACCATATCTTTCCATTCTCTGTTCCCTGGAATGCAATGCGGCCTTTGCGGAATGTGCCAAAGCCAGGCATATCTTTAAACTTAACGGCTGCAATCAATTCTTTCCAATGATCATCCCACATTGTGGCATCTACCACTTTATGCCCTTCTTCAAAAAGCTGCAGGTGGCCGTTATTGGCTATTATTTCGTATTGATACCATTTGCCGGATGCGCCCACATATTCGGAATCTACAGGATATAAATCGTACAATGTGCCCATCCTGTTCATTTTTGATAAATGATCGGGGCCGCAAACCACATCATCAATCTGCATTTCCGGCCCGGTCTCCCAGGTGTTTTGATATGTTGGATCTTCATGCACATAAAACAATACGCCGCTGTTGGCGCAGGTATCTGTTTTAAATTCAAGCTTCAGGTCGAAGTTTTCAAATTCTTCATCAGAGGTGAGGTCGGCATAATCTTCATAAACGCTGTTGGAATCTTTATGCAGGTAAATAGCGCCGTCTTCCACCTGCCATGATTTGCCGGGTTGTTTTTGCAGGTAAGAATGCCAGCCCGTTAAATCTTTTCCATTAAATAATGATTTCCAGCCGTCTTTTTGTTCCTGTTCTGTAAGTATATTTTGATCCTGGTCTTTTGCGCCGTTGCATGCGATGTAAAGAATAATTACGAGAATACCTGCAGCAATTGTTTTAATATTCATAACAAGCAATTAAGAGAAGTGAAGTTATTGTGATAAACGAATGTAAAGAATTTTGAATTGGGCTTCCGCATGCATTAGAAACATAAGTTTACTTAGAGTGGGTGTATAAATTTAAATCCCGGCCACAGGCCGGGATTATGAAGTTGTACGGGCAGGCTTTTGCCCATGTTATTCTTTATAAAAGAATTGATGCACTATTTTATCCAGTAAGGTTTTTTCACGTTGGCTCTTTCCACCAGTTCGCTTACCGGCATTGAAATCATTCTGCCAATTGGTTGCATGCCTCTGTAAGTAATAACTTTTATTTGTGTTGCTTCTTTTGGGATGGTTAATGGCTGTGTGTATTTAGGATAAAACCTGTCGGGATAGGAATTATCAAAGCTGTAATAAATATCCAGGCCATTTACTTCATTTTTTAATGCTACCGTAAAGGAAGTATCACTGGTTTTATTTACAATAAATTCAGGATCGTACATGCTGGGCGCATATTTCACTTCCGCCACGTTAAAGCGTTTAAACTGCGCTTCCACACGGCGCACAAAATCATCCCAGTTCTTGCTTTCATTTGGTGACCAGGTATCTTCGGCAACAGCAAATGCACGCGGCCATGTCATGTATTCAACCTGGCGGTAATTATAAATTTGCTCAGTCCATAAATTTCCCTGTGCGCCCAGCACATATTTTTGTTCGCTGGCAGTTAAACCGGCCGGCATAGGATTAAAGCTATACACTTTATTTAAACGCAATGAGGCATATACATGCGGCTCCATAATGCGGTCGCTTTGCATGTAATCCAGATAAACAAATTCCGTTGGGCTCATCACAACATTATGGCCCATTTTTGCAGCGGCCACACCGCCATTGGGCACAGGCTGACCGTTTGCTGGCGCATTGCCGTCATGTGCACCTCGCCAGCTCATTACAGCAGCGTTGGGTGCAAGACCACCCTCCAGTATCTCATCCCAGCCCATGAACCTTTTGCCTTTTGATTCAACAATTTTTTCAAGCCTCTTGCTGAAGTAGCTCTGCACTTCTTCCATTGTTTTTAAATTCTCTTTCTGCATTAAAGTTTTAATGGCATCGCTGCTTTCCCAGAAAGTTTTAAAGGTTTCATCGCCGCCCATGTGAATATATTCGAATGGAAATAATTGCGCTATTTCGCCTACCACTTTATCAAGAAATTCATAAACGTTTTCATTGGCGGGGCAAAGGTTATCATCATAAATAGCCGTGTGCGTGTCCCAGTCTTTTATAGATTCGCCGGATGTAACGCCAATATTCTTAACACCACCGGAACAGGAAAGCTCGGGATAAGCTGCAATAGCCGCCATGCTGTGGCCGGGCACATCCACTTCCGGCAAAATATTTACAAATCTTTCTTTAGCATATTGCACCACTTCCTTAATATCATCCTGCGTATAAAAGCCGCCATTATTTCTTGGCTCATCCGGCGTTGGCGCTGCGAATGTGCCAAACTGGCCAACACGGTAAACGCTCCAGGCGCCTACTTCCGTTAGCTTGGGCAGGCTTTTAATTTCAATGCGCCAGCCTTCATCATCGGTTAAATGCCAGTGCAGTAAATTGAGTTTGTACTTAGCCATCTGGTCTATATAGGCCTTCACTTCATCTTTGGTAAAGAAGTGGCGCGAAACATCGAGCATTAAACCTCTCCATCCAAAACGCGGGTAATCTGTTATTTCAACGCAGGGCGCTTTCCATTCAACCTTGCTCACCAGCACACTGTCTTCAATTTCCGGCGGAAATAGCTGCAGTAATGTTTGCACACCATAAAATAATCCTGCGGGTTTATTGGCTTTAATAAGAATGGTTTTAGGTGTAACAGAAAGATGATAGCCTTCGCTGTCGAGTTTTTTATCTTCTGTTTTATTCAGTTCAAGTTTTATAACGGCTGTTGCTGCATTTTCCGTTAGCGAAACTTTATAGCCTGTGGGGATGGAAAGCCTTTGCTGCAGTTGCACAGCCGCCTGTTTAAGCGCTGTTGTTTTTGCAATATTGATGGTTACATTTTGAGGCAACACAAAATAGCCTGATGTTTTTGTAACTTTTACCGGTTGAGGCACAATAGCAATGTCAGCATCAGTTTGGGCAAAAACAATAAAGCAGGCAAAAATGGAAGTGATGAATAAAACTATTTTTTTCATTTTGGAAGAAATTGTATGCGTTAAAAATAGGGCTTAACAATTATTTGGCCCTGAGAATTTTTTTTGGTTATGGATAATGTTTTTTTTGTAACGTAACTGACGAAGGCTATACCGATCATCCTCTATTCCCGGTTTACGCCGGATAAATTTATTTAATAGATAGTAATTTGATTAATTAAAGTTGGCTGCTAAAACTTTTCAATTAATATTTGTAGTCAAAATATTCTACTATGAATTTTCCGGCAGAATTGAAATATACCAAAGACCATGAATGGATTAAAATAATTGACGATAAAACTGCATTAATTGGCATTACAAATTATGCGCAAGGCGAACTGGGGGATATTGTTTTTGTAGATGTGCCCACTGTGGGTAAAACCCTTAATGCCGAAGATGTTTTTGGCACCGTTGAAGCAGTGAAAACTGTAAGTGATTTATTCCTTCCCGTTGAAGGTAAGATACTTGAAGTAAACAGCGCGCTGGGCAATAATCCCGAGCTTGTAAATTCAGATCCTTATGGCGAAGGTTGGATGGTGAAAATAGAAATGAATAACGCTGCGGATCTGGATAATTTATTAAGCGCCGAAGCTTATGAACAATTGGTTAGCTAATTTTTGATTTGAACTTATAATTAAAACAACAAATAAGAATATGTAAAAGGGCCGTAGTAATGCGGCCCTTTTTATTATATTTTTGCGCGCAAATGAGGCTAAAACGAATCTTATTTATACCGGCCATTGGCTGGTTTATCATTGCAAGCATTTTATTCTTTCTTCCCGGAGAAGATATTCCTGAAGTAAGTTTTTTAGATTTAATATATTTTGATAAATGGGTGCATATAGGCCTTTTTGCGGGTCTTGTTTTTTTATCGGCCCTGCCATTTATAAAAGCGGGGAAATGCACAACAGGATTGTTGATTAAAATCAGCATTCTTTTTATCCTGTATGGAGTGGGGGTTGAATTTATTCAAAAATTTCTTAATGAAGGAAGATCTTTTGATTATACAGATATGATTGCAGATGCTGCGGGATGTATTATCGGGAGTGTATTTTCTAAGTGGATAGGAAGGAAAATTGCGGAAAAAAATAAGCCCCTGTAGAAACAGGGGCCGCAACCAAAACTAACTGCTTATGAGAAAATTGACTACTTACGTTTTAATAAGTAAATATCTTCAAACTCAATGCCAAAAAATTTTTCCTGAATGTTAAAAGAACTACTTAGCGGCATCTTCGTTGTCATTTCAATTTGATAGAACAAATATCACTATAAATTTGAAACACAAGTGTTAAGATACTGAAAACTTAAAGATGGATGCAAAAAAAAATCTCATTAAACCTGTTGCCTTCTGAAGCCGCAAAGCCTTACATTATAAAGGATTATATAGCAAAAGCGCTGGCAATTAATGATGCATCTGTAACTGGTTATAATATAGTTAAACAAAGTATTGATGCCCGGAGCAAACAACCCTTAATTAATCTTACACTTAATATATTTATTGACGAGCCTTATAGAAGCTTTGAAATAAGCAACGTAGTTTTTCAAGATGTTGTAAAAGCAAAAAATAAAGTATTGATTATTGGCGCAGGGCCTGCGGGTTTGTTTGCAGCGCTTAAATTAATTGAAAATGGTATTAAGCCTGTTATTCTTGAGCGGGGCAAAGATGTAAGGGCAAGGCGAAGGGGTCTTGCCCTGCTGAATAAAGAAGGACTAATCAATGAAGAAAGCAATTATTGTTTTGGCGAAGGCGGCGCAGGCACTTACAGTGATGGCAAGCTATACACACGCAGCAATAAACGCGGCAGCATACAACGCATATTGAATCTCTTTGTTCAGTTTGGCGCTGAAGAAAAGATACTATATCAGTCGCATCCGCATATTGGAACCAATAAACTTCCGCATATTATAACCGCCATGCGAAAACAGATTCTTGACAGCGGTGGTGAATTTCTATTTCAAAAAAAATTAATAGATTTTAAAATTGAAGGCAACCGTGTTTATTCTGCCACAACTGCAGATGGCGATGCGTTTAAAGCCGAACACATAATATTGGCAACAGGCCATTCGGCAAGGGATATATTTTTATTACTTCATCATAAAAATATACAGATCGAATCAAAACCTTTTGCATTGGGCGTAAGAGTAGAGCATCCGCAAACAATCATCGATTCAATACAATATCACTGCACGCACCGCGGAGAATATTTGCCGCCCGCATCATACAGCATTGTACAGCAGGTAAATGGCAGAGGGGTATTTAGTTTTTGCATGTGTCCCGGTGGCATTATTGCGCCTGCGTCTACAAATGAAGGCGAGTTGGTTGTGAATGGGTGGAGCCCGAGCAAACGTAATAACCCTTATGCCAACAGTGGTATTGTAGTTCAGGTAGAAGAAAAAGATTTGCTGAATTATAAAGAGTATCATCGGCCTTTAAAAACAATCCCGCCATCATTGCTTGCTATGTATTTTCAGCAGTCTGTTGAGCAAAAAGCATATATAGCCGGCGGCGGAAAATTTGTTGCGCCGGCACAACGGATGGTGGATTTTTCCAATAATAAAATATCTGGCGATTTGCCGGGCTGCAGTTATTTACCGGGCATTGCAAGTGCCTCTTTAAAAGAACTGCTGCCGTCTTTCATACATAAATCATTGCAACAGGCATTTAAAGAGTTTGATAAAAAAATGCGCGGTTATTTTACGAATGAAGCAGTGGTGGTAGCTACAGAAAGCCGCACATCTTCGCCTGTGCGCATTCCGCGTAATGAAAAAACATTAAACCATCCGCAGTTGGAGAATTTATATCCATGCGGCGAAGGTGCCGGTTATGCGGGCGGCATTGTAAGTGCCGCAATGGATGGGGAACGGGTGGCCGAAGCCATCATTCAAAAGATAAATTCAGCCGTTCAACACAAATAAATGCTGTAAAGGATAAAACCTGTTTTGTTTTGCGCTAAAATGAGATAGGAAAGAAACGGGACTATTGGCTGCCTCAATTAATTTACAGTTACATTTGAAAACGAAAATTCAATCTTGCATGAACATTCTCGAACTCCATCATTTAAAAAAATATTTTGCCACGCAAAAGGCAGTTGACGATATAAGCCTGGAAATAGAACAGGGCAGCATTTTTGGTTTGCTTGGCCCGAACGGAGCAGGCAAAACAACACTGCTGCGTATGATAACCGGCATCTTTTATCCCGATGAAGGCGAAGTTATTTTAGATGGAAAGAAATTTAATCCGCTTACAGATATTATTAAAATAGGATACATGCCTGAAGAGCGGGGACTTTACAAAAAAATGAAGATAGGCGACCAGGCGCTGTATCTCGCCCAGTTAAAAGGGTTAAGCAGAAGCGATGCTGTTCAGAAAATAAAATACTGGTTTGAGAAACTTGAAATGCAAAGCTGGTGGAATAAAAAAGTGGAAGATTTGAGTAAAGGCATGAGCCAGAAACTGCAGTTTGTTACCACCGTTTTGCATGAGCCCAAACTCATTATCCTCGATGAGCCTTTCAGCGGGCTTGACCCCTTAAATGCCAATCTTATTAAAGATGAAATTTATGGGCTTGCACAAAAAGGAAGCACCATTATTTTCAGCACGCACAGAATGGAACAGGTGGAAGAAATATGCGATCATATTGTGCTTGTAAATCTTGGCAGAAAAGTACTGGATGGATCGGTGCAGGAAATAAAACACAGGTTTAAAGAACATAAGTTTAATGTGCAGTTAAGCAGCGTGCCTTCCATTATATTGGAAAACCCCGCTTTTCACGTTGCTGAAGAAAAGGCCAATAGATATGTTGTGCGTATAAATGATGGATATAAAAGCAATGATGTGCTGAAATATTTTATAGAGAAAGATTTAAATGTTGAAGGCTTTAATGAAATATTGCCTTCGCTCAACGATATATTTATAAAACTTGTTGAGGATACCAAAGCAACTACCCGTTCTTTTCAAAAAATGGAAGCATAAACTAATAATGAATTGATTGTATGAAACGCCCATGTAAAATTTTTCACGCCAAGGGAAATGTACACCAGGTTGTTTCGTGATACCATTGAAAAAACAAATATGTACGAATGAACAAGATAGCCTTAATTGCACGCCGTGAATTTTTAACCCGCGTTCAAAAGAAAACATTTTTACTTACCACTATTTTATTGCCTTTATTGTTTTTCGGCTTTTATGCCATGATTATTTATTTTTCAGTAAACAGCGATGAAAAATATAACATAGCCGTAGCCGATGAAGCCAATGTTTTTAATAATAAACTGGAAGGCGATGAAAATATCAGCTTCAGTTTTGTAAAGGGTGAAGATGAGCAATCTTTAAAGCAGGACATAGAAAAAGGCAAGTATGAAGGTTATGCCATCATTCCGGCCAATGCAAATATTCTTGATAAGATAAACATATCAATTGTTACGCAAAAATCTGTGGGTTTAATGTCGCGTGGAAAAATTGAAGACAAGCTGAATGGTGCGCTGGAACAGCAACGTTTGCTTGCATTGAATATTTCCCCTGCACAATTGGACAGCGCTAAAAAAGAAGGCAACATACAGTTTTCAACCGTTGAAGGTAAAAACGATTCGGGTGAAGAAGTTGGAATGAGCTATGCCATTGGGTATGTTTCCGGCTTCCTTATTTATATAGTATTATTTATTTACGGCGCCATGGTTATGCGTGGCGTAATGGAAGAAAAGGTAAATCGCATTGCAGAAGTAATTGTAAGCAGTGTAAAGCCTTTCCAGTTAATGATGGGCAAAATATTAGGCATCGGCGCCGTGGGCCTTGTGCAGTTTATCATCTGGATTATTTTAATGACAAGCCTTAACTTCCTTTTGCCATTAATATTTCCGCAACTGGCAGCGCAAATGCATAATTCAAATATGCAAAACGGTGCTATGCAGGCGGCCGACACGTTAAAAAATTCGGGGTTGATAGGTAACG
The DNA here is from genome assembly GCF_051953455.1 of Parafilimonas sp. Classification (NCBI taxonomy): domain Bacteria; kingdom Pseudomonadati; phylum Bacteroidota; class Chitinophagia; order Chitinophagales; family Chitinophagaceae; genus Parafilimonas; species Parafilimonas sp. The sequence goes on along the minus strand of NZ_JBQCIT010000031.1, from coordinate 92,314 downwards.
TAAATATCAATATACCTTTAATATTGGGCTGTTTTATATTTTATTTCATTGGTGGTTACCTGTTATATTCATCGCTGTTTGCCTGCGTGGGAAGCGCGGTGAACGAAGACCCGCAGGATGCGCAGAGCCTTATGCTGCCCATCACCATGCCTATCATTTTTGGTATTGTTATTATGACAAAAGCCGTGAATGAGCCAACCAGCAGCCTTGCTGTATTTGGCAGTTTGTTCCCATTATTTTCACCCATTGTAATGATGGCAAGAATAGCACATGGCGTGGGCGATGTGGTGCCTCTGTGGCAATTGCTTACCAGCATGGGCCTGCTTATATTCGGGTTTATTTTTACAACATGGTTTGCCGGCAAAGTTTACCGTACAGGCATTTTAATGTATGGAAAAAAACCATCCTGGAAAGAAATGTGGAAATGGGCTTTCAGACGATATTAAGATTATAAAATAAATGCCGTGCACGGTTGTCTTCTAAGGCAATTATCATCTTGCAATATGATCTCTAAAATTCTTTGCAACAAAAGATATATAACCTTTATTTGCAGGCCATAATATTTCTATCCGCTTGAAATATAACTAACCATAGTAAAATAAATTTACTGAATATGAAACACAGAATCAATGCGCTTATTATTGCTTTACTGCTTTGCCTTAATGGGGCTTTTGCGCAAACATTAAAAGATGTTTTTACAAACAGTGAAACACCTGTTTTTTATCTTGGTATCGATTTTACACAAACCAAATTAATAGATGATGCTACCGCAAACGAAATGGATATCCGCGACCGCCAGTATGATGCCATAAACGATGTGATTGTAGCCGAGCCCAAAAAATATGATCTTGCCGGCGCTTTCCATAAAAGCGAGGTAGATCACGATTTAGGTTATGTTGCTAAAAAGAATGAAAAGGCAAATGCTGAAGCCATCAAATCAACCAATACCTCCGATTTTCACAGGTTCAAAGAAGATGATGTGGCACAAATTGTAAGCAGTTACGATTTTGGGGATAAAGGGGGTATAGGCCTGCTATTTGTTACTGAAGCTTTAAGCAAATCAAAAAAAGCAGCGGCTGTGTGGGTTACGTTGCTGGATATGAAAACAAAAAAAGTATTGATGACAGAACGCATGGAAGGCTCTGTGGGAAGGTTTGGCGGCTTTGGATTCCGTAATTATTGGGCTTCTCCTTTTAAAGATATAATTGATGCAATTGAAAAGAAGAAGTACAGCGAATGGAAATCAAAATATGGGAATTAGTTTTTTGCTGTAAACATTTAAAAACTGTTACCCCGGCTTAAATGCAACACAGTATAAAACCGGGAAAAGATCATGAGTAATTTACTTTTAGAAAAGATAGAAGTGAACGTGCGTTTTAATGAAGCAGATCCGTTGGGTATGGTTTGGCACGGTCATTATATACGCTATTTTGAAGATGGGAGAGAAGCTTTTGGAAGTAAGTATGGCATAGGGTATCTGGATTTTTATAATCATGGCTACATTGTTCCCGTAGTGAATGTGCAATGTGATTATAAGCGTTCGCTGCGTTATGGAGAAAAGGTGCTTATTGAAACGGAATATGAACCTTGTGAAGCGGCCAAACTTTTATTTCATTATCGTTTGTATAATGCCAAAACAAATCATATCGTGGCTGTGGGCAGCTCTGTGCAGGTTTTCCTTGACAGGGATAAACATGCGCTGCAACTAACCAACCCGGTTTTTTTTGAAGAATGGAAAAAGAAATGGCATCAATAGAACCTCTTTCTTTGCACATAATATTTTTTCGAGGCAAACTTTTTTTCAATTAAAAAAGATACGTATTCTTACACCTTACTTGCCAGGATATAAATAACAGAATTTATAAATGCAATTTTTTTCAACTGACACCAAAACGGCCTTAGAGTCAAAACATTTAGCACAGTTTATTGCTTTTGGTCCTGTGGTCTTCCAGGTGGCAAAAGCGTTGCGGGATTTTGATATATTAAAAGAAATTGAAGACAGCGGCGCTGCGGGTTTATCGCTCGAAGCCATTGTTGAAAAAGTAAGGTTGCCACATTACGGCGTTCGCGTTTTACTTGAATCTGGTTTAGGCATAGGGTTGGTTATTTTTAATAACGGTACTTATAAAATAACCAAAACAGGCTATTTTATTTTGCACGATCCGCTTACCAATGTGAACATGAATTTTATTCATGATGTTAATTACAAAGGCCTTTTTCACCTGGAAGAAAGCGTTAAAACCGGCAAGCCCGAAGGGCTTAAAGAATTAGGCGGCTGGCCAACCATTTACGAAGGCTTGTCACAACTTCCGCCGCATGTACAAAAGAGCTGGTTCGGCTTCGATCATTTCTTTTCAGATACAGCTTTTCCAAAAGTATTGCCGCATGTATACGATAATAATCCTATAAAAAACATGCTTGAAATTGGCGGCAACACCGGCAAATGGGCCATAGCGAGTACAACCTATAATAAAGATGTGCATATTACAATTATGGATTTGCCGCAGCAGTTGAGCATGGCCAAAAGCAGGTTGGAATCGTTGGGTTTAACTGGCAGGGTTTCTTTTCATCCTGTAAATATCCTGGATGAAACCCAGGCTTTTCCAAAAGGTTTTGATGCCATCTGGATGAGCCAGTTTCTCGATTGTTTTTCCGAGGATGAAATTGTATCCATACTTAAAAGATGTTATGCGGCTTTAGACGGGAATGGCTTTGTATATATTCTTGAAGCATTTTGGGATGTACAACGTTTTGAAACGGCCGCATTCTGCCTGCAGCAAACATCTATTTATTTTACGGCGCTTGCAAATGGCAACAGCCAGATGTATCATTCGGAAGTATTTAAGAACTGCATTTACAAAGCAGGATTTGAGATTGTGCAGGAAACAAATAATATAGGCCTGAGCCATACATTATTAAAGTGCAGGAAAGTTGCCTGAACCAATTGCAAGATTATAAGATTTTTTGAATACAATAAATGAGCTTAACCACACAAATTGTTTTACTCCCATCGGAACTTAATATAATATTATGAACACAGAACAGGTAGATGTATTGGTAATTGGCGCCGGCCCCGCCGGAACGGTAGCCGCTTCTATAATAAACAAAGCAGGTTATAAAGTAAAGATTGTTGAGAAAATGAAATTCCCGCGTTTTGTAATTGGCGAAAGCTTATTGCCGCGTTGTATGGAAGCCCTGGAAGAAGCAGGTTTTCTTGAAGCCGTAAAAGCAAAAGGTTTTCAGGATAAAGGGGGCGCCAAATTCGTGAAGAATGGCAAAATCTGCGATTATTCTTTTGATGATCAATATACCAAAGGCTGGGCATGGACCTGGCAGGCGCCGCGTGCCGACTTTGATAAAGCACTGGCTGATGAAGTAGAGAAAATGGGTGTGCCCGTTTCGTATGAAACCACCGTTACAGCCATAGAATTTGATGGCGCTGATTCCACTACAACTGTTGAATATGCCAACGGTGAAAAGGCGCAGATTAAAGCCAGGTTTATTGTTGATGGCAGCGGTTATGGCAGGGTAATCCCGCGGTTATTCAAACTAGATAAGCCATCGAACCTTGAAACCCGCAAAGCAATGTTTGCACACGTTACAGATGAAAAGCGTGCTATGGCCGATGAACCTAACCGCATTACCATTATCGTGCATGAGTTTGGCGTATGGATTTGGGTAATACCTTTTTCAAATGGCAATACTTCTATAGGTTTTGTTGGCAGCCCTGAATTTTTTAAAAAGTTTCAGGGCTGCAACGAAGAGCAATTTCGGGCACACATTGCCTCCCAGCCATATTTGAGTGAGCGCTTTAAAGATGCAGAACTGATTTTTGAACCAAGGGTTTTGGAAGCCTGGTCAAGCACCACGGAAAAGTTTTATGGCGAAGGCTTTGTGCTTACCGGTAATGTAACGGAGTTCCTGGATCCTGTTTTTTCATCAGGCGTTACACTGGCTACGGTTTCGAGCCAGAAAGCGGCAAAGCTTGTTATAAAGAAACTAAAGGGTGAAGATGCGGATTGGGAAGAAGATTATACCAAACCCATGATGCAGGGCGTAAATACATTCCGCAGTTATGTAATGCGCTGGTATGACGGCACTCTGGATACCATTTTCTTTGCCGATAACCAGGACCCGCTTATTAAAAGCATGATCTGTTCAGTGCTGGCAGGTTATGTTTGGGACCTTGATAATCCCTATGTAAAAGATCATGATACAGCATTAAAGAAATTGGCGAACACCATCACGGTGAGGGATATGTTTAAGAATAAAGAATAGTGCCTGAGGGCTTTGATTTATTGGCATAGCAATCATTACCGTTTGCTATGCCAATAAAAAACCCGGAGGAAAAATAAGGTCTCAGCTAGGCAATCATCACAGTATAATTAGCAAGAGAAAAATCTTTCAGGTCAATATAGCATTGCTCGCGCTCTACAAACATTTCTACGAGCATGACATCTTTGCCAAATCCTAAAATTATAATAAGCGTTTTGGCTACCCCATACCATGAATCGCCAAAAGTGAAATTATCTGCTTTAAAAGATAAAGTATTAAATGGGCTTATGAGGGTTTTAATTTTATAGGTTACATCATTGGGCCCGTATGTAGCGCCAAGAACAGATAATCTTTGCTCATGCACAGGCGTTTGCCTGGGCGCTAAATTTGATTTTTCAAACTCTTTAATACCAACAGTTAAGACTTCGCTTTCCCTTGCGGCCGCTATGAACAGCGGGCCATCATCATAACTGTAAACCACCGTTATGGATTTCTTTTGACCCGGCCATCCGTCTTCACCTATTTCTTTATTATTAACAATGAAATTTAATGTTTGCGGATTACCATCACGAATTAACGCGGCTATCTTGTTTGTAACTACTTTAAGCCCATACACGGCAATGCGGATATGCAGTTTGCCCTTGTTGTTTTGTGTTTGCATGGTAATATATTTATTATTAATGAATGAATTGCTTTCAGAAGATGTATCGGGTTATAACTATAATACTATATGTATTTATTATGCAGGCTGCAACATCGCACTGTATGCATAAAAAAATCCATTTTGATTGGATAATTCATGATGCAAGATTAGCAATAATTTTAATTCCTACCAAATTAGTAGGAGTTGATTTATAAACTTTTTGTGAAGAATATTATTTGCCTGCAGTATAGGTTATGCGCCAGATGCGGTTGCTTGTATCATCTGTAAGCAGCATTGAACCGTCTTTCAAAAACACAATTCCTACCGGCCGGCCATGTACTTTTTCTTTATTTAAATCAACAATAAATCCTGTAAGAAAATCTTCCGGCGGCCCTGCCGGTTTTCCGTTTTTAAAAGGAACAAATAATACTTTATAACCGGATAATTGCGAACGGTTCCAGGAACCATGCTGCGCTATAAAAGCACCTGTTTTATATTTTTCGGGAAAGTTACTTTTATTGCCAAATGCCAAACCCAACGAGGCCGTATGCGAACCCAGTGAAACGTCGGGTACAATTACCTGCTTAACCAATATTTTAGCCGCTTCATCTTTCAGCCGCGGATCTATATGTGTGCCATAATAAAAATAAGGCCAGCCATAAAACCCGTCTTCCTTCACGCTTGTAAGATAATCGGGCACGAGATCATCCCCTAATTCGTCCCGCTCGTTTACGGCAGTCCATAAAATGCCTGTTGCAGGTTCCCATGCCATACCAACAGGGTTGCGCAGGCCAGATGCATACACCCGCATGTCACTGCCATCTGTATTAATTTCCAAAATGTCTGCACGGTTTATTTCTTTATCCATGCCATTTTCTGCCACATTGCTTGATGAGCCCACGGCAATATAAATTTTAGTGCTGTCGGCATTTGTTATAATATTTCTGGTCCAGTGCCGGCCTTCGCCCGGCAGGTCAATGAGTTTTTCCGGCTTTGCTGTTATACGGGTTTCACCGGGGGTATAAGGAAAGCGGACCAACGCATCGGTATTGGCGACATACAGCCATTTGCCAAGCACGAGCATTCCGAAAGGCTTGTTTAAATTATCAATAAAAGTTTGCTTTAATTCTGGGATGCCATCTCCATCCGCATCCCGCAAAATGGTAATGCGGTTAGCGCTTTTGCCCAGGTTATCTGCTTTATTAGCGCCAATAATAACAGCGCCGATCTTCTTGAAAAAACCAACTTCGGTGTTGGCTTCCGTAACCAGCACATCGCCGTTTGGCGTTACATACATCCATCTGGGATTATAAAAACCCTCAGCATATAAACGCACCTTAAATCCTTCCGGCGCAATGGGCTTTTCATTTTCTTTCCAGCCAACCACATTACTGAAATTCATTTTTGATTTGGTAGCATAAGGTTCAGGCAAATCTTTTGCATAGCTCACAGGTCCTGCCGTTTTTTTGTTTGAGGCACAGGAAGCCAATAAAATCAGCAAAATGTATAGTGGTGTCTTTATAAGTTTTATTGCCATGATCAATCTCTTACTGAAAGAAGATTAAAAATCATGCCGTGATTAAATGCAACGCTGCATTAATCTTTTAAAATTTAAAAGACAATAAACTTAAAAAGGGATTATTCTGCGTACCTGATTTTTATAACAAGCTTCTTATCGGGCTTGTTGCCGTTTGTAGTAATGCCCGGCCGGTGTGCTTCTCCGGGAAAAAAAAGAAAAAAGGTGCCGGGGAAAGCATCATAGAGTTTTCCGTCGCCGGAATAATTGGCTAAATCTTTTGAAGCATCATACGGCATTGTTACGGTGAGTTTTGAAACAGGTGTCATGCCGATTTTTTCTTCTCCGCTGATTACTGCCTGTAAATCTATATAGTTATGATGCGATTCCCATTTTGCATCGTCTAAATTTTTGGTAGGCGCTTCAGTTATCATAGCATAAACATTGTCGCCATCAATGGCGTACCTGCCTGCGCCTAATTTTTCGAGATCATTATTTTTCAAAAAGGCAAAAGCCTTGTCCCAATAAGATTGATTAAGCTGATATTGCCTTGCCAGTTCAGCCTTGTTTATTGTTTTATGTGGTTGAAGCGGGGCGCCGCCAAGCCAGTCTTTTTTGGCAAACCATGCATTTATTTGTTTGTCGGTTAATGCAGTTTGCTGAGCGTTTATATGCGAGCTTGTAAACATTAATGCAGTTGTTATAATTACTAAAAATGCTTTTTTCATGTGGCGAATCTTTTAAAATAAATTGAAGATACAAACTGCAGGGTAAAGTAACCAAATTGAGCAACCTCTTTATAAAATGACTCTTGTTATTATAATATAGGTGTAAAAATTTTCAACGAAGTGGTAACATATAGCGGAATAAAACGTAATACCTGCGTACTGCTTAACTTTTAATTTATATCAATGCTTAAAAATTATCTGAAAGTTGCATTGCGCAACCTATGGAAAAATAAGGGCTTTTCGGCCATTAACATTATCGGGCTGGCATCGGGGCTGGCCGTTTGCTTATTGATCGTGTTATATGTGGTGGATGAATTAAGTTACGATAAATATTACCCCAATGCAGAGCGTATATACCGCATAGATGCCGATATATTTTTTAATAATACTTCAGCCATTTTTGCGGTATCGCCCGACCCGCTTGGCCCCGCTTTAAAAAGAGATTTTCCCGAAGTGGAAGAAATAACGAGGGTTGAGAACCAGGGCGGCATTCTTGTGAAAAAAGATAACCGCAACGTACAGGATGATCACGCGGCCTTTGCAGACTCTACTTTTTTTAAAGTGTTCGCTTTGCCTATGGTTGCAGGCAACCCGTTAACTGCCTTACGCGATCCTAATTCAATTGTGATTGACGAAACCACGGCTAAAAAGTATTTCAATACAACAGATGTGCTGGGCAAAACTTTAATTGTTGACAACGATAATTATTGCAAAATAACCGGTGTAATAAAAGATATACCCAAGCAGTCACATTTTCATTTTCATTTTATCCGCCCACGCGGAAAAGACAATCCAAGTTGGCTAAGCAATAATAGGTATAACTATGTGCTGGTAAGGCCTGGCGTAACAAAACAGCAATTGCAAAAAGATGTAGATGCTACCATCAATAATTATTTGGGTAAAGAACTGCAGAACCAGTTGCATGCCTCATTAAACGATCTTAAAAAAACCGGCGGCCATTTTAATTATTATGTAATGCCCGTGACCGATATTCATTTGCATTCAGATAAACAATATGAAATAGAGGCTAACGGCAACATTACTTATGTTTATATTTTTTCTGTTATCGCCATTTTTATTTTATTGATTGCCTGCGTAAACTTCATGAACCTTTCAACAGCGCGTTCTGCCAACCGTGCCAAAGAAGTAGGTATAAGAAAAGTGGCAGGTTCGCTGCGCACACATCTTATCATACAGTTTTTAACGGAATCAATTTTAATATGCCTGTTTTCGCTGGTGCTTGCTATTACAATAGCTATGCTGTTAATGCCGCTGTTTAACCAGCTTGCCGGTAAGGAGATGAGCATCGGTACACTCTTCTCAACATGGTTGTTCCCGGTAATGCTGGCGCTGGTTATTGCAGTGGGTTTTGTTGCCGGCAGCTATCCTGCATTTTATTTATCATCATTCCAGCCTATAGATGTATTAAAAGGAAAAATAGCAAAGGGGTTTAAGAGCAGTTGGTTGCGCAGCAGCCTCGTGGTTTTTCAATTCAGCATTTCCATTATACTTATCATTGGAACGATTGTAATTTATAACCAGCTTGATTTTATCCGCAGCCGCAAAATTGGTTATAACCGCGACCAGGTTTTAGTATTGCATAACGCCTGGTATCTTGATAAACAAATTCATTCATTCAGGAATGAGCTGTTGAATATTACAGGAATTGAAAATGCAAGCATTTCCGGTGACCTGCCCACAGGCAACAGCTTCAATACCGAAGGCTGGTTTCGTGATGCTGCAATGAATGCAAACAAGGCAGTAGTGTTAACCAATTTCTATATAGACGAAAATTACATACCAACACTTGGAATGGAGATAGCAAACGGCAGGAATTTTTCAAAAAATTTTCCTTCAGATTCCTCCGGTATTATTTTGAATGAAGCGGCTGTAAAAGTGCTTGGCCTGAAAGAACCGCTCAAGGAAACATTATACCGCCCGGATTTCAGCAATGATGTTATAGGCGCCGCCATCCCTTATCATATAGTGGGCGTTGTAAAAGATTTTAATTTCAGTTCCATGCACGATAATGTTGGCCCGCTTGTAATTCAGTTACGCGAAAATTGGGGCAGCATTGCCGTTCGTATTAAAACAAAGAATATCGCTTCGGTTATAAATACCATTGAGACGCGTTGGAACGCCGCCACAGCAGGCCAGCCTTTCAGCTATACTTTTATGGACGATGATTTTAATAAAGTTTATACAGCAGAACAGCAAACAGGTAAACTCTTTATAACGTTTGCTGTGTTTGCCATCTTCATCGGTTGCCTTGGCTTGTTTGGATTAGTTACATATGCGGCCGAACAACGTACCAGGGAAATTGGCGTGCGCAAGGTTTTGGGTGCAAGTGTAGGCGGCATAGTTACTATGCTATCGAAAGATTTTGCCAAACTTGTATTGATAGCCGCTGTTATTGCTTTTCCCCTGGCATGGTGGGCCATGCATACCTGGCTGCAAAGTTTTGCTTACAGAACAACGCTGAGCTGGTGGATATTTGTTGTTGCCGGCATGGCAGCTATTTTAATTGCATTAATAACGGTGAGTATACAGGCAATTAAAGCCGCGGTTGCTAACCCGGTTACAGCATTGCGAAGTGAATGAATAGCTTGAATGGTGAATCGTTAAACGTGAAAGGTTTAAATGGTTGCTATGAATGGAAACGGCCTGATAAGTTGCATGTAGCATATCAATACCCGTCTTCATTATAACGAACTGCATTCACGTTTGACAATTCAAGAAATAAGCTCCATCGTCAAAGCGCTTAATCGTTCGCTTATAAAATCACAACTGTCCGATTCCGGACAATTTTAAATATAAATAACTCTTTAATGCATTGAGTATAAACTCATTTGCAACAATGGCACCGGGATTGATTGATAAAAGCTGAAATAATTAATATTGTCCCGCCTTAACCGATAACAATATTTATTTATTCAACAATTCCGGTATGTTCAGTAATTATTTGAAAACAGCCTGGCGAAATATCATTCGCAGTAAAGGCTTTTCTGTTATTAATATCATGGGTTTGGCATTGGGTTTAGCTTGCAGCTTAATGATAATGCTTTGGGTAAATGATGAGAAAAATGTAGATGCATTTCATAAAAACGGTAAATATTTATACCAGGTTTATGAACGCAGTTATTTTGATGGAAAAGTAGATGCCGGTTATCCCACACAAGGCCTCCTGGCCGAAGAGTTGAAACGAACGGTTCCTGAAGTTCAGTATGCAAGCGGGTTTGAATATGTAGCGGCGCCGGGCAGCAGCAGCACGTTTGAAGCGGGAGAAAAAATAAAAAAATCAACCGGCATGTTTGCCGGTGAAGATTTTTTTAAAATGTTCAGCTATACTTTATTACAGGGCAATGCCACAACAGCTTTAACGGAGCCTAACAGTATTGCCGTATCAAAAAATATGGCCGAATATTTTTTTGGCAATGCATCAAATGCCATCAATAAAATAATCCGCTTTGATAATAAGGAAGATTTAAAAATAACGGCGGTGTTTGATGATGTGCCTGCAAGGTCATCACAACAATTTGATTTCTTAAGAACATGGGGCGATTTTGTAAAACAAAATGATTGGGTACACAACTGGGGCAATACAAGCCCGCAAACTTTTATTCAGTTAAAACCCGGCGCTGATGCAGCTAAGGTGCAGGTTAAGATCAAAGATTTTATTTATAACTACAGGGAAAAAGATAAAAGCTTTATAATGGAGCTGGCGTTGCAACCCTTCACTGAAAAATACCTGCATTCTAATTTTAAGGATGGTTACTTAGATGGTGGAAGAATTGAGTATGTAAACCTGTTCAGCCTGATTGCTGTTTTTGTTTTGCTCATCGCCTGCATTAATTTTATGAATCTTGCTACGGCGCGTTCTGCAAAGCGGGCAAAAGAAGTGGGCGTAAGAAAAGTTGTTGGTGCATTGCGTTCCACATTAATTGCGCAGTTTGTTGGCGAAGCCATCATGCTTACTTTTATTTCCGTCATTATTGCCCTTATATTAACGGCATTGAGTTTGCCTGCGTTTAACCAGCTTACAGGGAAGCAATTATCGCTGCCTTTTTATCAATCTTCTTTCTGGTTTATTATACTGTGTTTAATGGTGATTACAGGTTTTGTTGCCGGAAGTTACCCTGCACTGTTCCTGTCATCGTTAAAGCCAGTGCGTGTTTTAAAGGGCAGTTTGAAATTTAACTGGAGCGCCACTTTCTTTAGAAAAGCGCTGGTGGTTTTTCAGTTTGCCATGAGTGTGTTTTTGGTGATCGCAATGATCATTGTATATAAGCAGCTCAACTATATTCAAACAAAAAATCTTGGTTATGACCGCGATAATCTTGTGTACATTCCTATTGAAGGCGACCTTATAAAAAACTATGATCTCTTCAAACAAAATGCTTTATCCAACACTGCTATTGTGAATGTTTCCAAGATGCGCAATTCGCCCACCGCTATATCCCATCATATTACCGGAATGAGCTGGCCGGGCAAAGACCCGAACTTAACCGTATCGTTTGCTGATGGTGTTGTGGGGTATGATTTTGTAAAAACGATGAACCTGCAAATGCAGGCTGGCCGCGACTTTTCAAAAGATTATGGCACCGATTCTGTTGCTTATTTATTGAATGAAACCGCTGTTCATAAAATTGGCTTGAAAGATATTGTGGGCAAAACTATCAGTTGGGGTAATCATGAAGGCAAGGTAATTGGTGTGATGAAAGATTTTCATTTCAATTCCCTGCACGAAAATATCGAGCCTTTAATTATGCGCCTGGATGAGAACTGGAGTTGGGGAACAATTTTAGTGCGCATCAAAGCAGGCAAAACAAAGGAAGCCATTGCGCAGCTTCAGCAATTATATAAACAACTTAATCCCGCATTTCCTTTCACTTATCAATTCTCCGATCTCGAATATGCCAAATTATATGAAAGTGAAGCTGTGGTAAGCAAGCTTGCCAACATTTTTGCCTTTCTTGTCATATTCATATCTTGTCTTGGTTTGTTTGGCCTGGCAACATTTACAGCAGAACAACGCACCAAAGAAATTGGTGTGCGTAAAGTACTCGGCGCTTCTTCATCCAGCATTGTAAAATTATTATCGCTTAACTTTTTAAAACCGGTGGTGCTGGCATTCCTGCTTGCATTTCCCGCAGCCTGGTGGGCCATGAGCAGGTGGCTGCAGGATTATGCTTATAAGATCAATATTAACTGGTGGATGTTTGCTGTTGCAGGGTTGCTTACAATAAGCATTGCGTTAATAACCGTAAGTTATCAAAGCATAAAAGCCGCGTTGATAAATCCTGTGAAAAGTTTAAGAACGGAATAAAATAGCTAACAGCTAATGGTGAAAGCAATTAGCAAAAATGAAAACTTATGTTTAAAAATTACATCAAGACCGCGTGGCGGAATATGAGGAAGAATAAATTATTCTCCTTTATTAATATTCTTGGTTTATCAATAGGTATTGCAACCTGCTTTATTATTATGTTGTACGTGCAGGATGAATTGAGTTATGATAAGTTTAATGCCAATGCCAACAACATTGTAAGGGTTGTTTTTAAAGCCGATATTAATGGCGGCAAAATAAATGAAAGCGTTACCATGCCGCCCGTGGCCGCTACCATGAAAAAAGACTTTCCGGAAGTACAGGATGCTGTAAGACTACTTCCCTGGGGCAATCCCAAAATTTTGTACAAAGACAAAGTTTTTAAAGATGATTTTTTGGCATTTGCCGATGCAAACGTGTTCAGCATTTTTACTTTGCCAATGATAAAGGGCAATGCCAAAACGGCTTTGCTGCATCCGCATAGCGTAGTAATGACGCAATCCGCGGCAAAGAAATATTTTGGAAATGAAGACGCAATAGGCAAAGTTATTACACTCACTATTGATAATAACCAGCCCTATACCGTTACCGGCATTATTAAAGATATTCCTGCCAATGCACATTTTCATTTTGATATGTTTACCGCTTTAACGGGTTTTGGCGATTACAATTCCGATACCTGGATGGGCGGCGGCTACCATACCTATCTTTTATTAAAACCCGGTACAGATTTAAAAAAGATGGAAGCCCGGTTTCCTGCCATGGTTAAACAATATATGGGCCCGCAAATACAGCAACAAATGGGTGTAAGCCTTGAGCAATTTACCAGTAAAGGAAATTCGCTTGGTTTTTCGGTGCAGCCTTTAACTGCTATTCATTTGTATGGCGATACCAATAACGAATTTGAACCCGGTGGCAATGCTTCCTATGTTTACATTTTTGGCGGAGTAGCTATTTTTATGTTAGTGGTTGCCTGTATTAATTTCATCAATCTTTCAACGGCCAGTGCTTCAAAAAGAGCGAAAGAAGTGGGCGTGAGAAAAGTGGCGGGCTCCGGCAGGTTTCAGCTAATTAAACAGTTCTTATCTGAATCCATACTGATAACCTTCTTTGCATTGATTATTGCATTTGTAATAGTAGAACTGGCTTTGCCTGCATTCAATAATTTTTCAGGTAAACAATTAAACTTTGATGCAAAACCTGCACTTGCTTTTATTGGTTTAGGATTGATTGTGGGCATTGTTGCAGGGTTATATCCTGCATTTTATTTATCATCTTTTAAACCAATTGCTGTATTAAAAGGTAAGCTTACAATCAGCCATAAAGATTTTGGTTTGAGAAGCGGCCTGGTAGTGTTTCAGTTCTTTATTTCTGTTGCATTAATAATAGGAACGATGGTGGTGTACCAGCAAATGAAATATATACAAACCAAAGACCTTGGTTTTAATAAAGAACAACTTATTACTATTCCTAACTCTTATGTATTGGGTAATAATGAACAAGTTTTTAAACAGCAAATGCTGCAAGACCCACGCATTGTAAATGCAACCGTTAGCTGGTACAAGCCTGCCGGCCCAAGTAATTACAATAACGCATTGGCATATCCGCGGGGAAATGATAAACTCATTGTTAATGGCGTAGATTACCATATTGATGAAAACTATATACCAACATTAGGAATGAAGATGATTAACGGGAGAAATTTTTCCAGTGAATTTGCAACTGATTCTTTTGCTATTATATTGAATGAAACAGCTGCAAAGGCATTTGGGTGGAACAATGCAACCGCTATTGGTAAAACAATAATACGGCAGAATAGTGACAGGGGTAACAATGTTCCTTTTCACGTAATTGGTATTGTAAAGAATTTCAATTTTAAATCACTGCATGAAGCCGTAAGCCCTTTATATATGACATTGAAACCTGAAGGCGGATTGATATTTAAAATTAAAACAACTGACGTTTCCGGTTTGTTGGCAACTATGAAAAAAGCATGGGATAATTATAAAACCGAAGAACCGTTTGAATATAATTTTATGGATGATCTTTTTAATAAAACATATTCAACAGAGCAAAAAACAAGTAATATACTTACGCTCTTCTCTATGCTTACCATTTTTGTTGCCTGCCTTGGTTTGTTTGGATTGGCAACCTACACTGCAGAGCAACGCACGAAAGAAATTGGTATCAGGAAAGTGTTGGGTGCAAGTGTTAGCCAGGTAACGCAAATGCTTTCCAAAGAATTTTTAAAACTTGTTTTAGTGGCATCGTTAATTGCATTTCCGGTGGCATGGTGGGCCATGCATAAATGGTTACAAAGTTTTGCTTACCGCATTCATATTGAGTGGTGGATTTTTGCTGTTGCCGGGTTAGCTGCTTTATGTATTGCGCTGGTAACTGTAAGTTTTCAGGCAATAAAAGCTGCACTGGCAAATCCTGTAAAGGCATTGCGAAATGAGTAAGGCCTTTTGGAAAGTTTAAACTTTTCAAAAGATTTTGTTATCAATAAATTCAATTGTTATGTATAAATCAATTGCAATTATTGTTGTTGCCTTTGTGTCTTGTGCAAATCTTGTACAAGCACAGTCTGTTGATATTTCTTCTGCAGACAACTTTGAAGTAATTAATCGCCATGTTATTGTGCATGATTCAGCGAATAAAAAAATTGTGCATCTTGATGCGGCAGAAGGAGATGGCGTGGCGTGGCTAAAAACCATTAATTTTTCAACTGGCATTATTGAATTGGATGTTATGGGAAAAGATGTAATGCAGCAAAGCTTTGTGGGTATTGCATTTCACGGCATTGATGACAGCAGTTTCGATGCCGTGTATTTCCGGCCATTTAACTTTCTGGCTGCAGATGCAATAAGAAAAAGCCATTCAGTTCAATACATCTGCCTGCCTAAATATGAATGGTCTTACCTGCGCGAAAATTTCCCCGGAAAATATGAAAATGCATTAACCCAATCTATTGAACCCTCAAGCTGGTTTCATGTAAGGGTTGTGGTTGAAGTTGATAAAATATCAGCGTATGTAAATAATGATAACACGCCATCTCTTGTTGTAAAACCGCTGGCAAATTATACAACAGGAAAGATTGGTTTTTGGGTGGGCAACGGCTCAGATGGCGATTTCTCGAACTTAACTGTTCTGCAGCATTAAATCTTAGAATGCTAAAAATATGCAGCTACTGAATTTTTTTTATTTGGATGAAGGTTTACAATCTAGTACGCTTATTTCATTTTTTAAGAACTGCCGTATTCGTTGCACATGATCATAAATTTCTTTCTTTTCTTTTGTTATGATGCCTGCATCCTCAAGATCATTTAAATCCTGCTGGAAAGATTCGGTAAATTTTCTTGCATCAGATAAATATGACTGGCCTTTGAATTTACGGTAAACAGAATCTGCTTTTTCACACTGCCCGGTAAGCAAATAGGCAAGTGCAAGATTTGTATTGATACCTGTATTTTTGTCATACAGTTGTAAACCTCTGAGCACCGCATGCATAACAGCAGCAGAATCTAAATTTTTTTCAAAGAGCAGGTACCATGATAAATTCCAGTAGTCTGATGAAAGCATTTGCTTGAGTGAATCTTCCGGATTTGATTCTAATAAAACCTCTTCAGCAGCAGTAATCTTTTTTAAATCTTTTAGTCGTTCGGTGGTATCCCGGTAATATGTGTAGTAATTGAGGCTCAGCCGGCGGTAATCGTAAAGATAATTTACTGTATCCAGTGCGGCAAGCCTGCCAAATACTTTTTTAGCATTATAGAGTGTTTGTTTTTGAAGATACCTTGCATCTTTTTGCAGTGCGAACGTTGCAGCCCTTATCAATTCATCCTTATTTGTGATGGTATCAATATCTATTGTACTGTTCTCAAGCTTTTCAGTTGTATTCGTTAGAGTTGCTATTTCCCCGATAAATGAACTTAACTGCGAGCTGTTAATGTCACCAGGCTTTTTCCATACCTTGATTGAGTCGTCGTAATAGTCAGAATTTAAACTTAGTATGTTATTGTTGTTGAGAAAAATGTTAGCACTATTTAAATAATTCAGTTTGATCAGCTTGCCGTTTGCGGTGTCTTTAACTTTTCTGTTGAAATAAAAAATAGAGTCTTTATCATTTCTTTGAAAATAGTAAGTATTATAAGTGTATATAAAATTTTTATAGATATTGGTTTTGATAATCATCTTCCTCCAGTCGGGAGAAAGTGCAGCCAGGGCAATGGTGGAATTCTTAAATGTATCAATGTTAATTTCAGGAAAGTTGACAGAGCTGATTTTGCGATCGGTATTTGCATCGTATAGGTCGAGAAATCCTTCTCTTTCCTGTACTATGATATATTTATTATCCGGTGTAAAATTGGCATAGAGATACGTTTTATTAAGGTTACTGTTAACCGAATCACTTAAAGTGAAGATTTTATATTTATCTCTCTGCTTTATGATCATTCTTTTATTATCGGCAGAAAAGTTTATGTTATAAACAAGACCATCGGCCTGATCAAGTTTAATCATCATTGTATCGGCTGGGTTATCAATGTCCCGGATCTTTACATTATAATCTTTATAATCTGTTGCCAGTTTTTTTGCATTCGGGGATATTGAACTTACATAATATTTTTCTGCACTGGTCTTATTAAGATCGGGAATAACTACAGGCTGCACGCCTGCATTTTTAATATTTATATGATAGATGATATTATTAATCAATGCTGCTAAGCTATCTTCTTTTATAAAGGTCAGCGTGTTTATTCCATTTAATATGCCGGTGTAATTTTTGCTGAAATTGGTACTCGTTTCCTGGGTTGTATTTATGTAAATGTTTTTCGATAATGCCAACCCGTTGTCGTTAATATTGAAGATTTTTATTGTATCATCAAGCTTAATGGCAAATAATTTTCCCTCGTTTGATACGGCTGATGCAGAACGGGTGTTGTAATCAAGACCGGTTTTTAGTAAGGTGGTGTCTTGTGTGTAAAAGAAAAAGTTTTTTGCAATATAGTTAAGCACTAATTTACTTACATCGGTTTTTGATGTGCTGTCAAACTGCATGGCTTTTAATAATCCTTCATTGGGGCTTTTTTGCGCCACTTCATAAATATTTGTTGCGGTATTTAAATCCTGGAGCAGGGTTTCATATTCCTTTATTTTTTGATCTTTATATTTCAGTTTAACCAAACTGTCTGTAAACATATTCCTATGGGTGGAATCCATTAAGCCAGATTTATAAAATGGTTCATCAACCAGTTGTAAAATTTCTGAAACGTGTTTATATAAATAATCATTTTGCTGTTTTTCAAATTCCCGCAACGCATTTGCCGAATCTAATTTTCGTTTAGCATCAGCCAAATCTAATTTTCGCTGTGTTTCGGCTTTGAACTGGATGTTCACCGAATCTAATTTTCTTTTGGCTTCTGTTGAATCCAGTATTCTTTGTGACTGCACGTTCACCAAATCTATTTTTCGCTGCAACTCGGCCTGCGCATTGGCTGAATCTAACCGTCGCTGAATTTCAGATTGTGTTGCCGCTTTCTCTCTTTTAATCCTGCTTTGCGCCGTTAAACCCAGGGTAACAAGAACGGCAATAACTCCAAGTAAAACAGACCCGCCTTTTAAGGTTTTTCTATTGCGGCTTCGGGCAGCACTTTTCTTTATATAATCATCCACCTTTTTAAAGCCATCAGCATATCTCGAAGCCCATTCCTCATTAATATTTTTTTTATTCCTCCAGTTAGTTGTATTATGTAAATCAATCCCTGTTAATAATTCTCCGTTTTCATTAAAATAATCATTTGCATCAGCTTCCAATCTTTTAAACAAGGTGGCATCATCATATTCTTTTGTTATCCATTCTTTCATTTTATCCCATTGGCGTAAAAGGCTTTCATGAGAAATATCAAGAAATGATTGGGGCGTTAAATCAATTTCCGGAGGCGGCATTAAAAAACTGTTTTCCGCTTTCCTGAATATATCGGCAACCTTTATTACTTCATCTGCATCAACGCCGGCAACTTTTGCAATATCTTCTACTGTTGCTATGCGGCGGTTATCTTTTTGTTCAGCGTTTCTTTCTGATAACCTTTTAAATAGCGCTTCTGCGATTCTTCTTTGCGATTTATTAAGATCAATATCAAAAATCTCATTGGCATGCTGCGACAATGCTTCATTTAACCTGCCGATTTTGTTATAATAATCCAGCGTTAAAACAAATTCATCATTTGTTTCAACGGGATTGTTATTTGAATGCTCTTCTTCTTTTTTAGCAAGGTTCCACATGCGCATTAAAGCATGCTGCAGCAGCGGTAATTGATCGTGGTCAATACCTATATCATTTAAAAGATTGGTAACAAGTTTAGGCTCCAGCCTCCCGCCGCAAACCATTGCCGGCCCTTCAATAGCATCTTTTGTTTGCTCCCGTGTTAAGCGTGGTGTTAAGAACTGGTTGTCGTTTAATATTTCAGGTAATCCTAAAAACAGCGAGCAGTTACCCAAAAAATCAGACCGCATGGTGAGAATGATGTGTATTGGAATTTCATGCTGGTTAGCTGAAGCAATTAAAAGTGCTATAAAGCTGGTTACTTCATCAATATTGTTATTTTGTTTATACCTGAATAATTCTTCAAATTGATCTACAACCAATAAAAAATTTCCTTTATTAACCTGCATTTCAGATTTAATAACTTCCAATAATCCCTGGGGGCTTCTTTTTAATTCAGCCTTCATGCACTCTAAAGAAATATTGCTATTGCCAAATGCCTTTGCTATGGAAGAGGATAAATTTTTATAGGGATCATTGCCCGGGCGCATTTCTGCGATGCGCCACTTTGTTCCTGCGTTAAGAAAGAAGCCTGTTCTCAAAGCTGGAATTAACCCGGCTTTTACCAATGAAGATTTTCCGCAACCGGAAGGGCCAACAACCGCTACAAAATGCGACTGGTCTAACTTTTCCAACAGTTTATCTATTTGCTCTTCTCTTCCAAAGAATAAATGCGATTCTTCCGGCGTGAAAGCTCTTAAACCCGGATATGGGTCAACGTCTGTTTTTTGTAAAGCTTCACTTAGCATATTAAAGTATATTTAAAAATTTTTCGGTAAAATCTTTTAAATTTTCCCGGCAGTTTAAATAGGTAAACCGCAGGCTTGCCATACGTAAAGGAATCTGGTTTTTTGCTGTTGGCGGCCCGTCGTAAAGCGCAACTATATCGAAAGGCTCTTTCCGGCGGATGTTTATTTTGCGGCAATAATTTATTTGATTTAATACGGTACTCGGATCGGAATTACAATAAACAAACAGTGCCGCATCGCTTATTAAAAAACTATCATCATTATATTTTCTTGAATCCGGCGAGCTGGCATTTTCGAGGGGAAAGAAACAATCAATTTTATTCTTTTGAATGTTATTGGTTTCTATTTCCTGGTTTCTTTCGTCTATAATTTTTAAGATGGTGTTCTCGCAATAGTCTTTATCAATTTCATCGGTACAGATATACAGGAATTTTGAATTGCCGGGCGCCGGCGGTAGTGGCGCTGGTGCAGGTTGAAGTGCGGTTGTAATAGCTGCCTTAAACTCTTCAAAAATGCCTGTTCTTACATATTCGCTCTCTAATATTTTTTTATGTTCCGGCGAAGTAACATCTTCTGTATTAAAATTTGAAGGCCGCCAAATAAGCATTTTTTTTCCGGATGTTTGGGCCATCTCAAACTGAAATTTTACGAGGGTATTTTCAGTGTTTAATATTTTTTTGCCCGGCAAATTGCTTAAGAGCTGCACATACAACGAACTCTGGTTTAAGTTTTGTTTTATGTCTTCACTCAACTCATTAAAACTTTCCTTTGCATACCAGTTATCTTCAGGCAATATTTTATATCCGCTGTCTTTTAAATATCTTTTTATTTCTTCTCTTTTTTCATCCAAATCATCTGTAACCTGTGCCAGGAAAATAGTGCTTTTATAAGTTGGTTGCGTTTGCAATGTATTTGCTGAATCTTTTATGCGGCTTAATTCTTTTGCAAGGTCATTTCTTATATCAATCAGCCGCGTATAATATTCTTCATTATCGCGTTTGGGGATGCCTAATGTTTTGGCTTTTGAACCTTTTTCTTTCGTCCAAAACCTATAGGTTAACAGGTTTTTATCTATTTCAGTGGGATATTCATTCCTGTTCAGTTCATCTATTTCAACAATAAATATTCTGCCTGATGCATTTTTGTCTTGTGCAATTTCCAAAAACTGTTTCAGCTCTTTTCCGCACCAGTCTGATTTTAAATAGGAAGGCGACATAATGATTAAAAAAACCGCCGTTTTTTTTAATTCATTGACCAATGCATCGGTAAGCAATTTGTTGCGTTCCAGTTCTTCATCTTTCCATATAAAAGGTGTTTCGTTTTCTTTCTTGCCCAGTTTCATTGCCAAAGACTTTTCCAGGTCATCAACGAAATTTAAAACCCATCCTTTATCAGAACCTAAAATGCCGGCATCATCAGCATGAGCGTAACTTATGAATACATCATTAGTATAAAAGTTGGTATAAGACATAATGTATAGTTGAATAAAAAATACTTTCAATATTTTTCAGCAGAAATTTAAGCGGAGAACTATCAGGTTAGCAAGTCTTAATAAACAATATATTTATCCCAGGTACGATCGTTCAAATTAACCCATAACTTAATTGCAGGCCTTGTTGCAAATCTACTCAATTTTTCAGGCAAAATCCCCGTATTTTCCCCAAACGGGCCGGAATACGGCCCGGTTATTATATCGTTTTTTAGGCTGGGCATGCAACATTTAAGGGAATAAATTTTTAAGCTTCAGTGGTTTGCTGCACTACATGTGCACCATATCTTTATTATACTTATCCTTGTATTCCAGCGGCGACATGCCGGTTATTTTTCTAAACACTTCCCTGAATGCTTTTACATCAGCATACCCCACTTCATACATTACTTCATTAATGGTTTTGCGGCTGGTTTCAAATGCTTTTTTTGCCGATTCAACTTTCACCCTTTGTAAATATTCAACAGGCGTATTGCCTGTGGCTTTTATAAAACGCCGGTCGAAATTCCTTCTTCCAACAGCAAATTTTTTTGAGAGATTTTCCATAGAAATCTTTTCATAAAAATTGCTTTCAATATATGCCTGCGCTTTTTTCACTACTTCGTCCCCATGCGTTTTTTGCCCGGTAAATATTACAAAATCAGATTGTGTTTGCCTGTCTATATCTATCTGGAATATTTTGGAACAATAAATGGCCGTTTGCCTGTCATAATATTTTTCAACCAGGTAAATCAAAAGGTTTAAAAAAGAGTAACCGCCGCCATTAGTGTAAATGCCTTGTTCATCGGTTATTAATTTTTCTGCTTTTAAAATTACTCTGGGAAATAAATTCCTGAAATTATCCACTGCATTCCAGTGAATAGAGCAGCTTCTGTTATCCAGCAATCCCGTTGAAGCCAGCAGGTAAGCGCCCGTGCACATACAGGCAAGTTCAGCGCCTTTTTTATACCGCTCCCGCATCCAGTTTACCAATATTATATTCTCTTTATGGAGTTGTTTGAACGCCCCTTGTATGGCAGGAATAATAACCAGGTCTGTTTTTTGAATGGATGAAATATTTGCCTGCGGCATAACGGTCAATAAACCGTTTACAAAATCTGATTGTTCGGAAACACCGGCCAGCCTGATAGTAAAAACCTGCTGCTTTCCCTTGTTTTTCCAATACTCATTGGCGCTTGTAAAAACGTGCCATGCGCCAATAATGCATGATAAGGTATTAGGCCCTGTTTGTGCATTTGGTACTAATATGGTGAGGTGTTTCATATAATTGGTTTAAATAAGATCATCTTAAAAAGATATGCAACGAAGCCTCTTAATTTCTTACAAAGTTAAAAACCTTGTTTGTCTAAATCAACCCATTATAAAGTCTGTTTTACACCCCTGCCAGGTGATTAACTGCCAATAATTTTGAATCTCAAAAATTACTGAAAATGCAAAACGATTTTTAATATAAAAAGCAGGATTATGAAAAACGAAGATTTTACAACAACCATTTTGATTGACGCATCACCACAGCAGGTTTTTGATGCCGTTAATAATGTACGCGGCTGGTGGTCTGAAAATATTGAGGGCGATACAATCAAACTTAATAGTGAATTTTTATATCATTACCAGGATGTGCATCGGTGTAAAATAAAAATCACTGAGCTTATTCCCGGTAAAAAAGTGGTTTGGCATGTATTGGATAATTATTTTTCTTTTACGGAAGATAAAAACGAATGGAAAGGAACAGATATAATTTTTGAGATCAGTGAAAAAGAAGGTAAAACGCAATTGGCCTTCACACATAAAGGGCTGGTGCCTTCGTATGAATGTTTTAAAGTTTGCCACGATGCATGGACGCATTATATACAAGATAGTTTGAAAGCGCTTATTCTGACAGGTAAAGGCAAAGCCACGCCAAAGGATAGTGAAGAAACAGGTTCAGGTGAAACTTTATCCGCAACGTTTAATGCATTAAACCAGGCAAACACAAAAAGCATTTTTCACAGGCTGCTTATTGAAACACCTGCAGAAAAATTGTATGAAGCTATAACCACGCAGGAAGGGTTGGCTGGTTGGTGGACAACCGAAACGACAGCAAAACCGGAAGTGGGTAATGTTATGCGGTTTGCTTTTGGCCCTGACTATTTTAAGGAAATAAGGATAGAAGAACTTAAGCCATACAGTAAGGTACAATGGCGTTGCCTTAAAGGTTTTGAAGACTGGGTAGGAACAACGCTTACATTTGAATTGATACCGCATGCCAAAGGCACGGTGTTGCTGTTTCATCACGATGGATGGGCTGCCTACACACCGGAATTTGCATCCTGCAGTTTTGATTGGGCGCTTTTTTTCAGGAGCCTGAAATTGCTTTGTGAAACCGGGAAAGGCCTCCCTTACCCTGATTTTAGAAAATGATTTAGAAGACATAGTAAACAACTTGCCACCAAAGCACAAATTGCGAAGCATATCCTCCAGGTCATGCCTTCGTTCCCTGGTGCTTTCGTGGCACTTTTTTTTAACCTGTCTCTCTCTTTATACTGTCCGCAAACAAATAATCAATTGTACGATTTCGTACAGTTTTCCTGCAGTTGTTTTTGTAATCAATTGAAAATAAACCGTTTTCGCCATGGCATTGCACTTGCCTTTATTTTCCGTCCTTGCTTAAGTTCTGCCAGGCTGTTAAGCCTGAAGGGCTAAAAATCAGCGAAAATTATTTAAATCAAATAAATCCCGGTTCAAACAATGCTTAAAAACTATTTTAAAATCGCCTGGCGAAACCTTGTTAAAAACAAAGTATATTCTGCCATCAATATTGTTGGGCTGGCAGCAGGCATGGCTGTAGCCATGTTAATTGGTTTATGGATATCGGATGAGGTTACGTTCGATAACTATCACGCCAATCATAAGCAGCTTGCGCAACTCATGACGACTTTTGTGGATAACGACAGCACTAAAGAAACAGGGCCTGCGGTATCTATGCCGGTTGGTGAAGAACTGCGCAGTAAATACGGCAGCGATTTTAAGAATATATCAATGGCCTCCTGGAATTTTGGCCATGTGCTGGGTGTAGGCGATAAAAAAATAACCGGCCGGGGTATGTGGGTAGAAGGCAATTTTCCTTCTATGCTCTCCCTTAAAATGATAAAGGGAAACATCAATGCCCTGAATGACCCGTCTTCTGTTTTAATCAGCGCTTCTATTGCAAAATCTTTGTTTGGCGATGAAGATGCCATTAATAAAACCATTCGCTTTGATAACAAAAATGATTTTAAGGTGGCCGGTGTATTTGAAGATCTTCCACATAACACTACCTTATACGACGCCAAACTTTTCCTGCCCTGGAAAAAATATATCACTACCGAAGACTGGCTGAAGCGGGCGGCAACACAATGGAACAACCATTCATGGCAATGTTTTGTGCAATTGAATGATAATATAGATGCTGCAAAGCTTACAGCTAAGATTAAAAATGTGGTGATGGCGCATAAAAATGCAGCTACTGATGGTGTGGAAGAAGCGTTTATTCATCCCATGGATAAATGGCGTTTGTACAGCGAATTTAAAAATGGAAAAGCAGAAACGGGCCGGATACAATTTGTGTGGCTGTTTGCCGTAATTGGCGTGTTTGTATTACTGCTGGCCTGTATCAACTTTATGAATTTATCTACCGCACGCAGCGAAAAAAGGGCGAAAGAAGTAGGCATACGCAAAACAGTTGGCTCAGTAAGAAGTCAGTTGGTAGGCCAGTTTTTAAGCGAGTCTGTATTGGTTGCCTTTCTCTCTTTTGTGCTGTCGATATTGCTGGTTGTATTGCTGTTGCCTATGTTTAATAAACTGGCAGATAAAAATATCAGCCTCCCCTGGAACAATGGCCTTTTCTGGCTGCTTGCCACTGCATTTACATTAATAACAGGCTTGATCTCGGGCAGTTACCCGGCATTGTATTTATCTAAATTCGAGCCCATAAAAGTTTTAAAAGGCACATTCCGTGTGGGTAAGTATGCATCGCTGCCACGCAAGATATTGGTGATTGTGCAGTTTACTTTTTCCATCGCCTTAATTATAGGAACTATCATCGTGTATAAGCAAATTCAGTTTGCACAAAACAGGCCTGTGAATTATGATAAAGCAGGATTGATAACCATCCCTATGACTACCCCCGATTTATATGGCCATTACGATGCCATTCGCAGTGATTTAATTGCGACCGGCGTGGTTGAAAACATGGCCGAATCTTCAAGCCCCACAACAGCGGTGTATTCTAACCAGATTGGTTTTAACTGGCAGGGAAAAGATCCTAATTCCCTGCCCTCATTTGGAACAATTGCCGTAACGGTTGATTTTGGCAAAACCATTGGCTGGCAAATAAAAGAAGGCCGTGATTTCTCCAAAGATTTTGCAACAGACAGCCTGGGAATGATATTGAATGAAGCTGCTGTTAAGCTTATTAATATGAAACGCGATATCGTTGGTCAAAACATCCAGTTTAATGACCAGAATTATACGGTGGTGGGTGTGATAAAAGATATGGTAATGGAGTCGCCTTACCAGCCTGTTACACCAACTGTTTTCCTGTATGATCCCAACTGGGCAAATGTGATCTCCGTGAAAATAAAACCCGGAGTTGGCGTAAAAGATGCGCTTGGCAAAATTGAAGCGGTGTTTAAAAAATACAACCCGTCTTCTCCTTTCGATTACACATTCAATGATGAAGAATATGCCAAGAAGTTTGCCGATGAACAGCGCGTTGGCAGGCTGGCTACTTTCTTTACCATTCTTGCCATATTCATTTCCTGTCTTGGATTATTTGGGCTGGCCTCTTTTGTGGCAGAACAACGCAAGAAAGAAATTGGCGTGCGCAAAGTGCTGGGTGCTTCCGTGTTTAATTTATGGCAGATGCTTTCCAAAGAATTTGCATTGCTGGTGGGCATTTCATGTTTAATTGCCATTCCGCTTGCCTGGTATTATTTGGCCGGCTGGTTAGAGCATTACAATTATAAAACCGATATAAGCTGGTGGATATTTATTGTGTCCTGTGTTGGTGCGTTGATGGTAACATTAATAACCGTAAGCTTCCAGGCAATAAAAGCAGCAATCGCAAACCCGGTAAAGAGTTTGAGAACGGAATAACAAATAGCTATTGGCTCAAACAAACAGACATGATAAAAATTTATTTTAAAACCGCGTGGCGAAATTTAAAAGCCAGTAAATTTTACAGTGTCATAAACGTATGCGGGCTGGCTGTGGGATTGGCAACGGGAATTATGCTGCTGCTCTGGGTGCAAAATGAATTTAGTTATGATAAGTTTAATAAACAGTATAAAAATATCTACCAGTTAAATTCGCACATTACTTTAGAAAGTAAATCACTTGCCTGGCAGGGAGCGCCCGGACCATTAGCTGTCATGTCACAAAAAATTCCCGGTGTAATTGCAGCTTTAAGATTGGTAAGTGAGAATGAAAATCCAACACTATCTGATAAAGTGTTATCCAATATTGATCAGACAAAAGTATTTGACAATAACAATATTGTTTATGCGGAAAGTAATTTTTTAAACTTCTTCAACTACAAATTATTGCATGGTAACCGTAATGGTTTTTTACCGAATGCGTATTCTGTTGCACTCACACAATCAACAGCTAAAAAATTATTTGGTACAGATGATGCCATTGGCAAAATGGTGCGGTTTGATAAAAACAATTTTATAGTAACCGCAGTTTTGCAAGACTTCCCGCACAACTCTTCCCTGCAATACGATGCTATCTTCCCGGTAGATTATTATGCGCAGCAGTTCACAGCTCATGGCGGCAATCATGGTTGGAAAACAATAGATGAAGATGTAAACGATTATAGTTTCAGAACATTTCTTCTGCTAAATCCGGACGCAAATAAGTCAACTATTGAAACAAAACTTACGCATTCATTTAATGCAATGAATAAAGGCCAGGCTCAAACAACTTTTCAATTGCAAAACTTAGGCGACCTGCATCTTACAGGAATTGACGGCGATAATTCCGCATTGCAAATGGTAAGAATAATGGCGCTTGTTGCCATATTAATATTGATTATTGCAAGCATTAATTATGTAAACCTTTCTACTGCCCGTGCGCTTACGAGAATTAAAGAGATCAGTATAAAAAAGATCGTTGGCGCAAAGAGAAGGCAGTTGTTTTTGCAATTCATCACTGAAACCGTATTGACATTCATGTTGGCTATTTTCATCGCAATTGCCTTAATTGTTTTATTGAAGCCATTGTATGACAGCATTACAGGCGAACAATTAATGCTTTCGCTGTCTAACTTTTCCATGTTGGAAATTTGGTTTTTCGTACTGTTAGGAACGATACTTATTTCCGGCATTTATCCTGCTATGTTATTATCATCGTTCAATCCATTAGGCGCGGTGCGTGATAAAAGTTTTTTGGGTATTAAAACTTCTTCATTCAGAAAATCATTGGTCGTTCTTCAATTTGTAATCTCGTTCATATTGTTAGTCGGCACCATTGTGATGGGAAAGCAAATGAAATATATAAGCAATAAAGATTTGGGGTATGATAAGAACTATGTTTTTACTGTTTCATTTCCCGACGAAGCAACGAAAAATGCTGATGCAATAGAGAATGAATTGCTATTGCAAAAAGGCATATTAAATGTTTCATTTAGCAGCGCAAGCGACATTACCAATGTAACAGAGGTTTCAGGAGATATTATGTGGGATGGAAAAAAAGATGATGTTCCGTTTCTGCTGTGGCGCGTACAGGCGGATAAAAACTTCATACCTACGATGAAGTACCGGTTTATTGCAGGAACAAATTTTACGGGAACGCCTTCTGACGATAACAAATATATTTTGAATGAAACTGCTGTGAAAGCTATGGGTTTAAAACCTCCCTACGTCGGAACAAAAATTGGCTACGGCACTGCTGATGGAGAAATAGTAGGTGTAGTAAAAGATTTTAATTTCAAATCGCTGAAAGACCCTGTTGGCCCTTTGGTAATAAGAACGTCTGGATTGAAAAACATTTTATATGTACGCACAACAGGTGCCGGTGCACAGGCAGCTATCAAAGCAGTAGCATCACAGTATAAAAAATATGCAAGCAATGCACCCTTCTCTTACGATTTTCTTGATAAGACTTTCGAATCGCATTATCAGTCGCAACAGCGTACCGGCACGCTGTTTACCACTTTTGCAGCGATAGCTATTTTTATTTCATGTCTTGGTTTGTTTGGATTAGCCACTTATACGACGCAGGTAAAGACCAAAGAAATCGGCATCAGGAAAGTGCTTGGTGCAGGTGTTGGCAGCGTTGTACAATTGATCAGTAAAGATTTTTTGAAGTTAGTAATTATAGCAACTATACTTGCCACGCCGCTGGCTTATTGGGCAATGAGTAAATGGCTTCAGGATTTCGCTTATAGAATAAATATGTCATGGTGGATGTTCGCTGTAGCAGTTATAGTAATTATGTTGATTGCATTAATAACCGTAAGCTTCCAGGCAATAAAGGCAGCAATCGCAAATCCTGTGAAGAGTTTGAGAATGGAATAATCTGAACCGAAGATTTAGACGGATTAATAGATTAATGGATTGAATAAAATAAAATAAAATGAGACATCAACAAATCGTTACATCAGAAATCAACTTCTATGTTTAAAACAAATCTCAAAATCGCATGGCGAAATCTTTTAAAAGATAAACAATTTACATTTTTAAATGTACTTGGGCTATCTGCCGGACTTGCCTGTGCTTTGCTTATTTTTCTATGGGTGAATGATGAATTAAGTTATGATAAATTCTTTGCAAATAACGATCGCATCTATAAACTGTTTGAGCAAAGAAGTAATGATAATGGTGATGTTGCTTATTCAGAGGAATCTTCGGGCAGATTAAGTGATGCAGTAAAAATATCAACACCTGAAGTTGAATATGCTGCTGCGGTTGCGCCGCCAGGTTGGTTTCCTCAAATTACGCTTTCTGCTAACGATAAAAACATTAAGGCAAATGGTGAGTATGCAGGAAAAGATTACTTCAATATTTTTTCTTTTTCATTGCTTGATGGCAACAGGAATAATGTGCTGGCAAATAATAATTCAATTGTACTGAGTGATGAGCTTGCAATGAAATTATTTGGAACTACTAACAATCTTATTGGCAAGTCTGTAAGTTTTAATCATGATACAACATTTTTTGTATCAGGAGTATTTAAAAAAATGCCCGCTAATTCTTCGCAGCAATTTGATTTTGTGTTGTCGTTTGATTATTTGGGAACAGTAAGTGCCTGGGTAAAGGATTGGCATAGCACCGGGCCGTTAAATTAT
This sequence comes from Parafilimonas sp., assembly GCF_051953455.1. NCBI lineage: Bacteria > Pseudomonadati > Bacteroidota > Chitinophagia > Chitinophagales > Chitinophagaceae > Parafilimonas > Parafilimonas sp. The sequence goes on along the minus strand of NZ_JBQCIT010000031.1, from coordinate 62,958 downwards.
GTATTGTTAAAGCCAAAAGCAAATACTGAGCTCTTCAAAAAAAATGTTTCAAATGTAATCACGAAGAATACTGATTATACAGGCACAAAAGTTTTTCCTATGAAATTTTCTGATGTGTACCTGCACAATAATTATAATGGAAATGTACAGAGTGGCGGAAGAATTGAATACGTAAAATTATTTTCACTACTGGCTGTGTTTGTGCTGGTGATTGCATGTATCAACTTCATGAATCTTTCTACTGCTAAAGCTGCACGCAGGTTTAAAGAAGTGGGAATAAAAAAAGTGGTCGGTGCAGAAAGAAAACAATTAATATTTCAGTTTCTAACTGAGTCGCTTTTACTTACTGTTCTTGCAATGTTATTAGCAATTGTAATTGCAATGTTATTGTTGCCAGCATTTAATGAGATAACGGCGAAAAATATTTCATTGCATTTTAACTGGCAGATGATTGCCGGTATTATTTGCATTGCTTTAATCACCGGCTTTGCTGCGGGAAGTTATCCTGCGTTATATATTTCTAAATTCAATCCACTCGCAATTTTAAAAGGAAAGTTGAATACATCTGCAGCAGAATTATTATCAAGAAAAGGTTTGGTTGTTTTTCAATTTACATTATCAACTGTTTTAATTGTTGCAGTATTTATCATCTATCAGCAAATACAATTTATTCAAAATGCAGACACGGGTTACAATAAAAATAATTTGCTGCGAATAGCTGCAGAAGGCAATCTTGGCACAAAACAAGATGCATTTATTGCAGAGCTAAAAAAGATTCCCGGTGTTAGGAATGCAAGCGCAACAGACCATCGTATGGTTGGTCACAACTATGCATCTGATGGTTTGCAGTGGCCCGGAGAAAACGAAAATGATGATGTTGTATTTGAAATTTTTGGTTCCGGATATGATTTTATTGAAACAATGGGCATGCATATAAAAGAAGGAAGAAGCTTTTCAAAAAATTACGGTTCAGATTCATCAGCGCTAATTGTGAACGAAGCAGCCGTTAAAGCAATGCGTATGAAAAACCCTGTTGGTAAAACAGTAAGGTTCTTTGGAAAGAATATGCAGATTATTGGCGTTGTAAAAGACTTTCATTTTGAGTCAATGCACGAAGCAATAAAACCATCTGTTTTGCATATTGTTCCAAAGGCCGGAACTATTACTGCAAGCATAAACAGTGCGCATCAACAAGCAACAATCAATGCTATTCAACGTTTGTATAAAAGCTTTAACCCCGGCTTCCCTTTTACATTTAATTTTTTAGATGAAGCTTATCAGCAACAATATGAAAGCGAAACAAGAGTATCAGCATTATCAAAATACTTCGCAGCATTAGCAATTATTATTTCATGCCTTGGCTTGTTTGGATTAGCTGCATTTACGGCGCAAAAAAGAAGAAAAGAAATTGGTATCAGAAAAGTGGTTGGCGCATCTGTAAGCAACATCACAACAATGCTTTCAATAGATTTTTTAAAACTCGTTTTAGTCTCGTTGCTTATTGCATTTCCTGTATCGTGGTGGATGATGAATAAATGGCTGCAAAGTTTTGCATACCGTATTCATATTAGCGCTTCTGTGTTTTTGATTGCAGGCTTTTCAGTAATTATCATCACATTATTAACGATCAGTTTTCAATCAATAAAGGCAGCAATCGCCAATCCTGTAAAGAGTTTGAGAACGGAATAATGAGTAAAATAATGATAAATTAAACAGCATAATGCTACAGGCTCACAGCTCACAGCTAAAAATACTTTCTATGTTTAAAAACTATTTAAAAACTGCATGGCGGAACCTGATGAAAAATAAAGGTTTTTCCATAGTGAATATTCTTGGCTTAGGTATTGGATTAACGAGTTGCGTTTTATTGTTGCTGTATGCCAACTATCATTTTGGCTGGAATAAGCAGTTTGATGATATTGAAAACATCTATGTTACAGAAAGCAACCAGTTTGCCGAAAACAATGTGTTTACTTACCAGGTATCGCCCGGCCCGCTGGCCGGCGCCATTAAAGAAGAAATACCAGGCGTAAAAAGAGCGGTGCGTTCTGTTTCCTATTTTGCCGGCGGCTTAATGCGCTATAAAGACAATATTTTTCGTGGCAATGGCCTTCATGCCGACAGCGCTTTTTTTGAAATGTTCCGTTTCGCTTTTTTGTATGGTAATGCAAAGACAGCCTTAAGCAAACCCGACAATATTGTTATTACGGAAAGCTTTGCGCAAAAACTTTTTGGCAAGGATAATCCTATGGGTAAAATAGTAACACGCAACGATTCTATGCCGCTCGTTGTATCTGCTGTAGTAGCCGATCCTTATGCCAATTCCGATTTTCAGTTTGAATATGTGATGCCCTGGCACGTGCTGGAAAACGAACAACCCTGGATAAAAAACAGCGGCTGGGGTTCCAACTTTACTGATACGTATGTACAGCTAAACACAGAGAAAGATTTTAAACGGGCTGATGGCCTTGTGCGGAAAATGATAATGGCCCATCAGGACGGTTATAAGGCAGAAGCATTTCTTTTCCCGCTTTCCAAAAATCATTTATACCGTGAGTTTGAAAACGGTAAGCCTACTGGTTCCGGCGCTATCAGCCAGGTGCGGTTATTTATAGGGCTTGCAATAGCTATTCTGTTAATAGCCTGTATTAACTTTATGAACCTTAGCACTGCAAGGTCTCAAAAGAGGGCAAGGGAAGTTGGTATTCTTAAAGCCATAGGTTCTGAAAGAGGCTCGCTTATACTGCGTTTCCTTGCGGAATCGTACCTGGTTACTTTTCTTGCGCTGCTGCTCTCACTGCTGTTGCTTTCTCTAAGCCTTCCTTATTTTAATACACTTTTAAAAATAAATATTGCATCACCTTTTTCCGATAGCCGGTTTTGGGCGGGTATTATCATCATAGGAATATTTACAGGCCTGGTTGCCGGCTCTTATCCCGCATTTTATCTTTCTTCATTTAAACCTGTTAAGGTATTAAAGGGGATAGTTTCAAACGGAAGATCTGCTGTAACCGTAAGAAAGGCTACAGTGGTGTTGCAGTTCTCTACGGCCATGTTTCTCATGGTGGCTACTTTTTGTATTTATAAACAGGTTAATTATATCCGTAATAAACCGCTTGGTTACGATAAAAATAACCTGGTGGAGATAAAGATGGAAGGCGAACTTGGCAAGCATAAGGATGTATTACTGAACAACCTGTACAGGCAAAATATAATTACGGCGGCTACCGGTACCAGCATGAGCATAACGCAGGGCGGTAATAACGGGTGGGGTTTTAATTGGCCGGGCAAACGGGAAAATGAAAAAGTATTAATTGATTTTCTGAGCGCAGGATACGATTTTCAGAAAACTTTTGGTACAGCATTTATACAGGGCCGCGACTTTTCCAGGGGGTATCCTTCAGATACAACGGGCACCAATGTCCTCATCAGCGAAACGGCTATGCAGGTGATGAAATTAAAGTCGCCGGTTGGCACTGTGCTTACCGATGGTGATGGAACAAAATACACTGTTGTTGGCGTATTTAAAGATATTACAAAAGGCTCGCTTTATTATAAAGTAAACCCGATGATTGTATTCTATTCAACGTCTCCCCAATATCTTTCGTTAAGGCTGAACCCCGCAAATAATATTACTGCTGCTTTGGAAAAAATGCGGACTGAATTGAAACAATTAAATCCTGCTTTTCCACCAGACATTGCTTTTGTAGCAGATAATGTGGCCAAAAAATATGAGAATGAACAGGTGCTGGGTGCTATAGCTAATATTTTTGGCGGGTTGGCTATTTTTCTTTCCTGCCTTGGTTTATTAGGTTTATCTGCATTTGCTGCCGAACAGCGTACAAAAGAAATAGGTGTTAGAAAAGTGTTGGGGGCAAGGGTGTGGGGACTTACCGCTTTGTTGTCAAAAGAATTTTTATTGCTGGTATTGATCTCATTCCTCGTTGCAACGCCCGTATCCTGGTGGGCCATGAATAACTGGCTGAATAAGTTTGATTATCATACTTCGCTTTCATTCTGGGTATTTATATTGGCTGGATTATCTGTTTTATTTATATCAATAATAACCGTTGGCGTGCAGGGCGTGCGGGCCGCTTCTGCCAATCCGGTTAAAGCATTGCGAAGCGAATAAGTAAGTGGTGAATGATCAGTAATGAATAATAAGTAAAACAATGATAAATTGAATAACGTGTTGTTACAGGCTTGAAGTTCGCGGCTTAAAGCTCACAGCCTGTAGCTAAAAAACACCTTTTATGTTTAAAAATTATCTCAAAACCGCTTTGCGGAATTTTACCCGTAACAAAGCTTTTTCATTCATTAATATTTTTGGGTTGGCCATTGGCTTAACCTGCTTTGTGCTCATAACAGTATTTGTGTATGATGAATTGAGTTATGACAGGTATGCTGCAGATGCAAACAATATTTATCGTGTTAATTTAAATGTTACAGGCAATGGCGATGTTGCTGTTTATCCCAATGTTGATTTTGCTGTGGGTGAAGGGATGAGAAATGCTTTTCCTGAAATAAAATCTTTTGCAAGAATGGCGCCGGCAAAAGATTTTGTAAAGTACGATGATAAGCAATTTAAAGAAGATAAACTTGCTTTTGCAGACAGTAATTTCCTGCAGCTGTTTTCTATCCCTTTAACGGAAGGAAGTGATAAAGAAGCGCTGGTTCAGCCAAACAGTGTTGTTATTTCAAAAGCATTCGCAAAGAAATATTTTGGCAATGCAGATGCGCTGGGCAAATCAATTGTAATTGGTTTGCATGATGCGGTGTATAAAGTAACCGGCGTATTCGATAAAATGCCATCTAATTCACATTTTCATTTTGATGCGCTGATAAGCATTTCTACATGGCATGTAACAAACCCCACCTGGAGCAACCTTGGCATGTTCACTTATTTATTGCTCAATAAAAATGCCGACCCAAAAAAGCTGGAAGCAAAATTTCAGCAGCTTGTTGCTAAATACATTGTACCAGAAGTGCAGCGGGATATGGGCATTAGCCTGGCCGAAGCGCAAAAATCTGTGAACACTTTTGTTTTTACACTACAACCTGTTACTGATATACATTTATATTCCCATACCAAATATGAACTGGAACCGAATGGCGACATTCAATATGTTTATATTTTTTCTGCACTGGCGCTCTTCATCTTATTACTTGCCTGCGTAAACTTTACCAATCTTTCTATAGCGCGTTCTGTAAAAAGAGCAAAAGAAGTTGGCATAAGAAAAGTAATGGGTTCAGGAAAAATGCAGTTGATAAAACAGTTTTTGTCCGAATCTGTGTTAATGAGTTTTTGTGCTATGTTGCTTGCTGCTGGCTTTATTATTTTATTACTTCCTTATTTCAACCAGCTTTCTGGTAAGCAAATAACTGTCAGCTCTTTTTTTAATTATAAGGCCATAGCCTTCATGCTTATCCTGGTGTTATTAGTGGGCGTTGTTGCAGGCGTTTATCCGTCCTTCTTTTTATCGTCGTTTAATCCTGTTAAGGTTTTAAAAGGATCAGCAAGTGCTGGCAAACAAAAAAATATTTTACGAAGCGGCCTCATCGTGTTCCAGTTTTTTGTTTCAACTGCATTGATAATTGCCACTATAATTGTTTATCAGCAATTAAATTATATGCAAAACAAAAAGCTTGGTTATGATAAAGAGCAGGTTTTATTCCTGCCTGACGGAAGATTGATGGGTAATAACCAGGATGCATTCAGGCAGCAGGTTTTACAGGATGGCCGTGTGGTTGCAGCAAGCATTTCAAGATATGTTCCGGGAAGTGATATGATGGATGGAACGCAGGTGCATCCTGTAAATGAGAACGGCAATGGCGCAGAAATCCATATGAATATTTATCATGTTGATTATGATTATTTGAAAACATTGGGCATGCAAATGAAGCAGGGAAGATTTTTCTCAAAAGCTTTTTCTACAGATTCACAAGTTGTTGTTATTAACGAAGCGGCTGTGAATGAATTGGGCTGGAATAAAATAGATCCTGTTGGAAAAACGATTGTGCGTTCAGGACAGAAAGCATTTAAAGTTATTGGTGTAATAAAAGATTTTAACTACACATCAGCTAAGCAAAAAATTGCGCCTTTAATGATGATGCTTGGCAATAATTACGGCGGGCTTATCATTAAAATAAAAACGAATGATATTCCCGGTTTTTTAAATGATCTCAAAACAAAATGGAATGCCTTTAATCCGCAGGGTCCTTTAAGCTATACCTTTCTGGATGATAATTTTGCCGCCCTGTATGCAAGTGAATTAAGAACGCAGCAAATATTTTCTGCATTTGCCGTTATTGCTATCATCATTGCGGGGCTTGGCTTATTTGGTTTATCAGCCTTTGTAATTGAACAGCGCACAAAAGAGATCGGTATAAGAAAAGTGCTGGGCGCATCTGTACAAAATGTTTGGCTGCTGGTATCGAAAGAGTTTTTAACGCTTGTTATAATTGCATTCATTATCGCTGTTCCGGTTGCGTATTGGGCGATGCATCAATGGTTGCAAGGCTACGCATACAGAATAGATATTGGTGCGGGTATATTTATAATTGCAGGATTTTCTACCGTTTTAATTGCGGTAATTACTATCAGTTTTCAATCAATAAAAGCAGCAATCGCCAACCCCGTAAAGAGTTTGAGAACGGAATAATGAACTGGGTTATGAACGATGAGTAATCGGGGCTCGCAGCTCGTGGCTCAGCGCTCACAGCTTGTAACCCCTGAATTAATGCATCAAATATTCTGCGTTACGTGTAACAAACAAACAGGTAATCCGTTTACATTATTGTAAAAAAATAATCATGAACTTAGTTAAAGCTTTTCTTTCAGCATTGTTATTGCTTATAGCCAGTACGGTTATTGCGCAAACAAAAAAAGTCAGCCATTTCAGTAAAGTTATTATAAGCCCTTATATACAGGTTTCATTAGTGCAGGGTAATGAAGAAGGCGTAAAGATTGATGATATACAGGTGGATGAAAACAAGCTGCATATTGAGGTAGATAACAATACACTTCGTATTTACCTGGATGGCGCTAAAGATTTTCCGAAGAATGAAAAGGAATATAAAGATGGATATACGGAAACTTATTCATTGTATCCTAAAACATCCGTAACGGCTACTATAACCTATAAAACGCTGGAAGCGCTTTCTGTTCGCGGTGAGGAAACCATACTGTGTGCAGGGCCGGTTGAAAGCGATTTGTTTGTGTTGAGAATGTATGGCGAGCCCGATGTTACCTTTAAAGAAATGAATGCAAACGAGCTTTCAAGTATTATGTATGGCGATGGTTCGCTGCATATAAAATCCGGCACGGTTAAAAACCAGAAATATACCTGTTATGGCGAAGGCAAAATAAATAGCCTTGCTATTAATGGCAACACCAGCCGTGTAATTGCTTATGGCGAAGCCGATTTTAAACTGAATGTTTCAGACAGGATTAAGATCACTGCTTTTGGCAGCGCGCAGGTTCATTATAAAGGCAATCCTGCAATAGATAAAGGCCTGCATTTCGGCGACCTGGTTGTTGATAAAATAGATTAGCTGATTTTACTGCGCCTGCACTTCTTTCAGCTTTATATAATAATGCTTTTCAATCCAGGCTGTATTAAAAAAGGCAGTGTCACTTAAACTTTTCCATTGTTGAGTTGGCTTTATGCGGAGGCTTTTATCATCATGCCATAAAACAAGCTGAAGATCAAAGCCGGTGATACAGCTATCCCAACGGTAATAAACTTTCTTTTTATCGGGTGAATAATAATAACTCAGTTGCGGTATTTGCGTATTGCGCAGGTATTGATCAAACACTTTACTGAAATCTATACCGGCATTGTTGCTTATATAATTTTCTATTTGCTGTGCCGTAACCGTTTGATGATAAAATGTTTTACCGAGGCCGCGTAAAATGTTGCGCCATTTTGCATCGTTGTTTATGGAATGGCGAATAGTTTGCAGCATATTGCCGCCTTTATAATACATGTCGCCGCTGCCTTCTTCATTCACATTATAATGTGCAATAATTGGTTCATGGTTCCTTATCTTTTTGCGGGTGCCATAATTGTAATCATTGCCGGCTTCTTTGCCAAACAAATATTCCGTGTATAAAGTTTCACTGTAATTGGCAAAGCTTTCATGAATCCACATATCTGCCAGGTCTTTTGATGTAATGTTATTGCCAAACCATTCATGGCTGCTTTCGTGTTCAATAATAAAATCCCATTTCAAACCCCAGCCGCTGCCGCTTAAATCTGTGCCAAGATAACCGTTGCGAAAATGATTGCCATAGGCCACTGCGCTTTGATGTTCCATGCCTAAATGCGGCGATTCAACCAGCTTATAACTGTCTTCATAAAAAGGATAAGGGCCCCACCAGTATTCCAAAGCATGTATAACAGATTTGGCCTGCTGAAACTGTACTTTGGCAGAATCAAGGTTGTAATCAAGCACCCAGAAACTCATATCAAGTGTGCCTTTTTCGCCATGCAAAGTATCAGTCCAGTTTACATATTTACCAATGTAGGGAATGATGTTATAGTTGTTGATAGGATTTTTTACTTCCCATCTCCATACAGATGTGCCGTTATTGTTTTTTAGGGTTGATGCAAGCCTGCCGTTGCCAACTGCGACTAAAGTATCAGGCGCAATAATGGTGAGTGAAGCGCCATTATCAGGCTCATCGCTCTGGTGGTCTTTGCAGGGATACCAAACGCTGGCGCCAAGGCCCTGGCAGGCAACACTCATCCAAGGGCGGCCAAGCTTATCTTTCTTCCATATCCAGCCGCCATCCCAGGGCGGGCGAACAGCTTCACGAGGTTTACCATGATAATAAATGGTAACTTTTTGAGTTGAGTTGCCAGGCATTGGTTGAATATGTAAATACCAAACGTTTAAAGCTGTTTCATTATGTTCAAAAGCATTTTTATCCTGCATCTCACCATTCACCGAAAAGCTGTCAATTTCCAGCGGTTGCTGAAGATCAATCTGCATTTTATTATTGTTTCTAATTGCTTTAAACGTAATAGTTGTGGCACCTTGAATCGCTTTGGCCTCATAATCCGGCTTCACTGTAATATCATATCTAAGCACATCCCACCATGCCCGCTCAGGAGTAATGCTGCCGCGTAATGTATCAGCATGTGTAAATGCTTTCGTTTGCTGTGCATTTACTGCAGTAGTGAGCAACGAGCTGAACGCTATGAGCAAAAACAATAATTTTTTCATTGTATAATATTCTTGAATCGTTCTTTCCTGCTTCGGAAACTACAAATTTATAATCCGATCAAATCATAACCTTTACCAATCTTCACAAAAGATTGCTGTAACCTCTCTTTATGTGTATCGGTTATAAAAACCTGGGCTCCGCTTTCCACGCAAACATATTGCAACAGGTTTTGCATGCGCTTTTCATCAAGCTTTTCAAACACATCGTCCAATAAAAGAATGGGTGCAAAACCTTTTTTATTTTTCAACGTTTCAAAAGCAGCCAGCTTAAGCGCGAACAGCAGGCTCTTGCGTTGTCCCTGCGATGCTATGTTTTTAAAAGCGGTTTGCTGCAATTCAATCACCATGTCATCTTTATGAATGCCGGCGCCGGTGCGTTGCAGGTACAAATCGCGTTGCAGGTTTTGGTGTAATAATTCTTCAAACGTGTTATTGTTTAACTGGCTTTCATATGCAAGGGAAAGCTTGTCATCTTTTTCAGCAATCAACATGTATTGGGCTAAAACTTTAGGCAAGAATTCATTTAAAAATTGTTGCCTTCGTTCAAAAATAAAATTGCCTTTTTCAATCAGCTGGCTGTTTAATATTTCAAGCAGTTGTTCATCGTAACTGTTGCGTTCGGCTGCAAACTTTAAAAAGCTGTTGCGCTGCTGCAATATTTTATTATAGGCAATCAGTTGTTCAAGATAATCATGCTGCAGTTGTGATAATAATGTATCTATAAATTTCCTGCGTTCTTCACTGCCTTCGGTAATTAAAGACACATCATCGGGCGCTATCATCACACAGGGAAATTTGCCAATATGTTCTGAAAACCTTGTATAACTTTCTTCATCCGCCAAAAATTCTTTGCGGTTATTTTCGCGCAGTATGCAAACCAGTTGATGTTCTTCGCTGCCATTTTCAAACTTTCCCTCAATGCGAAAACCGGCAAAGCCATCTTTTACGCTTTGTGCATCGGGGCGGTTAAAGCTGCTTTTGGTGAAACATAAATAATAGATAGCATCGAGCAAATTGGTTTTACCGCTTCCGTTTTGGCCATAAATACCAATAATATTTTCGTTGAAGTTGAAAGATTCAAACTGGTAGTTGCGAAACTGTGTGAGCGCAATATGCCTGCATGCCAACATGCTGGCAAGATAATATTAACGCTTTACTTTATCAACGCCATTGTATATATCCCGAATGCCGATGGTGAAATTGATGGAAGGAATTGTTAACGATTGGTCTAAATCTTTTGTTTCTGACAAGGTCCAGGTGTTATCATCATTCTTCACATATAAAACTGCATGAATAGTTGTTGAATCAACGAGGAGATATTCGTGTAAAGATGTTATTTCCCTGTACAGATCAAATTTAGCGCCCCGGTCGTAATTGGCGGTAGATGGTGAAAGAATTTCAATGATAACAGATGGGTTTGTGATGGTGTCAAATTCATCATCCACAAATGCCGGTTCATCACAGAGAACAATAATATCAGGATAAGTATATAATGTATTGGATGGAATGTGAATGCGTAGGTTGCTGCCAAATTCATTGCAATCTTTATCCTGCAGGAAATTGCCTAAAGCCCGCCTTAAATTGGTTTCAATAAGATTATGTTTGAATGATGCACCGCTCATAGCAAATATTTCGCCTTTGTAATACTCATGTTTATCCAAAGCATTGCGTTCAAAGGCCAGGTAATCCTGCTGGGTTATATATTTTGCTGCGGTTTGCTGCATGTATCAAAGATACAAATGTTTTACAGGAATGAAAGCGCCTGAAAGCTTGCACACGGTCAGACGCTTCCATGCGTAAGACCAATAGTGGCAAATAACCAATTGCTGATTGTCTGAATCAATTCTAATGTTGATTCAGGAAGACCATTGCTGCCATGAAAATATATGGATGACAGGAATGCGACGCAACAGGTGATGCCATGAAATGATTGGCCGGTAACCAAAAAACACGTAGCGAAGCATAGCTTTGCTGCAAAATCTTTCTTAAAATAACATTATTAGGTAATTTATCAACAGTGCCACCGTTGTTTTGTGGTTGAACGTATTTTGCATACATCAAAAAGTATAAGCATGCTATTTTTATTACAGGTTGATAGTTCAAAGCTTGTAAACACTATTGCACAACAGCCGCAAACCATGAATTTATGGACGCTGCTAAATAAGGGCGGCTGGATTATGTATCCGCTTTATGTGTTGCTGGCCGTGGCTATTTTTGTTTTTTTTGAAAGATTGATTGCTATTCGCAAGGCTTCGAGAATTGATGCCAACTTCATGCATATCATTCGCGATAATATTATTACAGGTAATATAAATGGGGCAAGAAACCTTGCCCGCAATACCGATAACCCGGTTGCACGAATTATTGATAAAGGCGTTCAACGCATTGGCAAACCCATTGACGCTATTGAAAAAAGCATGGAAAATGTGGGCCGCATTGAAATGTATAAAATGGAACGCAACCTGAATATACTTTCTTTGATTGCCGGCATTGCACCTATGTTTGGGTTTCTGGGAACCATTGTGGGTATGCTGCAATTGTTTTCTGCTATCGCATCAACCGGCGAACTGGAACTGGGTGAAATTGCAGGTGGTATTTATACAAAGATGATTACATCGGCTGCGGGACTTATAATTGGTTTGCTGGCTTATGTGGCCTATAATTTTTTAAATACGCAGGTGGATAAAACAGCCAACAGGATGGAAATTGCCAGCGCAGAATTTATTGATGTGTTGCAGGAGCCAACGCGTTAGTTTGTAGTTTAAAGTTTTGAGTTTATAGTTATGAACATAAGAAGAAGATTTAAAACACAGGCGGAAGTGCATTCGGGAACATTGAATGATATTTTGTTTATCCTGCTGTTTTTCTTTTTAATTATATCAACGCTGGCAAACCCGAATGTTGTAAGGGTAAACAATCCCAAAGGCACAAAAGATACCAAGGCCAAACAGAATATTGTTGTTTCCATTGATAAAGACCAGCACATTTATATTGGTCACCGCCAGATTGAACCCAACAGCCTCGACAGCCTTATAAAATTTGAGGTTGATAAAAATCGCAGCACCGTTGATACGCCTTCGGTTGTAATTAATGCTGATACCTCTTCTTACTATGGCGAAGTTTTTCGCGTAATGCAATCTGCTAAAAGAGCCGGCGCAAAAGTAGTGGCGAATGTGAAGTAAAGTTATAAGTAATAAGTTTTAAGTTATAAGTGGAAACGCTTGCTTATTTTGGGTTTTTACTTTTTACTTTTGAATTATACATGAATTTCTTCCGTTATATCAATATCGCCAGGAAAGTTTACAGTGAAATAAAAGTTCAAAAACAATTCAATAAAACATTTCTTATTCCTTATCTGGATGAGCTTGAAAATAAATATAATGGCAGGTTTGAGGCAGAGCAACGCGGCAAAATCTTAAAATACTACGGTCTTTTTATTACGTCTTTTTTATGCAGCAGTTATAAAAGATTGTATGGGCAAAGTTTAAGTAAAGAAGAACGTAAGCGGGCTACATTGTTCGGCATTCTTACGCCTGTTGGCGATGACTTGTTTGATATTGATAAACTGGATAACGATAGCATACGTCAAATAACTTTTCATCCTGAAACCTTTACTGCCACTACGTTTTCATCGCATGTGGCAAAAGAAATCCAAACCTATTTATTGAAAACCGTTCCGCACAAAGAAGAATATATAAAAGCCTCAAAAGATGTGCTGAATATACAGGTGGAAACCATTGCGCAAACGAAGCCTGGCATTTCAAAGGAAGAAATGCAACGCATTACTTATACAAAGGGCGCTGTAAGCGTAATTATCTACCATCAATGTTTGGATGAAGCGGCCAGCACGCAAATGCTTGAAGTGCTTTTTTTAATCGGTAGTTTATACCAGCTCGGCAATGATATTTTTGATTTGTATAAAGATGTGCGTGATAATATTTATACATTGATAAACACCTGCGATGATTATGTTCAGTTTAAAAAAGAATTTATGGAACGCATACAATTGCAGAATAAAAAAATTTATGCATTGCCTTATGCAAAGAAAGATAAAGAGGACTTTTGCATTGTAATGAATACCATCAATGCAAGAAGCCTTGTGGCTATCGACCAGTTTATTGAAACACAAAAACAACAGAAAGGCAAAGTTAACTGGTGGAAGCTGGAGAGGAAAGATATGATTGTTGATATGGAAAAGCCTGGCAATATTTTAAAATGGCTGAAATACATTTATAAGATCACCCCATCTCCTTAAAGTGCGTAAAGCATGTTTAAACTAATTTTTACCATACTTATTTTTTTATGCTTTTTTGAAGCAGTTTCTGCACAAAATAAAGATTCGCTTATTCGTGCCTTACTTTTGGATATTCAGTCAATGCAGGTTAAAGAAGATGGTTTCTTTTACAGGGGCGGCTTTCCAACGTATCGCGAATGTGGCGGTGCCCCGCATAATCTTCAACCGGATAATACTGTTTTTTATACGGCTATTACTGCTTTTTCCTTGCGTAATATGCTACCTTATTTGAATGTTGCAGATAAAACTATTGCCGAAAATATTATTCATGAAGCCCGGAATTCTTATCCGTTATACCGCAATAAACACGGTTATCCTTATTATGGTTTCTGGGCAACAAAAGACCCGATAATGCCGGGCACGTATTACTTTAAATATTTGAAACAGGTTTTTGGGCAGGGTGAAGATGCAGATGATACAGTGATGATATTAATGACCGACAGCAGCAGCGATAAAGATGTGACAGATTTAAAGCAACGGTTGATCGATGTTGCCAATCTTTCCAAACAAAAGATAATTGCTGCTTATAAAAAGTATAGAAACATTCCCGCTTACAGCACCTACCTTGGAAGCCGCACCGTGCCCGACTTTGACTTTGGCGTGCATTGTAATATTTTATATTTCGTTTTGGATAAAAAGCTGCCGTTTGTAAAGCAGGACAGCGCCACATTACAACTGCTTACAGAAATGGTGCGTAACCGGGAATATATGAGTGCCCCCACCTATCTCTCCCCTTATTATGTGCGGTCTTCTATTTTAATCTATCATGTTGTTCGTTTGATGCGCGCTTTTCATCTTCCTCAATTGGAAGTGTACAGGCAACAGTTAATTGATGATGCCAAAAAAGAATTTGATGCCTGTAATAACGTGATGGATAAAATTATTTTAAGCACTTCTTTGATGCGGCTTGGCGTGAAAGATGCATATTACATGCCGCCATTCACGGATATTGAAGCATTTGAAAAAAGCAACCAGCAGCAATTTATTTTTTTCCAGGCAAGAGCGGCGTTTTCTTATCCCACGCCATTCAAACAAGTATTCCTCCACTGGAGTTATATTAATTATTATTTCTATTGCCCCGCTTATTATAAAACCTTATGGCTGGAAAATCTCGTGGAACAGCGAAAAGAAAATTAATGCAGATCGTGTACGAAAAAACAGTAATCGGGTTACTATTCAAATTAATTAACTAATGAAACATTTATTTGCCTGCCTGTTTTTCTTTTGTTCATGCATACAAATTTTTGCGCAGCAAAAGGTTCCTGTTTTTGTGTCGGGAACAGAAGGGCATAAAAGTTATCGCATCCCGGCAATCATTGGTTTGCCAGATGGAAAACTGCTGGCTTTTTGCGAAGGCCGGGTAAACGGCGCCGGCGATTTTGGCGACATTAATATTGTAATGAAGCAAAGCCATGATGGCGGTAAAACATGGTCGCCGTTGCAAACCATTGTAGATGTTGATTCATTACAGGCAGGCAATCCCGCACCCGTTGTTGATTTAACCGATCAGGCTTATCCCCGTGGCCGTATTTTCCTGTTTTATAATACAGGCAATAATTACGAAGGCGAAGTAAGAATGGGGAATGGCCTGCGCGAAGCTTGGTATAAAACTTCAACTGATAACGGTAACACGTGGAGCGATGCTGTAAATATTACAACGCAGGTGCATCGTCCCAAACAATCAAAAGTAAATCCGGCTTATACTTTTGCGGAAGACTGGAGAAGTTATGCGAATACGCCTGGCCATGCCATGCAGTTTCAAAACGGAAAATATAAAGGAAGAATTTTTGTGGCCGCCAATCATTCTGCAGGCGCACCACAAGAACATTTTACAGACTATGCTGCGCATGGGTTTTATACAGATGATCATGGCAAAACATTTCATTTGGGAGCAACGGTAAATTATCCCGGAAGCAATGAATCTATGGCGGCAGAATTAAGCAGTGACCGATTAATGATGAACAGCCGCAACCAAAGCGGGGATGTGAAGGCAAGGATTATTTCCATCAGCAGCGATGGCGGCGCAACATGGGATACAACATATGTTGATCAAACACTCATCGATCCCGTAAACCAGGGAAGTATTTTAAATATCGGCACAAAAAAAGATAAAAACATTATTGCCTTTTGCAATGCTGCTGATATAAAACAAAGGGATAACCTTACACTGCGCATCAGTTATAATGATGGCAAAACATGGAGTAAAGCCATTGCAGTTGATAAAAGCGCTGACAGCCGTAAAAAGGATTTTACGGCTTATTCCGATCTGGTAAAGCTTAATAAAAAAACAATTGGTGTATTGTATGAAAGGGATGGCTATAAAGAAATTGTTTTTACAGCAGTAAAATGGAAGTAAAAATTTTACAAAGCAAGTTTACAAATACACATGAATGTAATTACAAAAGGATTTATTACCGCTGCTGTTTTGTATTCTGGCTTTTTCATTGCCGCCAGAGAAAATGGTGAATGGTATGGCTATCTTCACCGCGATAGAATTGTTGCACAAATAGCGAAAGGGAATTTATTTAAAGGGGCAGGAATGGTATTGCATGCAGGGCTTGCAGCACACCTGATGAAGTGATGCTGTTCAATTATAATGATGCATATTAATAAAAATTTTAGTTGGTTTATTACAGGAATATTCTTTGCAGTTTTATGGGCATCGGCTTCAACTGCCACTAAGATCGGACTTATGGCCGCGCAGCCTTTGGTAATTGCAGAAGTGCGTTTTGCACTTGCCTCATTCCTTATGTTGTTTATTGCACATTTTATTTTAAAACAACGTTTGCCTGAAAAAAAAGAATGGAAGCAATTGATGGTTTATGGCTTTTTAAACATCAGTGTTTACCTGGGTTTGTATGTCATCGCCATGCAAAACGTTACAGCAGGTATAGGCGCTTTGGCTATTGCTTCCAATCCTGTGTTCATCAGCTTTCTTTCGGTATTCTTTTTAAAAAAGAAACTGCATTACTCCATCATTATTTCTATCATTGTTTGCACACTTGGTGTTGTATGCGCTTCATGGCCTTTAATGGGCGATGCCACTGTAAGTGTTGCAGGCTTGATAACAATATTTTTAAGCATGTTATCTTATTCTATTGGCGCTATTTATTTCTCATCCAGGCAATGGAACGGGCTTTCTCTGCTTACCATTAATGGCTGGCAAACTTTGCTTGGCGGATTATTTTTACTGCCTGTAACACTTTTCTTTTATAGAAATTCCGATAATCATTTCAATAGTAAATTCTGGCTGTCTGTAAGCTGGCTGGCCATACCCGTTTCTATTTTTGCCGTGCAGTTATGGTTGCGTTTATTGCAATTGAATGCTGTTCGCGCAGGCTTGTGGCTGTTTCTTTGCCCGTTATTTGGTTTTATTATAGCCGCGTTGGTAGTAAAAGATGTTATCAGCATTTATACGATTGTTGGAGTTTTCTTTGTGGTAATTGGTTTGTTTTTGTCAAGAATAAAAACGAACCGGGGTGAGGCGCGGCCGGGTGATTAAAGCTGGGTTGAAAGCCTTTTCTGCAAGCGCTTTTCCCACAGGATCGACGTATGAAGGATATCACCTGAACCTGTTTTCACTAAATCGCGGGACTCTCTGTGCAAACATTAAAACTATTGTATAAGTATGTTAAACTTTTTTTGCATGCGGTAAATCATAGCTGGTTTATTGTTTATTGTTTTATTTGCCCGCACGGGGCAGGATAGTTAAAATTAAAATTGAAGTAGTTTTATCCGCCGATCTTTTAAATGATTAATAAATGTATGTTTTTCAAATAGAACGATTGAACGCCTTTCTCACCGGGATTATTGAGCAGCAACTTGCACCGGCAGCCTGGCAGTGGCTGCAGCAGCAATCTTTGCCTGGTGATATTGTACAGTTTAATAAAACCTTTGTTTTAATTCCACGTAAAACGGGCAAGGAATATATACAGGTTTCAGCAGAACAATTAAAGGCCCTGCAGCAAATACGCCCGGGGTTTTCTATAGCCGGATATACTATTGACCGGTTGTGCAGGCTATGGCTCCTGCTGCAATTAGACAATACAAATGAAGATGCCTATATAAAAATCATAGAGAACCTGTTTCTTGCAGCAGAAGTGAATGAACTGGTAACCTTGTATGGCGCATTACCTGTTCTTGCTTACCCGCAAAAATGGGCGGCACGCTGTGCGGAAGGCATAAGAAGCAATATAGGCGCAGTGCTGGAAACGATTATCTGCGATAATCCTTATCCTTCGGAATATTTAAGCGAAGCGGCATGGAACCAGTTAGTGTTGAAAGCTTTTTTTACGGAGAAGGATATTGACCGCATCATCGGTCTTGATAAAAGGGCTAATAAAGCACTCGCTGATACTTTATGCGATTATGCGCATGAACGTTGGGCAGCATCGAGAACAGTGCACCCGCAATTGTGGCGTTGTGTTGCCCCATTTATTAATGCAGCAAATTTCAACGACATACAAAAAGTGCTGGAAAGCAAAAACCCGGTTGAACAAAAGGCCGCATTGCTTGCCTGTTATAACAGTAACTACGAACCGGCCAAAACATTGCTGCATCAATATCCCGAAACAGCGAACGCAATTGAATCGGGTAAATTAAATTGGCATTCGCTTGCAAAAGAAGCAGCGGTTGCTGCATAAAATATTCTTTCAAATTTTAATAGAGTAATTATGTGTTGTAATGGAAACCTGACAGAAAAAGAGCTGCAACCCAATAGTAATGATACCAGTTATCTTGATACAATTAAAGGCATGCGTTTTTTTGATCCGCATGTGCACATGACTTCACGCACCACCGATGATTACCAGGCAATGGCAGATGCCGGCGTGGTAGCGTTAATTGAACCTGCTTTCTGGCTGGGACAACCTCGCACTGCCGTTGGCACATTCAGGGATTATTACAGCAGTTTAATAGGATGGGAACGATTCAGGTCGTCGCAGTTTGGCATTAAACATTATTGTACCATCGGCCTTAATTCAAGGGAGGCCAATAACGAAGCGCTTGCTGAGCAGGTAATGGAAATATTGCCTTGGTTTATATATAAAGAAGGTGTGGTTGGTGTGGGTGAAATTGGTTTTGATGATCAAACCGCGGCAGAGGAAAAATATTATCGCCTGCAACTGGAGCTGGCGAAAGAAGCAAACCTGCCGGTACAGATCCATACGCCGCACCGCGATAAGAAAAAAGGAACCACGCGGAGCATGGATATTGCATTGGAGCATGGGCTTGATCCTTACATGGTAATTGTAGATCATAATAATGAGGAAACCGTAAAAGAAGTATTGGATCGCGGTTTTTGGGCTGCATTCACCATTTACCCGTTCACTAAAATGGGTAATGAGCGCATGGTAGAAGTTATTAAACAATACGGCAGTGAACGCATCATGGTGAATTCAGCGGCCGACTGGGGCATCAGTGATCCGCTGGCTGTGCCTAAAACAGCTGCGTTAATGAAACAGCGCGGTATTAAGGAGGAAGATATTTTCCTGGCAACATATAAAAATGCCATTACGGCTTTTGCACAAAGCGGGCAAATTGATGAAGCAGATTTTAACGGCAGTAAGGAAATAGATCAAAGCCAGAAATTTAACGGCAACACTATTTTGCGCGGCGGCCAGCAACCACGCATAGACAAAAACGCTATCATTATTAAATAAGGTTTTTAGTGAGACGGATAATGGGATTGCTCCGGCTAACAAGGCCGGCTAATGTTATAACTGCGGTTTCGGATATTCTTGCAGGCATCGCTATATCAGGCTATTTTTTAAATGCAGATGAATACTTATTGAAACCGGTGATTTTACTGGTCATTTCAACAATGGGTTTATATGCTGGCGGTGTAGTATTCAATGATGTGTTTGATGCAAAACTCGATGCAGTTGAACGCCCGGAACGCCCTATTCCTTCCGGTATTGTAAATAAAACTGCAGCTGCGCTTTGGGGCGCATTATTATTAATCACAGGAATTATTGCGGCGGCAAATGTTCACGAAGATGTTTTTTCAATCTCTGCTGTTTTATCCGTTGCTATTGCAGCTTGCGCATTGGTTTATGATAAATGGTGCAAACACCATTTTATTGCAGGCCCGTTTACCATGGGCTTATGCAGGGGCTTGAATTTATTGCTTGGTATCAGTATTATTCCGGCAGCCGTAAACACTTACTGGCTTTTGTGTTTAGTGCCTGTTATTTATATAGCAGCCATAACCACGGTGAGCAGGGGAGAAGTGCATGGCGGCAATAAAACCAATTTATACCTTGCTGTTTGTTTATATGTTTTGGTAGTTGCAACATTGCTTGTGTTTAGTGTAATTCAGCAACACTGGCAAACGGCTGTTTTTCTTATTGCCGGTTTTTGTGGTATGATTATACCGCCGTTGATCAAAGCCATTAACCAGCCTTCCGGCCCGTTGATAGGCAAGGCTGTGAAAGCCGGTGTGCTGGCATTGATATTAATGAATGCGGCATGGGCAGCTGCGTTTGGACAGTTTTATCTTGCATGTATTATAGTTTTGTTATTGCCGCTTTCTATTTTGCTGGCGCGGCTCTTTGCAGTAACGTGATAATAGCTGATGACAGCAGCAACCATTGTCGTTTTTAGAATTGTATTGCTTAATTTATTTGTTTGAGATGGATTATATACAACAACGTTTTAGCGTACCATTTGAATACCGCGTTTATTTTACCAGTCATTTATTTCAGCAGCAGAATCCTGTGTTCAGGCAATTTTTACAAACTGATATTTCAGATAATATCAAAAAAATATTTTTTGTAATTGATTCGGGCGTTGCGGCACATCATCCAACACTTATGGATGATATACGGCAGTATTTTGAAGGCAACAGTGAAGTAATATTAATTGATGATATACTAATTGTTCCTGGCGGCGAAGCCTGCAAAAACACAGAGGTTTATGTGAATGAAATTATCGCAGCCGTTGATGAACATAGTATTGACAGGCATTCCTACGTTGCTGCCATTGGCGGCGGGGCCGTGCTGGATATGGCAGGATATGCCGCCGCTATTGCACATCGGGGCATTCATCATATAAGAATTCCAACAACGGTATTGTCACAAAACGATTCTGGTGTGGGTGTAAAAAATGGCATCAATTATAATGGTAAAAAAAATTTCATTGGAACATTTGCGCCGCCTGTGGCTGTTTTTAATGATGATCGTTTTCTTACTACGCTTGATAACAGGGAATGGCGTGCCGGCATTGCAGAAGCCGTTAAAGTAGCATTGATAAAGGATAAACAATTTTATGTGTGGCTCTGCGAAAATGCTTTGGCATTAAACAGGCGTGAAATGGAGCCAATGCAATACCAGATAAAACGATGCGCACAATTACACATAGATCATATAGCAGGCGGCGACCCCTTTGAAAAAGGATCATCACGCCCGCTTGATTTCGGGCACTGGAGCGCTCATAAAGTGGAGCAGCTTTCGAACTTTGAGATCCGTCACGGTGAAGCCGTGGCAATGGGCATAGCATTGGATACGGCTTATTCGCACTTATGCGGCTGGCTTAATGAAGAAGATGCAAGGTCCGTCATTCAATTACTGATTGATCTTGGATTTGATATTACACATCCGCTGATGGAAATTGCAGGGGATAACAGCCCGGTGATACAAGGCCTGCACGAATTCCGGGAACATCTCGGCGGAAGGCTTACTATAATGCTGTTACGGGAAATTGGCAAAGGCGAAGAAGTGCATCAACTGGATATTTCATTATTACAGAAAGCTTCTGAATGGCTGAAACAATATCATCAAATTGAACAACAATGAAACGCCTGTATTAAATTATTATCACAAAGGGAATATATATTTAGGCGTTCCGTGAGACCACTGAAAAATCAAACATTACACGAATGAAAACTTCTTATGGCCACTTAACTTATTGCAGTAATATACATGCAGGCGAAAGCTGGGAAGACCATTTTGCAAAGCTGAAAGAAAATGTGCCTGCAATAAAAAAAGAGTTGGCGCCGGAAGAAGCATTTGGTTTAGGCCTCCGGCTTGCTGATGCCGCCAGCAAAACCTTGCAGCAACAGCAATCATTGAACGATTTTAAACAATGGTTAAGTGATAATGATGTATATGTGTTTACGATGAATGGCTTTCCTTATGGAAATTTTCATCATACGGCAGTAAAAGACCAGGTGCATGCGCCTGACTGGTTAACAAGCGATCGCGTTGCTTACACTATAAGGCTTGCGGAAATATTAGCACAACTATTACCAGATGAAATGGAAGGAAGTATTTCTACATCGCCTTTAACTTATCGTTTCTGGCATAAAGAAGATGAATGGAATGCCGTTATGAAAAAAGCAACTGCTAATCTTTTACTGGTTGTTGATAAGCTGATTGATATCAAGCAACAAGCCGGCAAAACAATACATATAGATATTGAGCCGGAACCAGATGGATTGCTTGATAATGGAACTGAATTTTTAGAATGGTACCTGCAATATTTGTTACCATCAGGCATTGAATATTTGCAGCAAGGCAAAGGCATGAATAGACATGAAGCTGAAGCAGCCATCAAAACACATATCCGGCTTTGCTATGATGTATGCCATTTTGCGGTAGGCTATGAAGATCATGCAGCGATGATTAAAAAATTTGAATCGCATGGGATAAAAACAGGTAAAATACAAATAAGCGCTGCATTAAAGGGCCGCCTTGACGGTTCAACTATTGAGAAAGAAAATGTGATCAATGCCTTTAAAAATTTTAATGAACCTGTTTACCTGCACCAGGTGGTAGCAAGAAAAAAAGATGGCGGGCTTTTGCGTTACCGTGATATGCCGGATGCACTTGCAGACAGTGATCGTGCAGATGTTGAAGAATGGCGGGCGCATTATCATGTGCCGCTTTTCATTGAGCATTATGATATATTGCAATCAACGCAAAACGATATTAAAACCGTGCTTGATATTCAGAAAGAAAATCCTTTCACCAAATATATGGAAGTGGAAACCTATACGTGGGAAGTGTTGCCGGCTACTATGCGTTTACCTATTGATCAATCTATCAGCAGGGAATTAAAATGGGTAAAGGATTTATTGAATAATCCTTAATGAAATCAGCATGCATAAAACAGTTGTTATAGATGTTGTGGGTTTATCATCCAATCTTATCGGAGAGCATACGCCTTTCATAAAAAACTTTACAACGCTGCATGGTTTGCAAACCGTGAAGCCTGTATTGCCTGCGGTAACTACTTCCGTTCAATCTACATATATTACAGGTAAATGGCCTTCAGAAACCGGTATTGTTGGTAACGGATGGTACGATAAAACAGATTGCGAAGTAAAATTCTGGAAGCAATCCAACAAGCTGGTGCAGGGAGAAAAAATATGGGAACGCGCAAAAAAAATTGACCCTTCCTTCACCACTTCCAAAATGTTTTGGTGGTACAACATGTACAGCAGCGCAGATTATGCTGTAACGCCGCGCCCTAATTATCTTGCAGACGGAAGAAAAATGCCCGATTGTTATTCTTACCCTGCAGGCCTTCGGGATGAACTGCAACAGGCACTTGGACAATTTCCCTTATTCAAATTCTGGGGGCCGGGTGCAGATATTACTTCAACGCAATGGATAGCAGATGCCACTTTATTTACAGATAAAAATTATGATCCCACACTAACCTTAATTTATTTACCGCATCTTGATTATTGCCTGCAGAAATATGGTGATGACCTTTCGAAAATCAGCACACATTTAAAAGAGATTGATGATGTGGTAAAACAACTGGTTGAGCATTATGAAGCATCAGGTGCTAGAATCATTTTACTTTCTGAATATGGCATAATGCCGGTTAACAATCCAATTCACATTAACAGGCTTTTGCGCAAGGAAGGATTATTAGGCATACGTGTTGAACGCGGCCTGGAATTGCTGGATGCAGGCGCTTCAAGGGCTTTTGCTGTAGCCGATCACCAGGTGGCGCATATTTATATAAATGATACTTCCGTATTGTCAAAGGTTCGTTCGCTTGTATCAAATATTCCTGGTGTTGCGCTTGTGCTTGATAAGGAGCAGCAGCAGGCATATCATATCAATCATGAACGTTCCGGCGATCTTGTACTGGTGGCTGATACCAATAGCTGGTTTACGTATTATTTCTGGCTGGATGATGCTGTGGCCCCGGATTATGCAAGAGTGGTTGATATACATAAAAAGCCAGGCTACGATCCTGTGGAATTGTTTATGACTTCGAAAGCGAGGGCAGGTTATAAATTGTTGCGCAAAAAACTTGGGTTTCGTTATGTAATGGATGTTATCCCGCTGGATGCAACGTTGGTAAAAGGTTCGCATGGAAGCATTTTTGCAGATCAAAAATACCATGCCGTTTTTTGCAGTAACCATAATAAGGCTGAAACGCCGGCTGATGCCGTGGGGGTATATCAATATATCTGGAACTGCTTGGCGGAAGATCAATAGATTTTATCATAGACAATAAATCATACATTAAAGATTTAAACCGAATTATTTAAATTCGTTTACCTATTTACTGATTCTATGGTACAAGCTCCTACCTTATTGCTTATTGATGATGACGCTGACGACCAGGAAATATTTTCAATCGCCCTTCAGAATATAAATTCCTTAATCAGGTTTGTTATTTCAGATAATTGCAAAGACGCACTGGAAAAGCTTTCAAAAGATAAGATGTTTAAACCTGATTTTATTTTTCTTGATTTAAATATGCCCGGCATGAGTGGCAGCCAATGTCTTACAGAAATAAAAAAACAAAACCGCTTTAAACACGTTCCGGTTATTATTTACACTACCAGCAGCGGGCAGCGCGATAAGGACGAAACAAAAAAACTTGGCGCAGATTATTTTCTTACCAAGCCAACGGATATAAATAAACTGATTACAATACTTAAAAAAATTTTATCAGGTGAAGAAAAGTTTGTCGAAACGCAGTGAAAGGACTGATGAAAAAAAAAGTACCGGTTTTGTTGCGACAGGAAATTCAAAAACAAATAGCTTAAAGAAGACGGCTGATGATTACCCGGCAAAGCCATTACCTTTATTTGATGAAGATGGGAAGGTAAAAAACGCTATCAATATTTCCCAGGATACAACCAATATCAAGCAGGCAGAAATAGCGCTGCTTGAAAGCAACGAACGTTATAAAAATCTCATTGCCTGCCTGCCTGTGGCCTTTTATACAACAGATGAGCAGGGCATAATTACTTTATATAATGAGGCAGCTGCAAAACTTTGGGCGCGTCATCCGCAAATCGGGAAAGATAAGTGGTGCGGTTCATGGAAAATATTTGAAGCCGATGGCGTTACTGAGGTGCCGCTTGATAAATGCCCGATGGCTGTTTGCTTAAAAGAAAAAAGAAAGGTGATTGCCGACACCCATTTCATTGTAGAACGGCCTGATGGTACACGACGGTCTTTTATTCCGTTTGCAGAGCCCATTTACGATGCAAACTGGAAAGTGACAGGGGCAGTTAATACGCTTATTGATGTTACAGAATCTAAAAGAGCGGAAATCGCCAATGCGAAGCTTGCTGCTATCGTGCAATTTTCGGAAGATGCTATTGTCAGCAAAACCACAAAAGGCATTGTTACCAGCTGGAATCCCAGCGCGCAAAAATTATTTGGTTATACGGCTGAAGAAATGATAGGGCAGCCTATTACAAAAATAATTCCTGCAGACCGGATTCATGAGGAATCAATGATACTTGCTAAAATCAAACGTGGTGAAATCGTGGATCATTTTGAAACAAAACGGCTTACCAAGAATGGCAACCAGTTAGATATCTCTCTTACTATTTCGCCCATAAAAAACAGTGAAGGAAAAATTATAGGCGCATCAAAAATTGCCCGCGACATTACAGACTATACGAAGGTCCGTAAACAAATTGAAGAAAGTGAAAAGCGGCTACGCCTGGTTATTGAGGCAGGCGCTATGGGTACTTTTGACTGGAATATTGAAGAAGATGAATTTATTTATTCCGAAAGGTTTGCGCACATTTTTGGATACGATAACGCAGAAAACCTTACCCGGCAAAGTTTTGTTGATGCTATTCATCCTGACGATTTGCCTGTAAGAATAAAAGCGCATGAAGAAGCTTTTATTACAGGTAATTTATTTTATGAAGTGAGGGTTATATGGCAGGACAAATCTTTACACTGGGTTAAAACCGAAGGTAAGCTTGTGTTTGAAAATAATGCGCCGGTGAGAATGTACGGGACTGCCCTGGACATTACGGAGCAAAAAACGTATGCCGATAAACTGGAAAAAGAAGTAAAAGAAAGGACTGCTGAACTCACCGCTCTCAATACTTCATTTGAAAAAGCGGAAGTAATTGGCAAGATGGGAAATTATACCTGGAACCTCGTAACCAACAAAGTTACCTGGAGTAAAAATATGTATGCGGTTTATGGAGTTGATTCAAAAACATTTGAACCGGTCTTGGAAAATATTTTAAAGCTGATTCATCCGGACGATTTGAAACATGTGCGTAGGAATATGGAAGAGGGAATAAAAACCGGAGTATTGTATCCGGTGAATTACCGCATTATTGCCAATGGAAAAATAAAAGATATTGCCGGTTCGGGCAGCCTGGGTACAAACGATCGGGGTGAAAAGATTATGATCGGCCTTGTGCAGGATATTACGGAAAAAAGGAAGAACGAAATTTTAATAATCGAAGCCAATAAAGAACTGGCTGAAAAAAATGCAGCGCTTGAAAAAACCAACAGGGAACTGGAACAATTTGCACGCATAGCCAGCCATGATTTACAGGAACCGTTGCGGAAAATTCAAACGTTCAGCAATATGCTTAAAGGAAAAGTGGGCAATAGAGCGGTAATAGAAAGCTATCTTGAAAGAATAAGTGTTTCTGCCGAGCGCATGCAAACATTAGTCAGGGATGTGCTGAATTATTCCCGAACATCGCATTTGGAGGAAAAATTCGAAGCGGTTGATTTAAATAACATCATCGCAAATGCTAAACACGATTTTGAATTATTAATCGAAGAAAAGCATGCAGTAATTAAATATAAAAATTTGCCAACCGTTAAAGGAATCCCGCTGTTATTCTCTCAACTTTTTTCAAACCTCATCAGCAATGCATTAAAATTCTCCAGTAAAAAACCTGTTATACAAATTAGTTCTTCCAAAGCCACTGATGCAGAAGTAAGGCAGCATTTACAGCTTGATTCGCAAAAGAAATATCATCACATTGTTTTTAAAGATAACGGTATTGGCTTTGAAGAAGAATATGCTGAACAAATTTTCGCTATTTTTCAACGGCTGCATGGCAGGCAGGATTATTCAGGCACAGGCATTGGCCTGGCACTTGTAAAAAAAATAGTGGAAAAACATGAGGGTATTATTACCGCCACAGGCAAACCAAATAAAGGCGCAAGATTTGATATTTATTTGCCTGCATAATTAAGGGTGAAATTTTCCCTCGCCTGTTATTGCGTATTATTGTAGATCAGCGTTAAGCCAAACCACTTTTTGCTCCGGGTTATGATCTTTGCCAATGATATCTTTATACAGTTCAGGCCTTCTTGCTTTTATATACCTGTAGCCGCCGGCACGGGTGAGTTTTTCAGCAGAAATGGTGGCGGTTACAAAACTGTCTTCAAATGAACGGCATTCTGCAATCACGTCGCCAAAAGGATCAATAATCATCGAGCAGCCATTCTTTAACTGGTCGTCATCCATTCCAATGGGATTTGAAAATATGGCGTATACTGCATTATCGTAAGCCCGTGCGGGCAGCCACTTCATAAGCCAGGCCCTGCCTTTCATTCCATCAAATTCCAATCGTAATGATGTAGGATCATTGTCGCGATTTTTCCAAAGCTCAGGATCAACAAAACCTGCGCCCGGCCGCGTTGATGGCGTGCACATGGTTACGTGCGGCATGAAAATAATGTCTGCTCCCAAAAGTTTTGTAGCACGAACGTTTTCAATAATGTTATTATCATAGCAAATTAATATGCCGCATCTCCACCCGTTAATTTCAAAAACGCAGTAGCTGTCGCCCGCTTTTAAATATGGATTTATAAACGGGTGCAGTTTCCTGAATTTGGCCACCAAACCATTCTTATCTACACAAACATAGGTGTTGAATAAATTTTCATGCTCATCTTTCTCAAACAATCCTGCCAGGATAGTAATGTTGTTATGTTTCGCTATTTCCGTAAGCCTTAAAATGCTTTCGCCGGCTGGAATAAACTCTGCCATATGAAGCATTTGCTCTTTTGAAAGATGGCTGGCAAAAGTATAACCGCTAATGCAACATTCATGAAAACTTATAACCTGTGAACCTTCCGCTGCTGCTTTTTGTGTAAGCGATTCAATAACGGAAAGGTTATATGCTTTATCATTACTCCTGTTCTCAAATTGTGCTGTTGATACCCGGATATTGTTCATATTATAAAGCTGTAGGCAACGAATGTATGCAATGTTGACCTTTCGCACAATGTTGAAACAAGCCTGCGTTTATTTTACATAGTTATACCTGGTTTAATAACAGGATAATTATTCATTGTTTGATCGCTTCCGGTTTGTACAATTTGAACTGCTTGCACTAAAATAAGTTTGCGTTAAAGTAATTAACGTGAATGCTGATCATAATTTTTGTTGCCCATATTGTAAAAAACCATTGCTGTTACATAGTGATGGTAATGCGCTGGTCTGCGTAAAATGCCTTCGCAAATTTCCCATTAAAGATGATATACCAGATTTTCTTTTTGATTACGCGGGCAACAATGACAATCCTTTTTTACATGGCTTTGGTAAACTTTTGGCGCCTATTTATGAAAGCCCGTTTTGGTACAATCTCATGATGAAACTTATTGGGGGAAGTAAAGCACCTTCTTTAAAAGTAATTGTAAAAAATGTGGTTGAGAAAATGTCTCTGACACAGGGTTACATTCTTGATGTTGCAACAGGAACTGCAACTTATGGCAGGCATGTTGCCGGTGACTCTCGGAAAGTATATGGAGTTGACATTTCATTTGAAATGCTGAACAAGGGGAAAAAATATATAAAGAAAGAGAAAAGAAAAAATATACAATTGGCAAGATGTGATGCAATGGAGTTGCCATTTGCTGCAAATTTTTTTGATGGCTGCCTGTTCCTTGGAAGCCTGCATATCTTCAACAATACAGAAGGCATCCTGGCTGAAGTAAACAAGGTGTTGAAGCCCGGGGCATTGATGATTGTAACCACATTGGTAAGAGGCGACAAAGGCATATTAAAAAACGCAAAGTCAAAACCTCACCAAAAAATATTTGAGATATCCTATTTGGAATTTGTTACAAAAAGGGCTGGCTTTGATTCATTCCAATACCAGGCATTTGGCTGCCTGATTATGTTTACAGTGAAAAAGCAGCGCCTTATAGCCGATTAAAAAATTTGAAGATAACGTACCAGGTACAACGTGAACAATGAACATAAAGCCATTAAAAAACCAATGAAAGAACAAATTAAATTAGCAACAAAAAGCGACATATATAAAATTCTCCCGGCATTGCTTGAACTGAGGCCTCATCGAAACGAAACAGAACTTCGGGAGCTTTTACAAGACGCATTCGGCGAAGGATACCAGGTAATTTATATAGGTAACGACAATGTAGCTTATGCAATGCTTGGGTTCAGGATTTTGCATTTCACATTTTCTGGAAAAGCATTGAGGGTAGATGACCTGGCAACCCTTTCAAATCATCGAAAAAAAGGTTATGCTTCAAAACTGTTTATTTGGATTAAGAAATACGCCAAAGAACAGAACTGTGATCACATCGCGCTTGACTCAGGTTTTTCAAGACATGATGCTCATCGTTTTTATTTGAATCAAGGTTTGTTTATTGAGTCTCTTCATTTTGGAAGAAAGGTTTCCGAATGCTAAAATTTATTCGTAGTTGTGTTGTAAAAAGTCTTCCCAGGTAATTTTTCCAAAGCTGTTGTTGGGACAAAGATTGATGCGTGAGCGGAATAAATTATGGCGTACATTATCTGTGGGTATAAATTTCAATTCGCGGTTATCACCCATTCTTTGAAAAAAACTATCTGTTAAACTGCTAAATGAACGCACTTCAGGCCCGCCAACGTCCGGGTACAATCCTTTCGGATGATTGAGTGCCAGCGTTGCTGCTAATTCAGCTACTTCGAGCGCATCAATTGGTTGGAAATACATGCCATCAGGTAGATTAATCATTGATTTTTCAGCAGCATTTTCGTGCAAAATTTGTTGTATAAGATTGATGATAAAGCTATGAAATTGTGTGGCTCTTAAAATAGTGTAAGGAAGATGCGAGCCCGCTATTAATTGTTCAACTTTTGATTTCGCAACATAATAAGAATAATCGCTACGGTCCATGCCAACAATGGAGATGTAAAGAAAGTGTTTGATATTCTTCCTTTCGAGTGTATTTAAAAGATTTTTAGTGCCGCGTATATCCACATTGTCAAAATCCCTGGGGTTGCTTGCGCAATGAATTATCGTGTCAACATTTTTTACTGCTGTCTCAAGATTGCTATTCCCTGCCAGGTCACCTTGCAGGTATTCAACAGAATTTTCTGTTTGATGAACGTGCTTTGTGGTTAAAATCCTTACTGGATATTCTTTTTTGTTTAATGACTGTACTATTAAATTTCCCAGGTGTCCTGTGCCCCCGGTGACCAAAATTCTGTTCATACAATATGCTATATTATCGAGATTGATTTTTTATCCTTTCAACCCTATCCTGTCTTCATTAGCAACAGGAGACAGTCAAAGATACAATTACAAGATGCAGGCAATACTTCTGATTTATACAATAACATATATCTCTATGCTGTTAATTTGTTTGCGTAACTAATTTAAATTGATTGAGGTGAAACCCATGAGTCGTTCATGAAACAAACTAACCTTAAGCCGGCATAAAAAATTCTGTGGGTGTCATGCCAGAATAGCGTTTAAATTCCCTGATAAAATGTGCCTGGTCGTAGTAGTAATCCAAATAAATTTTATCATCCATTATCCGATCCTTCTCAATGCTGATATGTGCAAGTAAAGTTTTGAAACGTACAATTGAAGCGTATAATTTCGGGCTGAAACCAAGTTGTTGTTTGAATTTCATATTGAGCCACCTGCTGCTGTACCCGGTGTTTTTTTCCAACTCTTTAATGGTGATATTCCCAAACTTACCTTGTATTTGTTTCACACAATAGTCAAAAATCACATCATCTTTGGAAGCAAAAAATGCTTTTTGAAAATAATGCTGCAAATGAAAAATTTTGCGATCTACATTAGGTTCATTTATGAGAACTTCTTCCAGCTCTCGTATGAATTTTCCGTTACAGTCTTTCAAAACACAAAAACTATTCACATGTTCCCGCTGATCTGCTTTTAGTAAACGATATGCGCCTAAAGGGCTTAGTTCAATGACCAGTAGCCGGGTGAATTTTTTTTCCAGACCGGCAATTTGAAATGGACGTTCAAACATGCCCACATAAGTAAGTTGTCCTTCCCTGGCAAGGAATCTTTCAAGCCCATACTGCCCGGAAACTGAGTTTTCTAAAGGCAAAGTGAGTTTAACGGTTCCATTTGGTTCAATGCTGTTCATGCCATTTCCAAAAATGTTGTCTTCATTTTCAACCAGGAAAATACCTTTCACATATTCCCGGATTGCCGGCAGAACATTAAACTTTTGAATGGACGTACTCATAAAAAATTATGGACGAAGATGTTTTCGCATACAAAAATAAGGTGCAATCTTATTGCATTGCCATGCCTCCATATCAGTACAGGAACAAACCTTATTTAAATAAAAAAAGTTCATACTTCCGATTTGTACAATACAGTGATATCTCGGGCTTTTAAGTTTGTTGTCAATAATTATTGAATGAAATCTTACTGATTAAGCATTCATCCATGTTTTAAATAAATAACTCTCTTAAAAAAGACTTATGGTAAAGCACAGAAAAAAGTTTGCACTTATCACGATTTGTTTTGTTTGTTGTTCCTTTATTTCCCTCAATTATTTTACATCGCAGGACAATGCAGTGCCATATCCTGAAGGCTATCGTGAATGGGCGCATGTAAAAACAGCAGTTGTTGAGCCGGGAAATGCTGCCTTTGACCATTTTGGTGGTTTTCATCATATCTATGCAAATAAATTGGCGATGGAGGGGTATAAGACAGCCAATTTTGCCGACGGATCTGTTATTGTTTTTGACGTCCTCGAAGCAATTGACACTACTAAATTATTACTGGAAGGAAGAAGAAGGCAATTGGACGTAATGGTGCGAAATACCGATCGTTATGCATCAACAGGCGGATGGGGTTTTGAAGAATTTCGTGGTGATAGTAAAACAGAACGAACAGTGATGAATGCTGCATCAACAACTTGTTACTCCTGCCATTCCAGGAAAGCATCGTTGGTATTTAGTGAGTGGCGTCGATAGCAATTAAAACATAGTCAAAGTATCATGATATTTTTTACACAGCTCATTTACATCAGGAATGGGCAGGAAGATGTTTTCAGCCAATTGAGGCTATCGCTATCCCGCTTATCTCAAAACACAACGGACATCTTTTGCTGCGTGTGCGGCCAGATGATGCATCTTACATAGCTTGCAATATGGAGAAGCCTTACGAAATACATTTTGGTAGTTTCAATTCCGAAGATGATTTGGATAATTTTCTTAAGGATGAAGAACGACAAAAATTTATTCATCTTAAAAGGCGATCTATAAAAAGCTCTTTGATTATATATGGAAAACAATTGTGAGCGATTCTTTGTGCAGCATAAATCTTGATGAAACATAATTTAGCGCCTACAACATCGGTTTTACCAAAAGAACTTCTGCGGCGGGTTTACTCAGTAAAATAGAATTAGGATTCAAAAAATTACCACTCGTTTCTGCTGTCATTTTTAGCATGAAGATGTTTGTGAAATTTTTTCAACATGCATTCCCTGCTGTGAGAACTTATTGCCATTAAAGTCAAGAATGTATTTACTGGTTTCCATGGCAAGAGACACATACTTGAATAAATTATCATAATTCAATCCAAGCTCGCCCGTCAGCCGAATGGGAAAATGATTATTGTAGCTGGCTAGGTATGCCCGCCATTCGTAATCTCTTTGCAACCTGGCAATGGTGTTATAGTTGCTGTTGTACGTTATCAAAAAAGAATTCCATCCAAAATCCATGAATCAATCAGCATTGCGATAGCCATGCCGATGGCAAGCCCCGGGATGTTATAAAGGATGAAACTAATTTTTAAATATTGTTTTTGTTTGCGCTAATAGTTATCAGTCATTAGCTTGTTGGCTAATGTTATTCCGTTCTCAAACTCTTTACAGGGTTTGCCAATGCAGCTTTTATTGCCTGGAAACTTATTGTTGCCAAAGCAATGATTATTGCAGCCATTCCGCTTGCAAAAAATATTACCCAGCTTACATCAATGCGATAAGCATAATCCTGCAACCATTGATGCATATAATACCAGGCAACCGGTGTGGCAATGGCAAAGGCAATCACAATAAGTATGATGAATTCTTTTGAGAAGAGATAAACAATGTTTGCTGAAGTTGCACCCAGCACTTTGCGGATGCCAACTTCTTTAATTCTTTGCGCCGCCATAAAAGAAGCTAAGCCATACAATCCAAGACAGCTAAGGAATATAGCGATGGCAGCAAAAATTTTATACAACTGCGACAACTGGTTTTCCTGTTTGTAAAAACCTGCAATCTTATCGTCCAGGAACTTGTATTCATAAACATAATCAGGAAATGTTTGCTGCCATATTTTTTTAATGGATTGCATGGTTGAAGAAATGTTTGCAGCGGTCAATTTTATTGAAGCCTGCCGGTACATTGTACTGTTTGTGGTAATAAGCAATGGAGCAACACTCTGGCGTAAAGACCTGTCATTAAAATCTTTCACAACGCCAACAACCGGGCATTTTATCACATCACCCCATATACTTACTTCTTTGTTTAATATATCTTCCGGGTTTTTAATTCCCAGGCTTTTTACGAATGATTCATTCACCAAAAATTCTCTTGTCATATCGGAAGGTTGCAAATTTCTCCCGGCTGCCAGTTGCAGTTTATAAACGGGTACATATTCGTTATCGGCAAATTTGGTAATAGCCTGAAAATCTTCATCTTTTACTGCATGATCAAATTTAAGTGTAGTAAACTTATTATTATCATCTTCAACAGGTGTGTTGGAACTAAAGCTTACTGCCTGCACGCCGTTTTCCTGCAATAGCTGTTGCCTCAAATAATCCGTAAGCTTGCTGCCGGTACTATCAGGACGGAAAGGAACATTCACAATTGCATCTTTATCGAAACCTAACGGCTGATTCATAAAATAATCCATCTGCTTTACAATAATGAGTGTGCCGATAATGAGCGCCTGTGCAATGATAAATTGAAACACTACCAATCCTCTTCTTAATGAAATGCCTTTAACAGTATTTGCTGTGAGTTTACTCTTTAAAGCATTAACCGGATTGAAACGTGATAACACAATGGAAGGATAAAAACCGGCAAGTGCGGTTACAGCAATTGTTACAATTAAAAGAAATAAAATAATTGCAGGGTTGCTGAATATGTTGAATGAAAGCGAAAGTTCTAACAATTGATTCAGATATGGCAATGCAAGTACTGTAATAACTGCTGCCAGTATTACAGCACTTGTAACTATGAGGAATGTTTCAACAATGAACTGAACCTGCAGTTGCGATTTATTACTGCCCAGTACTTTTCTTACACCAACTTCTTTTGCACGGTTAATGGCCTGTGCAGTGGAGAGGTTGATGAAATTTACGCAGGCTATTAAAAGAATAAATGCTGCAATCAGCCACAATACATTCAACAGTTCATGACTGATTGTTTGGTTACTGTAATTGCCTGCTTGTGCATCATAGTGTATCGCACTTAATGGTTGTATGATATTGCTATTCTTATTATCCTGCGGTAATACCTTTCTTGAATATGCCCGCAATTGCTGATTAAAATTGTCAACAGAAATATGCGGCGGCAATAAAACATAACAACCAAAATCAGCCGATGTTCCATTCCAGTCAGGCTGTGCAAATCCATATTGTTTATCACCTGTAAAATCGGTTCCCCAGGCAATAACCAGCTTAAGCTGAAAGTCTGTATTGGCTGGTATGGTTGCAAGTATGCCCGAAACTTTCAGGGCCACCGGCGGAGACTGAAATAATCCTGCACCGATGCTGTATGTTCCGGTTAATTTAATGGTTTTGCCAATTGCTATTTTCCAATCGCCGAAATATGTTTCTGCAATTTCTTTTGTAAGCAATACATTGTTCGGGTCTTTTAATGATTCATACGAACCTGCGAGCAACGGGAAATCAAACATTTTAAAGAATGATGGCGCTGTATAAAACACACCGCTCTGCTCCTTAAAATTTTTTACAGGTGTTCCATTGTCATCAAGCGGCTGCAGCTCATCGTTGTGGCTTGCATAAACCGGGGCAATTTGCTCTATTTGGGGGAACGTCGCTTTCAATCCTTCAGGCATTGGAAACGGAACGTTTTTCGTGTAGGAAACAGTTGCCGCATCTGCATGATGCGCCTCCGTTAATACACGATAGATGCGATCTTTCTTTGAGTGAAACTCATCGAAACTTGTTTGATATTGAATGATCATAAAGATCATCATACAAACAGCAATGCCAACAGCCAGGCCGGCAATGTTGATAATAGTGTAATTCCTGTTGCGGATTAAACTTCTGAATGCAGTTTTAAAATAATTACGAAGCATTGTTTGAACCTGGATTTATATGATTAATGGATTTACATGAATTTATCATTTAAGCACACTTGTCCGGCAAAAAATCACAATGTCAATGCCAATGCCTAAGTGATTGTTTTTGAAATGTTTAAGAGAGAGCCGCTATATGTAATGTACGATAGCGGACATTTTTTGTGCGCACATGAACGCAGGCGATCTCTCAGTTGCATGGATGACCCAGGTAAAACAAGATGATTTTGAAATCCTCTTCGAAATAACGAATGCCTATGGCTATTTTTTGCCATAGCATGCTTACGATTATTTAAAGTATTTATTGCCGTTTATAAATGCAGCAGTTCAAAATATGGGATTCTTAAAATTCAATGCATGCATATTGTTCATGTTTGCAGAAAACATCATACAAAAAAGGAGGTTCTCTTTAACAGGAACCTCCTTAACATCTTTACATTTTTCTTTCAACTTACTACCAATACTTATATCCTGTAACCCTTGCATATTCCACTTTTGCCAAAGCCAGTTGATATTCATAACGCAGCTCGGTTAATAAAGCGCGTTGCAAATTCACGGCAGCATCTGTAATGTCTGTGTTCAAACCAATACCATTCAAATAACGGCTGGATGCAATCTGCACAGCGGCTTCAGCATTTTCAATCTGGCTTTTCATGTTCTTTAATTTTTCTGCATTGGTTTGAATATCCGTCAACGCCTGCTGAATGTTTTGCTGATATTCATTGTTCAGGCTTTCCTGGGCCAACTGGTTTTGTTTTATCTGCGCTTCTGCAACAGCAATTTGCTTTTTCGTTTTGGCATCAAACAGCGGCACCTTTAAACTTACACCGCCGGCATAATTAAAACGGGCTTCATTTACATTAGGCACATAACCATTCTTTACGCCTGCTGAACCATTTAATGTAATACTGGGTTTATCTGTTTGCCTCACTACTTTCAAATCAGCTTTGGCCTGTTCAATTTTATCCTGTGCCAGCAAAAAATCAGGCGCTGATGTGGATGCTGTTGTAAAAGCATCCTGCGGTGCTTGAACGGGTAAATTAAAATCGAAACCATTGTTGGCGATATTGGTATTGCCCGTTGTGTATTGCAGCAATGTAATTTGTTTTTGCAGGTTGTTTAAAAGGTCTTCTCTTAAATTAATTTCATTATCCACCTGCGACTGAAGGTTTAATACATCAAGCTTAATGGCATCGCCATTTTTTAATTTGTTTTCTGCGATGGTTTTATTGGCGTTCAGGTAATTTAAAACACTGTCTTCAACAGCAATAGCCTTCCTGAAATAAATAATGTTGTAATAAATAGCGGCTACCTGGCTTGCCAGTTGTGTTTGTACATTGCTTACATTATCTGTAGCATATTTAAGATCGGTTTTCGATTTATCAACATTGGCTTTCAGTCTTCCAAAATCAAGCAGCATATATTGTGCGCCCACATTTGCATTGAAATTATGCACAGGCGCAAACTGGAAATTTTGTTTTTCCCCATTCACTTCAAGTGGTAAAGTAATTTTGGGCTGCACATACTCATAACTGCCGTTCAGGTCAACTGTTGGCAGGTTTGTTTTAGCCGCAGCAATGCGCTTTTGTGCAATATTAATTTGGTTTTGCGCTTCCTGCACTTTTGGATAATAAGTGAATGACTGGTTGATAATACTTTTCAATTCACTGTTTACGGGTGTTTGTGCATTGGCTATTACCGAAGCATACAACAATGTGAATGTTATTAAATGCTTTTTCATTTGTATATTTTTTGTTGTTTCAATGGTCTCATGGAACGCCTTAATATACATTCCACTTGTAAAAAGAATTTTATACCGGCGTTTCATTCGTATATTTTTTTTCAGTTTAAATTTTATAAAGGCCGGCACTTTGTGCATGCCGTGCCTTTTTTATTGCTGCTTAATTTTTTGTGCTTTAATCATGTGTCAGATACATAAACAAAATTCTTTAATGTGCTTCAAGCATTGCTTTTGAAGTACCTCCATTATTAACTGTTTTTTTCTTTGTTCTTAAAAACACCACCAGCGGCAATGCCAGGGCAAAGAATATGGCAATAAGATTGAATGTGTCCAGGTAGGCTAAATAATAAGCCTGCCGGTCAACCTGGTTATTTAAAATTGCCAGGGCACCATGCGCTGCAGATGAACTGTCAATATTCATGTGTGCTGATAGTCCCTGGGTAATAGCCATAATACGTTGTGTGTATTCAGGAGAGCCTGGTGTGAGATTGCCTACCAAACTTGTGCGGTGTAAGGCATAATGGTGTGCCACATAATTATTGGCAATAGCAATACCAAATGCGCCACCCAATTGACGTACCATGTTGTTTAATGCAATGCCAGCCGAGTAATCTTTGGGTTGTAAGCCAACCACAGCCTGGTTTATAAGCGGCAGCATTACCATGGAAAGACCGGCTGAGCGAATAACAAATGGAAAAAAGAAATCCCAGCGGCCGGCATCAGGGCTTATTTTGGCAGTCATAAATGTAAAGGCAGAAAACAATATGAACCCTGTTATCACAAACGGAACGGATGATACGCCTTTACTCATTAATTTACCTATAACAGGCATTAATATCACTGAGATTAAAGATGGCGCTAACAGCGCAAGGCCTGTTTCATAAGCCGTAAAACCCATTACACGCTGTGCAAGCACGGGATAAACAAATACGGAAGTGTACAACCCAAAGCCTACAATAAAAGTAAAGATGGTAGTAAAAATTAGATTGCGGTTGTTTAACACTCTTAGGTTTACTGCGGGCTTTTCAATTCTTAATTCCCGGATGATGAAACTGGTTAAGCCGGCAAATGCTAAAGCGGCGCATATACGGATAGAATTGCTGCTGAACCAATCTTCTGTTTCTCCTCTTTCCAGCACATATTGCAAACACCCTATTCCTGCGGCGAGAAAAAGGATGCCTTTATAATCTATATACATTCCTTTTTTGTGCTCGCCTTCCTTATCCTTCTTATCAATGAATGTGTAGGCAAGGAGTATGGCAATAATACCGATGGGAACATTGATCATAAATATTAAAGGCCAGCTAAAATGTTCTATGATGATTCCGCCGATAGTTGGGCCAAATGTTGGCCCGAGCACCATACCCATGCCGAATAAACCCGATGCAACAGGCCTTTCTTCTTCTGAGAATGCATCAAATAATATTGCCTGCGAAGTGGAAAGTAATGCACCGCCGCCAACACCCTGTATAAAACGCCAGATAATTATTTCAACCAATCCTGTTGACTGGCCGCACATATATGAAGCCAGCGTAAAAATGATCATGGAAGCGAGATAATAATTCTTTCTGCCAAAATATTCTGCCAAAAAACTGGTAAGCGGAATGATGATTACATTGGCAATGGCATAAGAAGTAATTACCCAGCTCATGTCTTCAATGCTTACACCGAGACTTCCCGCCATATCGGTGATAGCAACGTTCACAATAGAGGTATCTACCAGTTCCATTACTGCGGCAGATACAGTCGTAATTACAATTATATATTTAGCGAGCTTTTTCATGAGGTTTATTTTGCCGTGAACGGTAACGTGAATTATTAAACGTCAATCGTGAAACTTTTTCCTGTTGTTAAATGCGTTTACTGTTTTTCATTTCTTTTTGAAATGCCTGCATTCAATCGCGCAATTACATTCATGTTTCACTATTCACGCTTCACGATATTAATTTACTTTAATGCTAACATCAGCGCTCAGGCCTGCCCGCAAAATATTGCTGTAATCGCTCACGTGGTTTATGTTTACCTTAACGGGGATTCGTTGTGTAACCTTAACAAAATTGCCGCTTGCATTATCGGGAGGTAATACAGAGAATCTTGCACCTGTTGCTTCGCTTAAGCTGGCAACATTGCCATGCAGCGTAGAATCAGGATAGGCATCAAGCTCAATTTCTACCGGCATGCCCGGATAAAATTTTCTTATCTGTGTTTCTTTAAAGTTAGCCACCACCCAATAAGTGGTATCGTTTACAATTTGAAATAAAGGAGAACCGGCTTGAACAAACTGCCCCGACACAATATTTAATTTCCCAAGCTTGCCCGATTGCGGTGCATATACTTTGGTATAGGAAATTTTCAACTGCTGTTGCTGTATGGCGGCGGCTTTTATGGCCAGGCCGGCTTTTGCTTTTTCAAGGCCGGCCTGCAAAATAGCAATGCGGCTTTGAGCAGTGGAGAGTTCGCTTTTATTGTTTGCTGTTTGCTGTTTTGCCTGTTCAAGATTAAAGCGGCTGTCATCCAATTGCTTTTTTGTAATAGCCTGGTCGGCATACAATTTTTGATTGCGCTCGTAATCTTCTTCTGCCTGCTGTATTTTAATAGATGAAAGCTTTATATCTCCATGATTGGTGCTTAAGCTAATCTGCGCATTCTTTAAAGCAGCCTGCGCATTTAAAATATCCGCCTGTGCTGCTTCATAATCCGCCTTCATCTGCAATAGTTGCGTTTGAAGGTCGGCATCATCTATTTCAATTAGTAACTGGCCTGCCTTAACTGAATCGTAATCTTTTACAGCGATCATTTTCACATAGCCGCTAACCCTTGGCAACACAGGAGAAATTTGTGTTTCCACCTGTGCGTCATCGGTGCTTTCATGCGTAATGGCATACGATATTTTTGTCCATCCAAATATGCCTGCTGCTATTGCAATGATTGCTATAATTACGTAGCGGACTGGTGATTTCTTTTTCGGTTGCTGTTGTTCCTGCTCCATAAATTCCTGGTTTTTTTATTTATTTGAAAGATGGGCATGCATCAGTTGCTTTAAATGCACCGATACACGTTTTTTAAATTTCGCATCTTCATAAGGCACGTAATCGTCGGGTTTACCCATGAGCCTGTTGCACATTTTTTTTGAAAGTAAAATCTGGTTGATGGTTCCTATTAAGGTGGCGATGGTTGTTTCCACATCAACTTTTTTAAATTCACCTTTTTTAATACCTGTTTCTATAACCTGTTTTATGATGGAGGCATTGGGCAAAAGATTATTAACAATAGAACATTGTAATGCTTCGCGCTGGTTTAAAATGAGTTCCTGGTGAATAAGGCGGTGAAATACCCTGTGTGTAAACAGCCTTTCAATAAATGAATCAATAACCATTTCCACTTTTTCAATAGAGGTGAGTGATTTATTGCTGGCTATTTCATCAAGCTGCAGGCGGGTGGTGGAAGACTTGAGTTTTACAATCTCTTCAAACAGTTTCTCCTTGCTTCCAAAATAATAATTTACCATGGCAACATTCACGTTCGCTTTTTCCGCAATATCTCTTATAGAAGTGCCTTCATATCCTTTTTCTGCAAAGAGAAAAAGGGTTGCTTCCATAATCAGTTGCCGTTTGTCTTTCATTCGTATAAGTTTTTTCAATCGTTTCATGAAAACCCCCGCTGCGTACATAGGCGGATTCATGATTCATAAAATTTAAAACGCAAAATTAAACGCTTGTTTAATTTAAACAAACGTTTAATTAACTTTTTTTATTTCTTTTTCACAGAATTTTACGGGTGGTCATTTTACGGGAGGGAATTGTAATTTGCGCTGCGCAAAGGTAATTTCTAATAAAACTTTCTCAAGTCTCAAAAGCATCAATGAAAACATCATCATATATCGCAGCTATTGTTTTTCCTTTTGTATTATTTGCCTGCAATTCGCCCGTAAACAACGCACAGGAAAATGAATCTTCAATACTAACTTTTACCGGCAAAAGCTTTAAGGCCGAATTAACGCCGGGTTGCGATTCATGCACAAAGGCCGCAATAAATATTCCCATTGCCGAAGGTGATACGATTGCTGCCAAAAGAATTAATGATTATGTTTTTATTGTTGCTCAAAAAACATTAGGTGAGGAAGGCAGATCATATACAGGTTACGATTCATTGGTTGCCGGTTTTGTTGATGCATATACGAAAGTAAAAACGCAATTTCCGGACGGCCCGGCAATAAGCTGGGAAGGAAAGTTAAATGGCAGCGTGGTAAAACAAACTGATAGCCTTATAAATATAAAGTTGGAGGCTTTTACATTTACCGGCGGCGCGCATCCAAATTTTAACACTTACTCATTGTTGTTTAATGCTGAAACCGGGAAGAAACTCGCACAGGAAGATGTGATTAAAAATATACCGGGGTTAACGGCTGAGGCCGAAAGGAAATTCAGGGAGCAGCTTAAAATACCTGCAGGAACGCCTGTAAATTCCACTATCTATACATTTGATGATAACAAATTTGTATTGCCGGAAAATATCTTTTTTACCGATAGTGGTTTACAATTGTATTATAATGCTTATGAAATTGCGCCGTATTATGTTGGTGCAACTATAGTTACGCTTCCGTATCCGGATGTGGAGCAATATTTGGCAGTGAAGCCTTAGAACCTGTTTAAAGGAGATTTCTTATTCTTTGTATGATATTAAAAAATACAGAAATTCTATTTTTAGACAGCCTCTTAGTGATTGAAGATTTTATTAAACAGCTTAGCGATATGTATAATTAATTGTACCCAGTAATTGTTTATGCTTATCAAACAAAACATCTTTTGTTTTAAGCCCGCGTTCATCATATATATATTGCCATATAACATAATCTGATGAGCCTTGCGGAATTTGTGTTAGCTGCGAAATGGTTGCATCATCATTATATTCAAACATATAATCCGGCAGCATTTGCTGCGCTTTTGTATTAAAGCGAACAATATCGGTAAGCAAATTTTTATCGTTGTAATAATAAAAGTAATGTTCAATTAACCGTCCTCTCTTAAGCCATAATTCTTCAGCTATATTTTGATTTCCATCTTTTTTAAACTGAATAACAGTTGTATCACCGCCATTTTTTATGCGTAACATAGAGTCCGGAACAGAACCAGTGTAAAACCATTGATGCAACTCTATGCTATGCGTATCCATGGTTGTGTCGTCGGTTTGCGTTTTAACGGTTAATATTTTTCCTTCATTGTCATAAGTATATTCCACTATTGTGGAAACACTGTCTGCAACATCCTGCGATTTTGAAATAAGCCCGTTTGTATAATTGTCATAATCAT
Organism: Parafilimonas sp.; assembly: GCF_051953455.1. Taxonomy (NCBI): domain Bacteria; kingdom Pseudomonadati; phylum Bacteroidota; class Chitinophagia; order Chitinophagales; family Chitinophagaceae; genus Parafilimonas; species Parafilimonas sp. The sequence continues at coordinate 20,597 of NZ_JBQCIT010000031.1, read as the reverse complement.
CAGAAACGCCACCGGTTTCAAGCACTGTATGCGTTATGGCAACAGCACCATTATCCTTCAGTATTTTGGAATAGGCAAATCCCGCTGCCGGCGTATTATCGCTTTCCATGCTGGTTGCGGTAATTTCCTGCACATTATTCTTTACAAGATTGGCGTACGTTTTATTCGATGCTTTTAAATCAACCACATCATTATAATAAAACTGGGCATTTGCAAAATGGAAAACCAAAATAAAAGTTAACAGCAGCACGCTTTTCTTCATAATTATACTTTGATTCATCATTAACGAAAAAATGTGCGGCAAGGTATATATTGCTGCTTAAAATGCCTTGTGTATTTTTAGTGAAAATTAAGTACCTGGCTTTAAAGGAGTATGGAACAATGCTTAACAGCCGGGTTGAGTTATTAAGTTGATATATATAATAATGGCCGGAAGCTTTCCTGGAGAATAGTTCATGTATATAACCACCTGGAGCGTTTGACCGTAGATGATGACATTTTTTATTAACGCAGGCAACTTCTTTGCTGAATTAATTCGATTATGACTTCTGATAAATATTTAAAATGGAATACAAAGAAAATTTTGAAAGACTGGTAAACATAATGGATGACCTGCGTGAAAAATGCCCCTGGGATAAAAAGCAGACCATTCAAACACTAAGGCAAATGACGATTGAAGAAACGTATGAACTGGCCGATGCGATTACAGAAGAAAACTGGAATGGTATTAAAGAAGAACTGGGCGATATATTATTGCATGTGCTGTTTTATGCACGCATTGCAAAAGAGCAAGACCAGTTTACGCTGAATGATGTGCTGGAAACAATTTGCAATAAGCTGATTGTGCGGCACCCGCATATTTATGGCGATGTAAAAGTGAATGATGATGAAGATGTAAAAAAGAACTGGGAAAAAATTAAACTGAAGGAAGGGAAAACATCTGTGTTAAGCGGTGTGCCTGGTTCGCTGCCAGCAGTTGTAAAAGCAGCCCGCATACAGGAAAAAGCCAGGCAGGTGGGTTTTGAATGGAAGCATAAAGAAGATGTTTGGCTAAAAGTGGAAGAAGAAATGCAGGAACTGCAGCAGGCCGTAAATAATAACAATCCTGCAGAAGTAGAAGAGGAGCTGGGTGATGTGCTTTTTAGCCTGGTTAATTATGCACGGTTTTTGAATACAGATGCTGAAAATGCATTGGAAAAAACCAATAAAAAATTTATTAACCGGTTTACCAAAATGGAGGCTGCTGCAAAAGCGGAAGGCAAAAATTTATATGATATGAGCCTTGAAGAGATGGACGCTATCTGGAATATTGTGAAAAAAGAAAATCCTGTTGCTTGATAAAAATCATTAAACATGCCGTTAATAAGAATGCCTGGCTATTTTTTGTAGCTGCCTGGATTTATACGCTTTCATTCATTTTTACCAACTATTTTTCTTATAGTTCGTCTTCAGAAAAAGTTGCCGGCATTTTAACGGAATATATACAGGGCCGTGAAAATTCATTTGAAAATATTTTGAACGATAGTGCCATTGTTGATGCAATAATAACCGACAAGCTTTCATCAGTAAAAGAACAGCTTATAAGCGATGCCCAGGGCATATTTGCCTACCAGCTTAACGACCTGGGAAACCCGGTTCAGGTTTTTTGGAATACCAACAAAATGTCGCCTGCAGAAAATGATCTGCAACGCCCTGATGGCAGCTATCTTGTTAATTATCCAAACGGGTTTTTTGAGTTGGCGAAAACATCATTCACAAGAAATAAAGCCAATTATTTTTTTATAATGATGATACCGGTGCGCTGGGAATATTTTATGGAGAATGACTACCTGCGCTCACATTTTGCCATTAATGAAAATATTGATAAGTCTTACGAAATAGCGCCTGTTGGCAAGGGGTCCCCGGTTGTAAACAAGGCTGGCAAAGCGCTGTTCAGTATAAAAGAAATTAATCAGGCTTATAACGATTCACCCACCGGGTTATCCATCCTGCTGCGCATTGCCGCCATGCTTTTATTGTTTGTATTTGTAAATAATATTGCTAATGAAATTGCATTAAAAAATAATTTCAGAAGTGCACTTATTTTTTTAGTAGCGTGTTTCCTGCTGCTGAGGGTTTTTATATTTTTTCTGCCCGTGCCGTTTAATTACAGGGCTATGCCCTTGTTTAACCCAGCCATTTACCACGGTGGGTTTATAAACAAATCGCTGGGCGATTTACTGGTAAATGCATTGCTGGCATTATGGGTTATTATCTTCTTCAGAAAGCGGATAAAAACGAATGCCAGGGCGGCTTTGCAAAAAATGCCTTTTGCCTATACAGCCCTCACATATTCATCTTTCCTGCTTATACCTTTAATGAGCTTTTATGTTGCAGAAATAATCTCGGGCCTTGTTGAACATTCAACCATAAGTTTTAATGCAGCCGATTTTTTCTCGCTCAGCTTTTTTTCATTTACCGGCTTTGTTGTTATTTGTATATTACTATATATATGGCTGTATTTTACCGGAATGCTGGTGCAGCTTGCATCACAAACCAAATTGCTCTTATTCTGGCAATTTATTATCATGCTTTCGGTAAGCTTCCTGCTTATCTCATTGCCTGTTTTTACAATAGATGCAAAGATGCTCTTAACCGTTACCGGTTTTATGCTGGCGCTTGTAGTTTTCATTCGTTACAACGATAATCCTTCTTTTACTTCGCTGGCAAGCTCTCCCTATTTCATTATATGGGCGCTTATATTAACGGCGCTGGCTTCTTCTGTTATTGTTTATCAGAATAAGGCTACAGAGAAAGAAAAACGCTTACTTGTAGCCAGGAACCTGCAGGAGCAAACAGATTCTTCCGGCGCCTTTCTTGTACGCATAACACTGAACAGCTTTTCCGATGAATTTCTGAAGAATAATTTTTACAGGTTTAAAAACGAAAGCGATAACCAGTATATAAAAGACAGCCTTATTAATAAAAACCTTTCAGCCTATCTTGCCAAATACAATACAAAAATTTATACATTCGATTCCAGCAATCATCCTTTATTCAACAATGATTCTGCAAGCTATACTGTAATAAATTCGGTGTTGGAAAACCGCGCCAGGCCTACGTCTTATGAAGGCCTTTATGTTTACAGGAATAATCAGAATAACTATAATTATATTTTTCAGAAAAAGGTAAGCAGTGATTCTGTTTTTCTCGGCTCTTTGTTTGTTTTAATACAACCGAAACTATTTGAAAGCACCAGCCTGGTGCCTGAATTGTTCAGGCGAACGAATAATATATTAGCGGGAAGCACCGATTATGTGCTTGGCGTGTATGATAACCGTAAACTGGTAAGCCCTTTCACCGGTTTTAATTTTTCGGATTCTGTTACTGCTGGCCAGATCCCTAAAACGGGATACGCTTTTAAAGATTCGCTTGGATATAACCAGCTTTGGTATAATGCCGGTAACAACAAGCTGCTTGTAATTGCCCGCAAGAATGATGCGTTCTTTAATTTCATTACCCTTTTCTCTTACCTGTTTATCATATTCATACTGCTTTCTTTTTTGGTGCATAACAGCCGGTATTTAATACAAAACCGCGGCGCTAAATTCAGCTTCAGAAATTTGTTCCGTTTTAATATACGAACGCAGATTCAAACCACTATTATCGGTGTAAGTTTTATATCATTCCTTATTATCGGCACGGGCACTATATCGTTTTTTATTTTAAGGTTTAAAAGAAATACCACCACTGAATTGTATAATACGTCTCAGATTATATCAAACGAAATTCAGCAGGCACTAAAGTTTACAATTGTTAATGCTGATTCTGATATAGAAGATTTTAATGATAACGGTGAATTTGAAAAAAAGATAGCCGATATAGCTTCTATTCATAATACCGATATTAATCTTTATCGTAAAGACGGAACGATGAGCGTTTCGTCCCAGCCTTATATTTATACACAGCAAATCTTAAGCAAGCGCATAGACCCCGAAGCCTACTATGAGCTTCATTATAATCAAAGCACAAGGTTTGTGCATACAGAACAGATTGGCAGCTTTTCTTTTCAAAGCATATACACACCTATCAAAGGCGAGCATGACGAAACGATAGCTTATTTAAACATTCCTTCATTAAGCTCGCAGGATGAGTTGAAAGATGAGATTTCAGGATTTCTTATCACGCTTATTATTTTAAATGCGCTCATCTTTATTTTCTCCGGGGCTATTTCGGTAACGCTCACAGGCCGCATTACTTCGTCGCTTGAGCTGATAGGCAGCAAGATGAAAGAAATAAAAATAGGAACGGCCAACGAGGCAATTTCATGGAAAAGAAATGATGAAATAGGCATGCTGGTAAAAGAATATAATAAGATGGTAAAACAGCTTGGTAAAAGCGCCGAAGCCCTTGCCAAAAGCGAACGGGAGGGCGCATGGCGTGAAATGGCAAGACAGGTGGCGCATGAGATAAAAAATCCTTTAACGCCAATGAAGCTGAGCATACAATACCTGCAGCGGGCTATGGAAGAAAATTCCCCCAATGCCGTTGACCTTTCCAAAAAATTAGCATCTACCCTGATAGAGCAGATTGACCAGCTTTCAAAAATTGCGGGTGATTTTTCGCAGTTTGCCAATATTGAAAATACAAACCCTGAACATTTTGATATAAATGCGCTCATTCAAAACCTGGTGAATTTATATAAGGCCGACCCTAAACTTGTTATCACCTTTACGGCTGAAGAGGGCAATGCGGAAGTGTTTGCCGATAAAGCGCAGATAAACCGGCTCTTCACCAATCTTATAAAAAATGCAATAGAGGCTTACGGAGAAAACGAAGGTGCCCATATACAAATAAAACAATACATGCAGCAAAGCGATGTGATTGTGTCGGTGACGGATTTTGGTGCTGGTATCAGCGAGGATATGCGCTCCAAAATATTCAATCCAAATTTTACCACGAAATCATCGGGCACAGGCCTGGGCCTTGCAATATGCAAAGCCATTGTAGAAAAGGCCGGCGGGCATATTTGGTTCACTACTGCTACGGGCGAAGGCACTTCTTTTTATGTAAAGATCCCTCTTGCCAATAAAGTGCAGCCGGCGTTTATGCAACCTGTCTAGTATCATCTGTTATTATAAGGAGCCAATTGATAAGAACTAAACAAAAAAGCCCCGCTTTAAACGGGGCTCCTGCTAAACATTTAATAACTAAAAAACATTGTAACCGATGCTTGCATAATACAAGGCTCCGATATACGGGTTACCAAATGCATTGCGATAATAATGATTTGTTATGTTAGTGCCGCCAATTTTAACAAGAACTTTTTGTTTGGTAAAGTTATAACTCACCTGTGCATCCAGTGTTCCGAAGGCTGGTATGGTGCCGGAACCAAAAGTCCCTTCCCAGCTAACCTTGTCCTGCCATTTATAAATTACGTTAAATCCTACGCCCTTATAGGCATTTGAACTGGAGAAGCCGAGATTAAAACGTGTTTTGGGCGTATTGAAAAATGTGATTTGATCTTTTTCAACACCTTTTAACTGATCACCATAAAGATTGCCGGTAACCGCATAAGTTTTGCCAATGCGGTATTGCAGGCTTACGCCCCAGCCGTTGGCTTTAACAGGTTTTTCTGTATTAACTACAAATGCATAGTTAGTGCTGGTAAAAGGGCTGGCCAGTTCTGCAACAGACGTTTCAGGGTTGCCGCTGGCGCCTCTTGCTACAGCTTGGCGTGCGATAAAGTCTTTATACCTGCTGAAATAATAGTAGGCATCAATTAAAAAAACATTGTTTATTATGCCGCGGTAACCAAGTTCATAAGACTCCATGGTTTCCGGCTTTGCTTTTTTAAACTCTGCTTTTTTAAGCGAATCAACCTGGCCCGTGGCCCTGTATGTGGCAACGCTGGTTGCCGTGTAAACCGGGTTGCCGCTAAAATTGTAAAGCGTATTAAATACAGGCAAGCATCCTATTAAAACGCTGCCCGGCGTTTGAAGGTTTATCCACTGATCCTGGTTATTGGGAAAGCGGTAAGCCTGCTGATAAGAAAGGCGGATAGCATGATCTTTTGCCGGTGTTACAGTTGCTGTAAACCTTGGCGTAAAACGTCCTTTGAAATTTTCATTTTTATCATAGCGCCCTGAAGCGGTTAATTTCAAAACATCTTTTACTATTTCTTTTTGCAGTTGAACGTATGCGCCATATTCGCTGATATTGATGGGGCCATCGGGTTCATAAAAAATTGTATTGTTGGAATTGAGATGATACCAGCGGTAACTTGCACCGGCCAGCACATCAATAACCTTTACAAACCGTGAAAAATTATACTGGCCTGAAAACTGGTAGAGGCTTGATTTATCAGCAAATTGCGAGCCGCCCTCACTAATTGAAGTTGTAGTTGAGTTTTTAAAAGCCGTGTTGAATTCGGCGGAACCCGGCACATATCTTCCCGCATCAGCATAGGCCCTCGCTGCAGCATCTGCCTGTTGCATGGTAGCGCCCTTTAAAGTTGCATCAGAATACACAAAGCCGTATTGACCAAACCAATCACCATCGGCTTTCCATGCCCGGTTTACACCAAGGGCTGCCAGGGTACTGGCGTAAGAATCGCCGGAATTTTCCTGCGTGGTATAAGCTCTTATAAACCAGTTTGGATTATTTACTTCAAGTTTATACTGGCCGATGCTAAAGTTCTTTAATGAATACCTGTCAGCGCCGGTATATACAGTTGTTCCCAATCCCCAGTTCCCGGTTAAAGAAGCCTCGGTGCTGCTGTTAATTTTATAATATAACCCACCCGAAACTTTAAAATTGTGAGCATTATAATTCACCAAATCTTCTTCATTATATCCCGTCCGGCTGGCTTGTTGCGTGCCATATATGTCTGTTTTATACCCCATGTAAAAAGGTAGTATTTGATTAAGAGGAGCGGTTGAAGGATCTGCTGCAAGAGTTTGCTGTATCTGTTCATAACTTTGGCCGGTCCCGATTAAATAATCCATGTAATCTGTTGCAGATTGAGGTAAATTGGCCTGGGCTATTGCCACTTGTGCGAGGCTTTTTAAACCTGCGCTTGCTTCATCGCCATATACATTCACACCATCATAATTAGGATCAGTTGCCCTTGTACCGGATTTTATTTTGCTCAGCACATTATTACGTTCGAGATTGGTGGAATCATCTGCACGCCAGTCGTCGGCCTTCATATATTCAGCGCTGATCTTGAAGGCAAATTTATCAGACACTTTCTTGCCCCATCTTATAGCAATATCATGAAAAGGCGAAGCTTTATGCCGGTAATCATTTATATGCATGATGCCTTCTTTTACTTCGGCGCTGAACCCCTGGTATTTGAATGGGTCTTTACTTGAAATAAGTAATGTGCCGTTCATGCCGCCGGAACCGTATAATGCAGAAGACGCGCCGGAAAGCAATTCCATATTATCAACATCCAAATCGGTAAGGCCTATTACATTACCAACAGAAAAATTTAAAGCAGGCGCTGAATTGTCCATTCCATCTACCAATTGATTAAGCCTGAGGTTACCGCTGCCATTAAAACCGCGTGTTGAAATTGTTTTGAATGTATAACTTGATGTCGTTACATCAACGCCTTTTAAATTATTTAATGCATCATAATAATTGGGGCCGGGTGCATTGCGGATAGCCGTGGCGCTCACACGTTCAATCGTTACCGGCGATTCAAGTATGCGTTCGGGCAGTCTTGAAGCAGCCACTACAATTTCCTGCCCCAGGGTAAAACTTGGTTCAAGCTCCGCATTTATAACCTGGTTGTTGGTTTCAACATTCACGTCTTTTTCGGCATAGCCAATAGAAGATATTGTTATTACAAAAGGTGGCTTTTGTGCAGTTACAAGCCTGAAATTCCCTTTTTCATCGGTATAAGTACCGTCGCCGGTGCCTTTAACAATAATTGATATGGCAGCCAGGTTTTCTTTTGTGGTGCTGTTCTTAATATTTCCTGTAATTATGGTTGGCTGTTGAGCAAAAACCTGGTTAGCATTTATAATACAGAAAATGATAAAGAGCAAGAGAGGCAGTTTCTTTTGCATAGAAAAGTTTTAGCAATACAATAATAACACTTGTTGCAAACAATCGAAATATTAATACACCAAATTATAGGTATTATTCAGTTAATGAAGTTAGATTATTTTTTCTGAATCATTTTGTGCGCTTCCACATCTCTTGTAGGTTTGTATTTATATGAAAAAACAACAATTTGAATTTGAAGGCCAGACCGGTTTTTATAGCGGCAAGGTGCGGGATGTTTACACAATAAATAGTGATATACTGGTAATGATTGCCAGTAACCGCATTTCCGCTTTTGATGTTATTCTGCCCAGGCCAATTCCCTATAAAGGACAGGTTTTAAACCAGATTGCGGCTTATATGCTTAATGCCACAAAAGACATTTGCCCCAACTGGCTTTTGAAAGTGCCCGCGCCCAATGTTTCCATTGGTAAAAAATGCCAGCCGTTCAAAGTTGAAATGGTAGTACGCGGTAACCTGGTTGGCCATGCCTGGCGTACTTATAAAAGCGATAAACGCATCTTATGCGGTGCATTAATGCCGGAGGGTTTGAAAGAAAATGATTTCTTTCCCGAACCCATAATTACGCCAAGCACCAAGGCCGATGCCGGGCATGATGAAGATATTGATCCGGATGGCATTGTTGCCGGCGGCATTGCCACAAAAGATGAATGGAAAATATTGAGCAATTATGCATTAAAACTGTTTGCACGCGGCAAAGAAATTGCAGCCAAACATGGTTTAATTCTCGCTGATACCAAATATGAATTTGGCAAGCTTGGCAATGAAATCTATTTAATGGATGAAGTGCACACGCCGGACAGTTCAAGGTATTTTTATGCTGATGGTTTTGAGGAGCGTCAGCGCAAAGGGGAACGGCAGAAACAGCTTAGCAAAGAGTTTGTGCGTGAATGGCTGATTGAAAATAATTTTATGGGCAAGGAAGGACAAACCGTACCTGAAATGAGTGAAGACTGGGTGAATACCATTTCGCAACGCTATATTGAATTATACGAAACGGTAATTGGTGAAAAGTTTGTACCGCAGGAACTGGGTGATGAAGAAACGTACGGGCGGATTGCCGAAGCGCTCAAAGAAGTTGAGTAGTTGATTGGGTTAATAAGTTGATCGGATGGAAATGATTAACGTACCATCATATAGCTAATCAACTTTTCAACCATTCAGCCTCGGTCTTAGACGAACTTTACTTTTATTAAAAATATTACGCCCTTTATCAATGCCTTTGCGTATTTGTTTTTGTCTTTCCAAAGGAAGATGGATGGTTTCTTTACATTCGGTGCTGCAGCAGCCATCATATTTTTGTTTGCATGTTTCACATTGAATAAATAAAAGATGGCAGCCATTATTGGCGCAGTTGGTATGTGTGTCGCAGGGCTTGCCGCATTGATGACATTTAGCAATAACATCTTCAGTAATGCGTTCTCCCAAACGGTTGTCGAATACAAAGTTTTTACCAATGAATTTTGATGACTGGTTATTTTCCTTTACCTGTTTTGCATAATTAATAATGCCGCCTTCAAGGTGAAAAACATTTTTAAAACCATTATGCAGCATATAAGCGCTTGCTTTTTCACAGCGTATGCCGCCGGTGCAATACATAATGATGTTTTTTTCTTCATTGCCTTTCATCATGTTCACGGCCATGGGTAATTGTTCGCGAAACGTATCTGAAGGCACTTCAATGGCCTTTTCAAAATGGCCCACTTCATATTCATAATGATTGCGCATGTCGATTACAATCGTATCCTCTTTTTGCAGCAGCTCATTCATCTGTTCCGCATTTACATAGCGGCCTTTATTTTCCATGCTGAAGCCGGGATCAGTAATTCCATCAGCAACTATTTTCTCCCGCACTTTTACAGATAAAACCCAGAAGCTTTTACCATCATCATCTACTGCAATATTTAAGCGCAGGTTACTTAATTCGTTGATGGAATACAGGAATGTTTTAAGCGCTTCAAAATTGGATTTCGGCACACTAACCTGCGCATTGATACCTTCTTTGGCAACGTAAATTCTGCCGAATACATTTAAATTATGTAAGTGCTTATATAAATAGTCCCTGAACTCCTGTGGGTTTTGAACAGGAAAATATTGATAGAAACTGATAGTTATTCTGGGTTCAGTTTCTTCATAAAGGCGACGTTTTAATTCTTCGCCGGAAATGCGGTTATGTAATACAGCCATTGTGTAAAAATTTCAGACCCCACTTAAAGTAAGGTTCCATTAACAATATGGATTCCGTTGCAGGCGGAACAAAATTGGCTGCAAATATAATGTACCATTTTTATTATGGTTTTTTTCGGGGGGAAAGATTAAGAAGTGTTTCCGAAAATTGAATATAGTTTTGACACTTTAATAAACGATAGGTTATGCAGCTAAAAGAGGCTATATCCCTTATTCAACATGAACTTCCGGAACATGCAACTGTTTGGGCGGATTTAGGTTGTGGCGATGGATTATTTACAAATGCGCTTTCTCAATTACTGGCAGATGATAGTTTGATTTATGCCGTTGATAAAAGCAACAACGCATTAAAGCATGTTGCTGTGCGTGAAGAAATTAAACTTGAAAAACTTGCTTTGGATTTTGTGAAGGATGTGCTTCCGTTTAAAAATTTATCCGGTATTTTAATGGCTAATGCTTTTCATTTTGTGAAAGATAAAGATGCATTCATCCAAAAAGTTTTTAGTTGCCTTAACGAAAATGGCTACCTGTTAATGGTTGAATATAATTCGGATATTGCCAATATGTGGGTGCCTTATCCCATTAGTTTTAAAAACCTTAAAAGCTTTTTTGAAACCTATGAATGGAAAACAAGAAAGCTAAACGAATTACCATCACGCTTTGGTAGCAGCATGTATTCGGCTATTATTTCCAAATAGATATTTTATTATGGTGAGAGCGTAACCCGCTTCCCTGTTTTTGCTGACTCCCGTGCGGCTTCTAATATCTTTACTACAATCAAATTGGTTTCCAGCGACGAAGGGTCATATGTATCACGAATTTCTCCCTTTAATGCTGCGGCGAGGTAAGACAAATTATCTTTATAAATAAGCGGCTTTGTTTGCACAGCATGATAATTCATTGTGTCCCTCCTTTCAAGATCATTATTATTCAGGGCATGCAAATAAGCTTTATCACCAAACACTTCAAAATCTTTAATACCGAAAGGCCAGTTCCATGAAGCTTCTATAATACCAGTGGCTTTTGGGTATTCAAGCAGGATAGTTGCGTCATCATCAACCTTTGGATAAATGTTTGGTTTTATATGATGCGTAATAGCTGTTACTGCAACAGGCGCCTGGCCTTTCATCAGCCATGTCATAAGATCGGCGCCATAGCAGCCAAAATCAATTATAGCGCCGCCGCCATTTTTCACAGGATCGGTGAGCCATTCCAGGAAATATTTGCTGCAGCCAATTTCAACCGGGCCCGGGTGCCCGTCGTGCACAATCATTTTTCTTACCTCGCCAATGGTTTGTTCTTTGTTTACAATATCATAAACCTGCTGGTTGCTTGGATACCATGTGGTTTCATAATTAGTTAGTAATTGTATATGATATTTTCTTGCGAGCATTGCCATGCGCTCGGCCTGAGCAACGGTTGTTGCCAAAGGTTTTTCAACCATAACGGAAACACCTTTTGGTGCGCAGGCTTCCACAACGGCAAGATGGTCTGCAATAGCATTATAGGCCAATACAGCATCTGGTTTAATGTGCTTCAGCATTTCGCTAACCGATGTATAAAAAATGGAGTCGGGAAGTTTATATCTTTCTTTATAGCGTTGCACTAATTCATTATTTGGCTCGGCAATCCCAATTATTTCCACTTCACCATTTTTATATTGGTTCATTAAGCCATAAGCATGATCGTGATTAAGGCCTGCTACGCCCACTTTAAGTGGCTGGGCTAATGAAGCCGTGTAAAACAATAAGCATATAAACATTAAATAACCGGCTCTGTTAATCTTCTTGTTTTCCATAATAACAATTAAATGTAAAAAAATGGTAATGAAGCAAATTAAAAACGAATATAACTACAAGGTTATATTCGTTTGAGAAAAGCCTCCTGGCGTTGTCATAGCATAAAGCAAAGGTTTTGTAAAAAGATCAAACATTTATTAATGAATATTAATTTTGCCACATGAATTTTGAATACAAACATTTATTGCCTGGAGATTTTAATGATAACTCACGTGTTTGGATTTACCAGGCAAGCCGTTTATTCACCATAAGTGAAGCATTGCAAATTGAAGATATATTAAACGATTTGGTTAAAAACTGGAAAGCACACGGAACACCGGTAAAAGGCTATGCTAATTTATTTTTTGGCCAGTTTATCATTTTAATGGCCGATGAAACGGCAACCGGCGTTAGCGGGTGCAGCATTGATAGTTCGGTGCGTATTATTCAGCAGATAGAAAAACAGTTTGGTGTTGAAATGTTTAACTGGCAAAACCTGGCTTTTGTGGTGAAGGATAAAGTGCAGGTTATTCCACGACAGCAGTTCAGTTATGCGCTGGAAAATAATTTTATTTCGTCCGATACATTATTTTTTAATAATGTTGTGGCCACGAAAAAAGAATTGGAAAATAACTGGATGATTCCAGTAAAAGATAGCTGGCTTAAAACAAAAATTAAATCAGCAGTTCATTAAAACCAGGCGGAAGTAGCTCATCCGGTAGAGTATTAGTTTCCCAAACTAAAGGTGGCGGGTTCGAGTCCCGTCTTCCGCTCCATTTCCCTCTCTAACGTTTTTAACTTACCATCGCTGCCATTCTGTCTTAAATCATTAGCTTTGCAAGCTAATTTTTTATACATGCAGGATCTGGTTGCAAATAAAGTACACGATGAGGCAAGACAGGGTGAGGCGTTTGCGCCTTTTACCAACGATGAAAATCAATACAATAAAAGATTTTATATAGAAAGTTATGGCTGCCAGATGAATTTCAGCGACAGCGAAATTGTGGCTTCCATTTTACAGAATGAAGGCTTTGGCGCCACCCGTAATTATGAAGAAGCGGACCTGGTACTGCTAAATACATGTTCCATTCGTGAAAAGGCAGAACAAACAGTTCGTAAACGCTTGACTGAATTCCGAAAGATTAAAGATGCAAAACCGGGGCTGTTGGTAGGCGTGCTGGGATGCATGGCGGAGAGATTAAAATCAAAATTTCTCGAAGAAGAAAAACTGGTTGATCTTGTGGTTGGCCCGGATGCCTACAGAACGTTACCGGTTTTAATTGAAGAAGCCGAAACCGGTCAAAAATCGGTAAACGTTTTACTTAGCCGCGAAGAAACCTATGCCGATATTTCCCCGGTAAGATTAGACAGTAATGGCGTTACTGCATTCATTTCTATCATGCGTGGTTGTAATAACATGTGCAGTTTTTGCGTAGTGCCATTTACCCGCGGCCGCGAACGCAGCCGCGATGTATATTCCATCATTGCAGAAGCGCAAAATTTATTTGACAGGGGCTATAAAGAAGTAACCTTGCTTGGACAGAACGTTGATAGTTATTATTGGATTGATGAAGCCAATGATGAGATTGTAACCTTTGGAAAACTGCTGGAAAAAGTAGCGCTGGTCAGCCCTGAGTTAAGGGTTCGCTTCAGCACATCGCACCCGAAAGATATTACGGATGAAGTGTTGTTTACTATGGCTAAGTATGATAATATCTGCAATTATATTCACCTGCCTTTGCAAAGTGGCAGCACGCGTGTATTGCAGTTGATGAACCGCACTTACACAAGGGAGTGGTACATAGCCAAAGTAAAACGCATACGCGAAATAATTCCCGATTGCGGCATAAGCTCAGATATTATCGCCGGTTTTTGCACTGAAACGGAAGATGACCATGCGGATACTTTAAGCATGATGCAAAGCAGCGCTTACGATATGAGTTATATGTTCTTTTATTCTGAACGCCCGGGCACACTGGCTGCAAGAAGGTATAAAGATGATGTGCCGGAAGAAGTAAAGAAACGCAGGCTGAAAGAAATTGTGGAATTGCAAAACAGGCTTTCTTACCAAAGTAATAAACAGGATGTAGGCAAAACATTTAAAGTATTAATAGAAGGCAACAGTAAAAAAAGCGATGCCGACTGGATGGGCAGGAATTCTCAGAATAAAGTAATTGTTTTTCCGAAAGAAAATTACAATTATAAAAAGGGCGATTATGCTTTTGTGAGAGTGAATGATTTTACGCAGGCAACGTTAATTGGCGAAGCGGTAAAGGAATAGTTATGAATCAGATAATAGAAGATAACAAACAACAGATTATTGATTTGTGCAAACAATATCATGTAAAGGAGTTGTATGTTTTCGGTAGCGCGACGAGGGAAGATTTTAATGCTGAAAGCGATGTTGATTTACTTGTAGAATTTAAAAGCTATCCGTCATTGACCAACAATAATGAGCTTTATGCTTATTTTGAAAACATGGATAATTTATCAGATCGATTTTCGTCATTATTTAAAAGAGAAGTCGATTTGTTAACTGAAAAAAACATCAGGAATAAATACCTGAAGAAAATTATTAATGATGAAAAGAAATTGATTTATGCCGAGGCGTGATTTAAAAGTCTATTATGAAGACATTTTAAAAGCTGGTGATGAAATAATCCAATTACGAAAAGATGCCATTAATATTAATAACTTTTTAGGAAAAAATTATTTCTACAGAACCGCTGAAAGATGCTTTCAGATTATTGGTGAAGCCATATTTCAAATAGACAAGATTAACCCTCAAATAAATATTACAGGCAAACGGCAAGTCATTGGATTAAGACATGTCTTAACTCACGATTATGATTTGGTTGATTATTCACGATTATGGCTTTATTCAGAAGATGTTTTGCCTTTGCTTTTAAATGAAATAGAAATTTTATTGCAAGACGAATTAAGAAATAAAGGGATTTAACGATGGCGGAAATACAATCAATAAAGAACAGGTTTGGAATTACAGGCAATTCACCGGCGCTCAATTACGCAATACAGGTTGCCATGCAGGTGGCATCAACAGACCTCAGCGTTTTAATTGTGGGCGAAAGCGGTGTAGGTAAAGAATCTTTCTCTCAAATTATACATGCTTTATCGGCAAGAAAACATAATGCTTTTATTGCCGTTAACTGCGGTGCTATTCCCGAAGGCACTATAGATTCAGAACTTTTTGGCCATGAAAAAGGCTCTTTCACCGGTGCCGTTGACAGCCGTAAAGGTTATTTTGAAACCGTAAGCGGCGGCACCATTTTTTTAGATGAAATTGGTGAAATGCCGCTGGGCACACAGGCCCGTTTGCTGCGGGTACTGGAAACAGGAGAGTTCATCCGCGTGGGTTCATCCAAAGTGCAGAAAACAGATGTGCGTGTAATTGCTGCCACGAATAAAGACTTATATGTTGCGGCGCACAACGGTAAATTCAGGGAAGATTTATATTACCGCTTAAGCACAGTGCCCATTCGCGTCCCGGCTTTGAGGGATAGAAAAGAAGATATTGTTTTATTGTTCAGAAAGTTTGTGGTTGATTTTGCGGAACGTTATAAGACGACGCCGGTGCAACTGGATGACGGGGCGAAAAACATGTTAATTAACTACAACTGGCCCGGCAATGTGCGGGAATTGAAGAATATTGCGGAACAGTTATCAGTTTTAAGTACAAACCAGGTAATAACCGCAGCCGACCTGCAGCGTTTTTTGCCTGAAAAGAATATAAACCGCCTGCCGGTTTTAGCGCAAACGCAGCAGGCAAATGGTGAGTTTAATAATGAGCGAGAGATTTTGTACAAGCTGTTTTTCGATATGAAGAAGGATGTTACGGAACTCAAGAAAATGTTTCTTGAAATCCTGAAAAACCCTTCACTGGCGGGCAGTGCGGCAAATTATACCGCAGAATCTTTACAGCGGGATTTTTCTCTGAACGGTAATGAATACGCAGCGCCGGTATTGGCTGGTAATAACCCGGCAGCCGCTTTGCCGGTAAATGTGCAACAGCCTAACCAGGCCGTAATTCTTCCGCATAAAGGTGAAATTCATGAGCATGAAGAGGTGGAGGAATCGCTGAATATTATGGATAAGGAAAAAGAACTGATAATAAAGGCGCTTAAAAAACATCGTGGTAAAAGAAAAGATGCCGCATTGGATTTAGGCATTAGTGAAAGAACACTTTACAGAAAGCTGAAAGAATATGATATTAATGAATAAACGGTTAACGGTTAATGGTCTACTGTCAACCTTTAACAGGCGGCGATTTTTAAGCTATGGGCTATTGACTGTGGTCTGTAGTCTTTTATTCCTCACTTCCTGCGGCGTTTATACTTTCCGGGATGTATCTATCGACTATTCAAAATTTAAAACGGTTAAGGTTGGGTTTTTAGAAAACAAAGCCCGTTATGTAAACCCGCAGTTAAGCCCTAAGCTTACTGATAATCTTAAGCAGAAAATAAATAATTATACAAAGCTCGCACTTGTAAACGGTGATAATGCCAGCTATATAATTACGGGTTATGTTAGCCGGTACGATGTTTCCTTATCGGCCATCAGTAACCAGACTTCTGCGGGCAACAGGTTAACGGTTGCAGCTAATATTACCGTATTCAATACAGTAGATAATAAAACGGATAATTTTACCGTAAGCCGTGATTTCGATTTCTCGGCCACACAATCTTTACAACAGGCTGAAGGCCAGTTGCTGGATGATGTAATTACACAGTTGACCGACCAGATATTCAACCATATTTTTTCAAACTGGTAGAGAATAGTATTTTCACCGTACAAACAAAAATGCTGAATGGTTTTACCGGCAGAAAATATTTCGCAGGCTTTATTTAACAAAGCCGCAATTGATGTTACCGAAGATCAGTTGAAGCAATTGATGGCCGATGAACCTTACTATGGCGCAGCCTATTTTCTGCTTGCAGATAAACTGTATCGTTCAAAACAGCACGGCTATGAGCAGGCTTTGCAAAAGGCAGCACTGCATTTTGCTGATGAATTATTGTTGCACTATAACCTGAATCTTACTGAAGAGCAGGTTTCAAAAACAGCACAGCCTGTAATTGAAGAAAAGCAGGAATTACCTGTTGTAAAGAAAGATGAATTAATTACAGGGCAGCCTTTGGCAATCGTGCAACCGGAAATTATAAAAGAAGCGATACCTGTTACGGAGGAGAATGATGCAAACATTGAAGAAGCAGAAGAATTTACCCAATTGCCCGGTGAAGTGGATTTTCCGGAAGATGAGCCTGTAAGTGATCTGTCAGAAGATGAAATTATTAATGATAAATTAAGCAGCCTTTTGCAGGAGCAGGCGGCAGCTTTTGAAAAACCGGTGGAAGAATCTGTAACCGAAGTGCCGATAGAAACCTTGCCGCTGCACCGGGTAGATTATTTTGAATCGCAGGGCATAAAGCTGGACGAGGAAAAACCAAATGATAAGCTCGGCAAGCAATTGAGGCGCTTTACAGACTGGCTGAAACAAATGAAAAGCATTAACCCTTCCCCCACAGAACTTCGAAGTGATGAAGCAGGCGAGCAGCAGGTGCAGCATATTGCGCAGCACTCCAATGATGCTGAGGAGGTTGTAACCGAAACTATGGCAGAAGTTCTCTTAAAGCAGGGCAAGCCTGAACAGGCAATAAATATTTATGAAAAATTAAGTTTTATTAATCCCTCCAAATCCGCTTACTTTGCGGCAAAAATTAAGGAACTAAAAGATTAGTAATGGCGCTCATTCTGTTTATTCTTATTGTTTTGGTGTGTATAGTGCTGGGATTGATCATATTGATCCAGAATCCCAAAGGCGGTGGTTTAAGCGGTTCTATAGCCGGGTTTAACAGCCAGTTTATGGGTGTGAAACAAACCAACGATATATTAGATAAAGGCACATGGATATTTGCTTCCGCACTTGCCGTATTGAGCATTGTATCTGTTTTATTGGTTTCTAATGTTTCCGGTTCCGGCAGCAACTCATTGCAGGATATAAATACTTCAACTGTTCCAACACAGCAGGCGCCTGCCAATTCACAGCAACAACAGGCACCTTCAACCCTGCAATTACCTGCGGACAGCAATAAATAATTAAATTAAAATAATTGCCCGATAGTATAAGGGTAGTACATCAGATTTTGGTTCTGAGAGTCTTGGTTCGAATCCAGGTCGGGCAACAAACGCCTCGCATAAAATGCGGGGCCGTTTTATTTTATAGCAATCGCTGGCATATGGGCTATGGCAATGCCGGTAGGACTTGGTTAATTTTGGTACATTAGCAGGAAATGATTTTATGGAAAATAATTACATAGTTACGGTAACAGAAATTATCCCGAGAACACATAATGTAAAAACTTTCAGGGTTACAAAGCCCGAAGGTTTTGTGTTTGTTCCGGGCCAGGCTGTTGATTTAAGCTTGAATGAAGAAGGCTGGAAAGAGAATAAACATCCGTTTACGTTTACCTGTTTACCGGACGATGATTTTTTAGAGTTTACTATAAAATTATACGATAACCCGGAGGGGTTAACGAATAAGCTTAAATCTATAACACCCGGTGCTGAGTTTGAAATAAGCAGTGCCTGGGGCGCTATTGAATATAAAGGTGAAGGTGTTTTTATAGCCGGTGGCGCCGGTGTTACGCCTTTTATTTCCATATTCAGGCATCTGAAACAACAATATAAGCTGGGAAACAATGTGCTGATATTTTCAAACAAAACAGAAGCTGATATTATTTTAAAAGATGAATTTAGTGAGATGCTGGATGGAAAGTTTATAAATGTTATTACCAGCCAGCCCGGTACAAAATATTATGATAAGCGGATTGACAAATCTTTTCTGCGGAACACAATCCAAAACTTTAATCAGCATTTTTATGTGTGCGGGCCCGATGAATTTATCAAAAGCATACTGGACGCATTGACTGCACTTGGGGCTAATGCAGAAACATTGGTTTTTGAAAAATAGATTTACGTTAAGAAGTTTTCTTTGTTTAAATTTTAAACAGTTTTTATAAGACTGAGCATCTGCATTATGCTGCTATAAATATACAGTACAAGTGCTGCGACGCAAGGGACGATGCCACAAGGTATCAACTGCCGGTTCCCTAAAAATTATTAATTGTTACGTAGTAACAATGTCTTTTCCAAACGGCATAAGCGTTAATTCAACCAGTTTTAAATGCTGCCTGCCAAAAGGTATGCCTATAACGGTTATAAAAAGTAATATTGCAAAAACAAGGTGCACGCAGGCTGTGTAAAGGCCACCGCTTACGATCCAGATGATATTGAATAAGAGCGAAAGGCAACCGCCTGAAGATGAGGTTGTAACCACTTTTTTTCCAAACGGCATAAGCGTGAAGATGCCTATTTTGAAACATTGAATGCCAAACGGAATGCCAATGATGGTAATGCAGAAAACAAAACCCATAACAAAATATCCGAGCGCGGAAAGAAAACCGCCGAAGATTAACCAGATTAAATTTCCTAAAAGATTCATGGCTTAAAAATAAAAACAGATTAATTTATATTCACCGATTATTACACGTATGGCATTTAACGTGCAAACATTTAAAACCAGGGCGCTTACTTCTCTTGTATTTGTGGCAGTAATGCTATGCGGGCTGCTAATAAACCACTGGACATTTTTTATTCTTTTTTCAATCATACATTTTGGCTGCTGGACAGAGTTTAAAGCAATAACCGGCAAAATTGAGCCTGAATATAAATCCATTTCATTCATGCATCATTATGGTGTAATGCTGGCAGGCTGGGGCTTTATGCTATGGATGACGAATTATGCTTACGCGATAGGAACATTGCAGCTTAGTGAAATAGGCTGGTATTTAATGTTGCTGACCGTAATAACCCTGCCTGTGATTGAAATTTTGTTAAGCCGCAATTTTAACCTGAAGCCGTTGCTTATTTCGATGGGAGGATTGCTCTATATTTCTTTTAGCTGCGGCTGTATGATAGACCTGCGTTCTGAAGGCATGATATTCGGCAGTTTTTTTGGCCTTGATATGGGCCTTGTTTTGCCGCTGGTATTGATTATTACATTATGGATAAACGATACCATGGCTTATCTTGTTGGTTCTGCAGTTGGCAAAACGCCGCTCACGTCTATTTCCCCCAAAAAAACATGGGAAGGCACGATAGGCGGTGTTGTGTTGGCTGTTGTAACCATTACTGCTTTTGGTCAAATTTTTTTGAACGCTGATATTGTGCAGTTGGCTATTATTTCTACATTAATTTGTGTAACCGGCATTTTTGGAGATTTATTTGAAAGTAGTTTAAAACGGAAAGCCGGTATAAAAGACAGCGGCAATATACTGCCCGGCCACGGAGGCTTTCTCGACAGGTTTGATTCGCTTTTATTTGCAACAGTTTTCGTGTGGCTGTATGTAAAAATATTTCTATGATCTGAAAGGTTTGGCAATAGCCAAAGGTCCGCTAATCAACAGTCAACAACACTTGTTTATATTTGCAGCCAATTTTTGTTATGACCATTCATCGTGAAGGATACAGGATTATCGGCGTAAGTGCTTTATTACTTGT
>NZ_JBQCIT010000030.1:0-76918 GCF_051953455.1 Parafilimonas sp. | reverse complement strand
GCCTGGTACATGCGCGGATATTCAACATAAGTAACATTATATTCCCGGCAGGCCTGTTTTATTATTTTGCTGATGGCAGGATAATGAACATGTGATATTTTAGGAAATAAATGGTGCTCAATCTGGAAATTCAGGCCGCCTACCAGCCAGGAAATAACCGGGTTTCTTGTTGCAAAATTAGCGGTTGTTTTTAGCTGGTGAATGGCCCATTCGTCATCCATTTTGCCTGAAGCTTCGTTTGGCATTGGAAATTGCGTGTGCTCCACCGTATGCGCTAATTGAAATACAATGCTTAAAATAAAACCCGCTACCAATGTCATTATTAAATAACCAATAATGGTATCGCCAACGCCCACCGTAATCATGGGAATAACAATAAAAACTGCGAGACTTACTACTTTATACAGCCAGAAATAGAAATGATCGCTTGCCGTCATTTTCTTTAAAGGCATATCGCCGATTTTACGGGTGAAATATTTTTTATAGTCAGAAAAGAATATCCAGTATATATATAGCCAGCAATAAAAAAACCAGAAATACCAATGCTGGAAACGATGAAATTTATATTTCTTCTGGGTTGAGGCCATTCTTAAAAAAGGTTTTGCGTCAATATCATCATCCACGCCATCAATGTTTGTATAAGCATGGTGAATAATATTATGTTTAACATTCCACATAAAATGGCTTCCGCCTAAAAAGCCAAGCGTTACAGCAGCCATTTTATTTAAAACAGGGCTTTTGCTGAAACTGCCGTGAGCACCATCGTGCATAATATTAAAACCTATTGATGCAACAGCGCCGCCAAGCAATATGCATTCAGCTATAGCCCACAATGTTGAAGGCGTAAAGAACACCAGGTGTATATATAATAAGATAAGTGCCGAAACTAAAATAATGGCTTTGGTCCAAAGAGCATAATTGCCTGCAGTTGATTTGCCGGTAGTTTCAAAATAATTAGCAATACGTTTTTTTAATTCAGCATGAAAGGATGGTTTTAGCTGTGCAAATTTTGGAGTAACACTCATGAGAAAACAGGCTTTTAAAAATTGAATTGCAAAAATAGTAAACTTAAGGGTTAAGATTTATGCAATATTGTCATTTAATCTGTAGCTTTTAGTTAATATAAGCGCAGAGAAAGAACCTATGCAGGTTTGCCCGATTTAAGGGAAGATTCCCTGATAATAAGTTCTGATTTTATTACTACGGTGTTGGTAAGGTTTATATTCCATAAACCTTTTAAATGATTAATGAGGCTTTGTGCCGCAACCTGCCCCATTTCAAAACCGGGATAATTTATGGTGGTGAGTTTAGGGCTTACAACTTTGCCTATACTATCGTTATTAAAACCAACGATGGCAATATCTTCCGGCACACGCACGCCTGCATCTTTCAATATCTGCATTATTACGGCTGCACAAAAATCATTGGTAATAAAGAGGCCGTCGGGCAAAGTTTTCATTGACAGGATATGTTTTGCCGAACGGGTGGCATCCTGTTCTTTAAAACCGTCAATTATCACCAGCTTTTCATCGAATTTCAATTTATTGTCAAGCAAAGCCTGTTTGTAGCCCCGCATTCTTTCGGCATACACATTTCTTTTAAGACTGGATGTAACATGCGCAATACGCCTGCAACCTTGCTGTATAAGATGGCTGGTGGCATCGTAGCCCGCCTGGAAATTATTAATAATAACTTTAGTGCTCTCGCTGTTTTCGAAAACGCGGTCGAAGAAAACAACGGGTATATTCTTACTTTGAAACTGATTAAAATGAGAAATGTCTTCTGTGTCGAATGATAGGGAGGCTATAATACCGTCAACCCGTTTATGAAAAAGGTTGCGGGCATTTGCTATTTCGAGTGCAGCATTTTCTGCCGAGTGCACAATTATAAGATTGTACTTAGCTTCAGATGCAATTTTTTCTATGCCAGCAAGCACAGAGGTAATAAAATAGCTGTTTAATTCGTGAAGAATCACGCCTATTGTATTTGTTTTTTGCAGGCGCAGGCTGCTGGCGAAAGTATTATGGCGGTAGCCTAATTTTTCGGCTAAAGCATTTACGCGTTTACGGGTAGAAGTGCTGATGGAGGGGCTGTTATTGAGCGCACGGCTTACCGTAGCCGGAGATACACCTAATTGTTTGGCAATATCGTAAATGGTAATTTCCTTTTCTGGTTTCACCCTGTATTATAAATTATTTTTTGAATCTAAAACTTTTTAAAGCAGGCAGTTAACCGCTATTTCAAAACAAATATCTTTGAAATAGCTGAAAGCGTTTAAAAATTAACCAAAGCATTTTTAAAAACAGGCTAAGATTTAATGAATACGTTTTATTTTCTAAATAACTTATCCACGGATTTTATTATGTTTCTAAAACGTGCAGCATAATCTTTTGAAAACCTGGAAAGCCATTTCAATGTTCTTTTTTTAATTACATACGTATAATAAGGTGGTTTTTCAACTTCTACCGGGTTAAATAATTCTTTAAACCTTACTAAACTATTGCTGCCGCCATAACTTATATTATAGTATGCTTTATTATCATTGTAAAAGCCATCCTGCATGGCAAAAAAATGCAGTTTGGCAGGAGGAGATTCGTTTGGATGATAGTTCGTTACCCTCAATGCGCTTGTAAAGTGGTAGAACGACTGGCTATCTTTTACAATAAAAATTGCATTTACAAGTTCGTTATCCAAATAAGCCGTGTACCAGTCGCATAAATTATATTTCCTTCCTTCTTTGTGAATGGCCTCATATATTTTAAAAGGTAAAAAACCATAACCTTTACTGTCTGATACTTCATTAAAAAGGTTCTTTATATCAACTAATTCCTTTTCCCCGGCTTTTTTATATTCAAAACCAACCCTTCCGGCCAAAACAATTTTGCGCCGGCATTGCATTTTAAAACCGGCAAGCAATTCTTTTTCGGACTTATTATAAATGTTTAATTCACTATCGTCTTTTACATGGTAAGGAAAATAAACTTTCTTCTCAAAGTCCTTATCTGTTTCTATAATGCTTATGGCAGGGGAATTAATAGGCGGCCTTATTTGCAAATGCGTATAACCAGATTTTGTTGCAAATTTTTTCAGGTTATTGATTATGGCGCCAACATCTGCATCAGTTTTTAATAATACAGGCCCGCCTTCAATAATACCCATTTTAGCCGGGTATAAGCCAATCTCGATGATGGCTGCATAAGCCACATCCTGATCTTGATGAACATATTTTATAAACCGGCTTTTTGATAAAAATGAATTGTATTCATTTGCGATGTAATAGGGAAATTGATTAAAAACTGCATCTACATTTTTTAGTTTTTCATTCCAAAGCACAGTTTCCCTCTTTGATATGGGTACCCAGGACATTGATTAAATACAAGAGTTGTGATTAAACATTTGTAACATAATAATTGAAAATAAAAAAACTTAAGTTTATTTAGCGAAAAAATTTCTAATACTCAATCGTCGTCCGCAGATAACTTAAGCTTATGACCTTTGCAATCTTTGTTTATTACATTCTTTTAGCTGTTATTGCAGCAGGAAGTTATTTTTACAGGCGTACTTACAATAAACTTACAGAAAAGAATATCCGGCTTGAGCGTAAAAATAATAAAATAGAGTTAGAATCAAAGGCTTTTAGCAGCCAAATGAATCCGCATTTTATTTATAATTCACTAAGTGCAGCCCAGTACCTGATAATGATAAATGAGAATAAAAAGGCATTTGACTATTTATCAGATTTTTCTTTGTTATTAAGACAGATGTTTGAAAATGCCAAGAAGCCTGAAGTATCGCTGGCCGATGAAATAACTTTTATAAAAAGATATATAGAGCTGGAACGGCTGCGCTTTAATGAAAGCTTCGATTATAATATTAATCTTAACAACGTTTCCGAACCTAAAAATATTTATATACCAACCATGATGATCCAGCCGCTTGTTGAAAATGCAGTGCGGCATGGCCTGGCGCCAAAAAAGCATAATGGTTTTCTGCATATTGATTTCTATTTCGATAAACTTTTAATCGTCAAAATTGATGACAACGGCCTTGGTTTAAAGCAAGACTTTCAGAGTAATCCTAATTATGAAAGGTCAGCACTTAAAATTCTTAATGAGCGCATTAAGATGATGAATGAAACCTCAGCAACAAAAGCTTATATTGGTTTTGTAGATAAAAAAGCAAATGAGGGAGAAGGCCTTTTGGTGGAATTAGGCCTGCCTGTTCAAAATATTTAGTATGATTTTGCATTCACTTAAGAAAAAATTGTTATAATTGCTTTCTATGAGAAACGTTAGAGTTGCTATTTTGGATGACGAAATGTCCAATATCGAAATACTTAAACGCGTTGTATTAAGCTGCGAAAATGTAGAAGTTGTCTGGATTGCAGACAACCTGGATGATGCATTGGTAAACATTGAGAAAGAAAAGGTGGATGTAATTTTTATGGATATACAGATGCCACCTTATACTTCTTTTGAACTATTGCCCAAAATCCCGAAAATTGATTTTGAAATAGTTTTTGTAACTGCTTACCAGGAATATGCCATACGTGCCTTAAAAATGGCCGCTATGGATTATATCTTAAAACCCATAAAATCATCTGATATAATTGCCGCCATAGAAAAAGTAAGGAATAAACAAAATAAATACGGTGAAATAAGCGGCCTTATAAAAAATTATTTTACGAACTCACCCGAAAACTTTTCAAAGATTGTAGTGCATGTAGCCGATGGGTACGATATAGTTGACATTAGCAAAATCATGTACATAGAAGCTTTGGATAGTTATTCCAAGCTAAAACTTACCGGTAATATAAGTTATGTGGCTTCAAAATCTTTAAAAGACTTTGAAGAATTGCTTACGGAAAAAGGTTTTTACCGTGTGCACAAATCTTATCTTATCAATATAAGGCATATGATAAAAATTGTTAAAGGCGTCGGCGCATCTATTATTATGACCGACGGCGCATCTGTGCCCATTTCTGCACGCAAAAAAGATGTTTTCTTCGAAGAACTTAAAGGCGTTATTTCTTTCTGATTATATAATTAGAGCAGTGTTACGAACTTGCCTTAAGGATTTGCGCCACTCATCCTCGCTATTTTACATACACTTCAATCGTACCATTTGTTGGCCTTCTGGGAGCAAGAAAACTATCTGTTTTTTTATAATATACCTGCAGCGAATCCCTTATTCTGAAAGGAAAGAAATTATTAAGTGATGGGATATATTCAAACAGAACAACATCATATTGTTTGTTTTTGATTTTATCACAATAATCATCGCATTGTTTATTGAACATGCAAACGCCAAGATGATCCCACAGCGGGTGATCTTCCCCCGTTTCAAGCTTATAACCAAACTCATAATCCAGCGGCGTTAATTCGGTCATATTTAAAACAGATGCATTATTATTTTTTAATGCATCCATTTTTTTCAATCGCTGTATGCCTGCAATAGTGGAAGGCGGCAAATATATTTTTTGAAATGATTTGAGCGAATCTATCGTTGTCCATGTGCTTTCATCTTCATAATAATTAGAATCAAGGTTAAGCATGTAAGTGTACCGGTTGATTACATTTTCGGCAGATGGTGAATTACTTTTTTGAACTGTTTCTGAAGGAAAAATGCGCATGACGATCCTGTTAATATATTGCCAGTAACCTGCCGACCACCAAAACAGAATCAATACCACCAAACCTGCGAAATAAGAAAAGCGGTTGAAGTTAATTAAGGTAATGCCAGACAAACCTGTAATAATATAGGCCAGCGCAAAGCTGTGAAAGAATATATTATTATCGGGCGGCGTATAACTTGTTACACCAAAAATTAATGCTTCGGCTAAAATGCCCAGCGTAAGCAGCAGGAAAATCATTTCATTCCTGTCAGTTAAAAAGCTGCGGTTATTTTTTATTTTGAATGCAACAATAATGGCGATTAACAGTAAATAAAATTTAATCCATTGTGAAGCGCCAAAAAGTTCACCCAGTATATCAGAAATAGAAATTCTTGCTGTGTGTGGCGGCTGGCCATGATTAAACCAATAACCAAAACTGTATTGTGTAAAAGGTAAAATTACCAGCACAGCGATGATTATATAAAGCAGGAAAAAAAGAAAAAAGTCTTTCCATTTTTTTGTTATGACGGCATTATACAAAACAAGCGCCGCCGCAACGGCAAATCCTAAAAAACCGCCATCCTGTTTGGTGAAAAACGACACAAAAAGGAAAAAGCAGCTTAAGAATAAAAAAATGTATTTCTTTTTAGTTTCGCTATTTAAAAAGCCTAATAAAAAATTCAGTCCCACGATCTGCCAAATGATAACAGAGTTATTGTACCACGGCCAAAAATTAGGAAGTATATAAGAAAGGCAGAAAACAATAATTACGGCAATTCTTACGCCATCTGAGAGGTTTAATTTTTTTAATATCCCCCTGAAAGACAGGGCACATATAAAATTTAAAAATACCTGCGCTTTTACCAGTGAAATGAGATAAGGGCCAAAAATTTTAAAGAAAATGGCAGGCACCACCCAATATCCAAACCCCATAGGCAATCCAAAATCACGGTACGGCATCTGGCCGAGATATAACCTGTAAGCGCCTTCCCAGGACAGAAAAATGTTTACCCTGTACGGGAAACTCATAAAAAGCGGAACGCAGCAAAAGATAATAATGATAAATAAATCTGAATTTCTGAGCCAGTTGTTTTGGGAGATAGAAAGATTGGATTTCATTTCATTATAAAATTATAGAAACAGTTTGAATGTCGTTTAACGTTAAAAATAACACGCATATAGGATAAAACGGAATATTCACTTAAAAGCAAAATAAAATTTTTTATACTGTTCTAATTTAGTCCCCGATATTAAAAAAAATAGCCGATATGAACTTTACATCGCGTACCCCCGAAGAGCTGAAAGCATTTGCATTGCAATATAAAGATGCGTATGCAACAGCAGATCCATTTCCCAGTATTTACTTTGACAACTTCTTTAATGAAGATGTTTTAAAGAAAGTGTTGGGGGAATTTCCTGATATGTCGAAGAATGCAGATTTTAAATATAATGATGCCAATCAGATAAAACTTGCATCAAAAGGCGAGTACAGATTTGGTGAAACCACAAGAGAGTTCATGCATTATTTAAATTCCCAGCCCTTCCTGGAATTTTTATCAGCTCTTACCGGAATTGAAAATTTAATCCCCGATCCATTTTTTGATGGCGGCGGCTGTCACCAGATTCAACCGGGCGGCATGCTTAAAATACATGCAGACTTCAACAAGCATCCAAGAACAAAGCTTGACAGAAGGCTGAATGTGTTAGTATATTTAAATGAAGATTGGAAAGAAGAATATGGCGGCCAGTTTGAATTGTGGGACCTTGATATGAAGGAATGCCGCAAATCAATCCTGCCCATATTTAACAGGATGGCAATGTTTTCAACCACCAGCACCTCATGGCATGGTAATCCAAATGTGGTAAAATGCCCCGAAGGCAGGTCAAGAAAATCACTTGCTTTATATTATTATACAAATGGAAGGCCGGTAGAAGAAACCGCTGTTAGCGATGCTGACCATAATACCATTTTTAAATACAGAAAAGAAGATAAAAAAGCCCGTGTAATGACCTCTTTAAAAGAAGCCATTAAGTTGTTTACACCACCTATTTTATTACAGGGGTTAAATAAATCAAAAAACTAACTCTTTTAATTAAATGCGAGTTTTATATCCGGAGGCCACTGAGAAAAAAATCTCAAACCTTCTTACCCTGAAAGGAAAAGACATAGTTATTGTTGGCTTACAACCATGGTATTACCATGTGGGAAGCAACTGTAAAGACATTGCTTCAAGGCTTGCCGAGCATAACAGGGTTTTATATGTGAATAAGCCATTGAACCGCAAAACCTGGGTTTCAAAAACCAAAGATGAAGGCGTTCAGCTGCATTACGACCTTGTTAAGGAAAACGGCAATAAGTTGGAAAAGATAAGAAAGAATATGTGGCAGTTTTTCCCGGCATCTGTTATAGAATCTATTAACTGGCTGCCATCCACATCCGTTTTTAAAAAGGTGAACTATCTTAATAACAAGCGTTTTGCCAAGGATATAGAAAGCGCAATTAAAGAACTCGGTTTTAAAGATATAATCCTCTTTAACGATAATGATATTTTTAACGGCTACTACCTTAAAGAGTTGTTATCACCTTCTTTATATGTTTATTACTGCCGCGATTATTTAAGAGGTTATGATTACTGGAAAAAACATTGTGATACGTTAGAACCCGAACTTATTGAAAAATCAGATGTAGTTGTTACCAATTCAGAATATTACGCTAATTACTGTAGTGGTTACAATGCATCTTCCTACTATATTGGGCAAGGCTGCAATACCAGGCTTTTTAATGCAGATGCTGCGTATGAAATGCCCGTTGATTTAAAGAATATTCCGTACCCTATCATAGGTTATACCGGTGTTCTTGATATTGAGAGGCTTGACGAGAATATTATTGCGGCCATTGCCCAACGATATACCAATGCAAATATTGTTTTGGTGGGGCCGGAGCAGGAAAATTTTGTAAAATCTAGCCTGCACAACTACAGCAATATCCATTTCCTGGGAAGAAAGAATTTGCAGGAATTACCGGCTTATGTAAAGGCTTTCGACGTTTGCATTAATCCGCAGGTAAAGAATGAAATCACTAAGGGAAATTATCCTTTAAAAATTGATGAATATCTCTCCATGGGTAAGCCTGTTGTGGCAACGCGAACAGAAGCCATGCGCATGTTTGAACCATTCACTTACCTGTCAGATACTTCTGCTCAATTTGCTGATCTTATTGAAAAAGCGCTTACAGAAGACAGCAATAAATTAAGAACTGAAAGAATTGTTTTCGCGGGATCGCATACGTGGGAAAAATCTGTTGAAAAATTAAGCGCTATCATTAATAAATACTTAAGCTAATTATAATGGTTACGTCAGGTTCCATAGCAAATAACAAATCTATCTCACATTATTTAAGCCTGCTTCGTCCAAAGCACTGGATTAAGAACTCTTTTATTTTTCTTCCATTATTTTTCTCAGGCGAAGTATTCAATGTTCAAAAACTGCTGTTGTGTTTTGCAGGGTTTATTGCCTTCTCCTTTATTGCCAGCGCGGTGTATGTAATTAATGATTACATGGATATTGAAGCTGATAAAAAACACCCGGTAAAATGCACAAGACCGCTGGCTTCCGGCGCTGTATCTAAAAAAGCAGCTATTGCGTTATTCATAAGTTGTGTAGTGCTGGGTATTGCAATAGCAGCACTTGTAAAAGATAAGTTTCTGTTTGTTTTAATGCTGTATTTTATAATGAACCTCGGTTATTCCCTTGGTCTTAAAAATATTTCAGTGCTTGATATAGTATTGGTGGCAATGGGTTTCGTATTGAGAATTAAAGCAGGCGGCGTAATTGCAGTAATCGGTATATCACAATGGTTAATGATAATGGTATTTTTACTTGCCATGTTTATGGCCATTGCAAAACGCAGGGATGATGTGCTAATTAAACTTGATTCAGGGCTTGATATGCGCAAAGCTATTAAAGGCTATAATCTCGAATTTTTAAATGCTATGCTTTCATTGTTTACGGGCATCATTATCATAGCGTATATCATGTACACTATTTCACCCGAAGTAATGCAGCACTGGAACACCTACAGGCTTTATTATACATCTTTATTTGTGATTGTTGGGCTGATGCGTTACCTGCAAATAACATTTATTGAAAAAGACAGCGGCTCGCCAACAGACCTGTTGTATAAAGACAAATTTCTGCAGATAACACTTGTGTTATGGATTGTAAGTTTTTACCTGATAATTTATTTACCCGACATCTCAATATTTAAGTAATGGCGCAAAAGAACATAGCAAACTGGGGAAATTATCCTGTTGTGGAAAGCAATGAACACAGCTTTAGTTTTAATGAGCAGTTGGAACAACTGGTAGAGAAAAGCGATCAATTTATTCCGCGTGGAAATGGCCGTTGTTATGGTGATGCTTCATTGGCAAAGGAAACAATCAGCACTTTAAAATATGATAAGGTACTTTCTTTTGATACAGTAAATGGTATATTGGAATGCCAGAGCGGGCTTACATTAGATAAAATATTAGAAATAGTTGTTCCCAAAGGCTGGTTTCTGCCCGTAACGCCAGGCACAAAATTCATTACCGTTGGTGGTGCTGTGGGCAGCGATGTGCATGGGAAGAACCATCATGTTGACGGTTCTTTTTCAAATCATATAGTTGAAATGCAGTTAATACTGGCCGATAGTTCAACTATTGTTTGCTCTCCTGAAAAAAATACAGATCTTTTTGAAGCTACCTGTGGCGGCATGGGTTTAACAGGTTTAATAACAAAGGTTAAATTCAGGCTGAAGAAGATTGAAACATCTTACATAAAACAAAAACAAATAAAGGCTGAAAGCCTTGATGATATTATTCGTTTGTTTGAAGAATATAAGCATTATACTTATTCTGTGGCCTGGATTGATTGTTTAAAGACAGGAGAACACTTTGGCAGAAGTATTCTTATTTTGGGTGAGCATGCAAAACTGGAAGACCTGCCTGAAAAATTAAAATCGGATCCATTAAAACTTCCTGCAAAAAAAAGCATCCCCTTTCCCATCAATCTTCCTTCATGGGTACTGAACAGCCTTACTGTAAAGCTTTTCAATTTTTTATACTACGGTAAAAATTTTAAGAAAGAAATTAATAATGTAGTTAGTTATGAACCTTTCTTTTACCCGCTCGATGCCATATTGAACTGGAACCGCGGTTATGGAAAAAAAGGTTTTGTGCAATACCAGTTTGTGCTGCCGCTTGAAGCAAAGCAGGGCCTGGTAGAAATATTGCAGCGCATCAGTAATAAAGGATTGGGGTCTTTTCTTGCCGTGTTAAAAGTATTTGGCCGGCAGGACAGTATAATCTCATTTCCAAAGGAAGGTTATACGCTGGCGCTTGATTTTCCTGTGCGGAAAGGTTTATTTGAATTTCTAGATGAGCTCGACCAGGTGGTATTGCAATATGGCGGCCGTTTATATATGAGCAAGGATGCCCGCATGAAGCCCGAAGTGTTGAGGGCGGGCTATCCGAAATTAAGCGAATTCAAAAAGATTGTAAATAAATATAACCCTACAAATAAAATACGTTCTGTTCAATCAGACAGGTTGGAATTAACTACATAATTTAAAGCAGCTTTAGTTCTGCTTTATTGCACAGGAAGCATCAATTCAAATGGCAAATGCCCTATATTCATTAGCCGATAAATAAATAAAAGAAGACGGACAGCGTAAATTATTATGTCAACAGTTTTAATATTAGGAGCCACATCAGACATGGCCGTAGCCATTGCCCGCAAAATGGCCGCGAAAGGAAATGATGTTCAGCTTGCGGCGCGTAATGCAGCACGCCTGCAGGCTTTACAGTCTGATATCTCTATAAGGTATGGTGTGAATTGTACAATACATGAATTTGATGCAACAGATTTTGCAACACATTCATCGTTTTATTTGTCTTTATCCCCAAAGCCTGATATTGTTATTTGTGTGTTTGGTTATATGAGCGATACGCTGTCTGCCGGCAAAAACTGGGATGAGAGTTTAAAGATGATTAATAGCAACTATACCGGCGCTGTTTCTGTTTTAAATATTATAGCAGAAGATTTTGCTGAGCGGAACAGTGGCACTATTGTGGGTATAAGTTCTGTGGCGGGAGAGCGGGGAAGGCAAAGCAATTATATTTATGGCAGCGCAAAGGCTGGTTTTACGGCCTACTTATCCGGATTGAGGAACCGCCTGTATAAACATAAAGTTCATGTAATAAGTGTTTTGCCGGGCTTTGTAAATACAAAAATGACGGCTGAATTAAAATTGCCGCCATTGCTTACGGCCAATACAGAACAGGTAGCCGCCGCTGTGGAAAAAGCCATAAGAAAAAAACAAAACGTTGTTTATGTAAAATGGTTTTGGAAATGGATAATGTTGATTATAAAATCAATTCCTGAAAATATATTTAAGAAAAAGAATCTATGATCTCTGACGATTTAAAAATGCAAACTACGGATATAGCTTTCTTTGACTTTGACGGAACTATCACTTCAAAAGATTCCCTTGCCGAAGTATTAAAGTTTATTAAAGGAAAATTCAGCTATTATACAGGCATTCTTATTTTATCTCCCATAATTATTGCTTATAAAATAGGATTGATTTCCAATCACAATGCCAAAGAAATTTTGCTGGTATACTTTTTAAAAAATTTCGACGAGAAGAAGTTCAATGCACTTTGCGCTGAGTTTACTGAGAAAAAATTACCTGAAATACTGAATAAAAGCGCTTTGCTTGAAATAAGAAAACATCTTCAGCATAATACGCCGGTTGTTGTAATTTCTGCTTCCGCAGAAAACTGGGTGGCTCCCTGGTGTTCCAGATATAATATTTCCTGCATTGCCACCAGGCTACAGGTAAAAGAAGGAAAGCTTACCGGTAAAATTGAAGGCCGCAATTGCTCTGGTAAAGAGAAGGTAAATCATATAAAGAAAAATTACAAGCTTTCAACATATAAGAGAATTTATGCTTACGGTGATTCTCCCGACGATCTTCCAATGATTGCATTGGCCACAGAGAAAAATTATAAACCATTCAGAAGGTATTCTTACTAAAACCTGTTAAAGCGCATTATTTTTTAGGAGCACAGTTGCTAATCCAATTAACTGCTTTATCCACTTTTATATTGCCTGAATTGTTGCAGATAATATTTCCTTTTGCATAACTATCAACTGTACGGTAAACCCGTATAGCGTAGTCAGTATTTTTTCCTATCTTATTATTCAATATAAAAAACTGCGTGGCTTCAGCCGGGTCTGTAGGTCTTGTATCAACCATAATGCCGGCCATGCCGCCAACCGTCTTATCGCCTAGTTCGCCGCTGTTATTTATAATATTATCTCTTATTAAAATTTGGCCGCTCCCCAGGCAAAGTATGCCCAGTGCATAAGTGTGGTTTATTTTGTTATTGTAAACTTTGGCTTGCGTATAACCGCCAAGGCTAATGCCGTTGCCCTGCGATGTATTAAATTCAAAACCGCAATTTGTAACGGTGTTATTGAATATCTCATTGAGCATGCCTGAGCCACAGGATAATTGTATGCCTGAACGGTTGGTGCTGTCAATAATATTGTTATACACTTTTATGTTGCCAAGGCGCAATGGTTTTGGGTTAATGGTTTTTCCATTGCATGCAATTTGCCTTAAACCATTTGGATCCGTTGAACCAAGGTACATGCCTTCCTGGTTCATCTTTATAATTTTATTATTGTGAATATAAATATTGTTGATCGTCCAGTTTGGATATTGCAGGGAATCAATGCAGTTTCCTTCTTCTTTTACCCAGAGGCCATATGTTTTTTTATAAATAAAAAAATGCTGCACTTCTATAAATGACGATCTTCCATGAATATCTATTCCCACACCGTTTGACGCAGGGTCTTCAATCCTGAATCCATATTGTTCTTTGGAAGAGCCTGTGCCTGTAATATTAATGTAATTGCAATTGTCAAGCGCCATTCCATTACTCAGGGTTACCTGCCCGCCTTCATTGATAATTGTAAGCGGGCAATTTTCCGTGCCACGAAAATTACCTATTGAAAAATAAGAATAAGGATTGTTGGAAGCTTTAAGTACCAGCGTGTCGCCGGGTTTATAGAAGAACGAATTACCGTCCAGGTAAACACCATTGTCATTTCCTTTTCTTATATAAATTTTTTTACCGCGGCAGGCAGGTTTTTTTAATGTTATTTTTCGCCAGTTTGAATCTGTAACTGTCCAATCTGCTGCAGGCAAATTTTGGTTTAGATGCTGTGGTGGATGTTGTTCAAAATAATTGGTACATAAAATGCATAACAGTAAAATAAAAGGGTTGCTCATAAATTCTTTTTGTTTCGGTTGACGTTCACTGAATTATTCAATTTGTTAAACCAGCTTTTCACTCTTGAAGGTAAATCATAATCATTAATATGCCGCTGAAGCGTCCTGAAAAATTCTTTGCCTTTTATGCCTAAAAAATTGAACAGGTAATGATCTTTATTAATGATGGCAAGCCTGCCATATTCTGTATAGTTTTGTTTTTTAGCCCCGAATGCTTTTGTGATATTTTCCCAGTCTTCTTTAGGATCAACTCCTATTTTCTGGTATAGTTCACCACCACCAACAGGTTGTGTATGTTCCATGGTAACACAATCGAAAACAATAAGCTTCTCTTCCGGGTAATCCAGGATTTTTGACCAAACGGAATCTACGCCCCAACTTGATTTATTGCCTGTGAAACTAGGTAAACATTTTACCAGCGCATCGGCCTTAAATAAAGGCGCCATCACTTCAATTTGCCCAACAAAGCGGCAAAAACTATCATCCTGTGTTTTAAACATTGGCCAACTGCAGTAAGAGTTTTTTGAAAGGCTGGCCTGGCTTATCCAGCTATCAAACACGGCGCTTAAGGCAAACATTTTATTTATATGCTGCGTATCAATTTTAATGTCATCATCTAAAAAATAGAAATAATCATATTGCTGTAACCATGCAGGCTGCACTTCAGTAAATAATGTATGCAGCATGTGGTATTTAAAACCTTTTAAATGAAAAAAGTAATCGGCATCTTTATATAAGCCGGGATCGTTAATTTCCTCATGATAAAAAAGCAGGCACAAGTCAAAATTTTTTATTTCTTTTTGATTAAGCCAATGCTTATAAAACATATCCGATTTATTTCCACATGGTGCTATAACAATGTTTTTCATTCGTGCGCGTTTGTTTTTTCAATGGTTTCATGGAACCTCGCTATTTGCACTCTCTTATATGAGAAAAAATTAATAATGCTCGGTTTCATTCGTACAAATTTGCTTTTTAAATGGTCTTAGACCTGTCCAGACCTTGCTTCGGGAGAACGCCCTGCCGTTCATTTTTACCCGTGTGTAAAATACATTTTAAACAGGCGTTTCATTACCTGAAAATTGCTTTTGCGTCAGTTAATTTACGTTAAACAAAAAATATAACTATTTCGCCGTCAATTTAGGTTTAATTCTTATGCGATATATGTTTTTGAACTAAGTTTGAACAGTTTTTTATCTGTACCATTACTTAAAAGAATTTAATATCCGACACTTGAAACGTTATTTTTCCTCCTACTGGATACGCTCTGGTTTTTATAGTATTCTGCAACGGTTTTCACTCACTTTTTTCGGGCTAATAAACTTTATAATATTGGCGCGTACATTAAGCACTGCAGAAATGGGTACATGGGCATTGTTTTTAACTGTTACTTCCGTTTTTGAAGTAACCAAAAGCGGGCTTCTAAAAAATGCGCATGTAAAATATGTAAGCGGCAGCAAAGACTTGAATGAAAGAATATCTATTGCATCATCATCGTTCCTGATTAATATATTAATAACATTAATTTTTATAGTTTTCCTTATCTTTTTTTCCGACTGGATGAGTACCGTGCTTAATGCCGGCGCTGGCCTTTCTGCCACCTTATATTGGTTTATACCCGGCTTGATCTGTATGGTATTTTTTTCTCATTTTGAAGCAATACAGCAATCGCATCTTGATTTTAAAGGCGTGCTTGTTGGCTACCTGGTGAGGCAGGCGCTTTTTTTCCTGTGTTTAACTATTCATTTTTTAACCGGCAAACCTTTTTTGCTGCCACATCTTGCGGCCTATTTATCATTAAGTATTTTGGCCGGATCTATAGTTCTTTATATATATAGCAGAAAATACCTGCATCATAATTTCAGGCCTGAAAAGATATCTATCAAGAAGATTTTTGGGTATGGCGGGTATATTTTTGGATCAGGCGTTATGTCAAATATTTTTTCAAATGTTGACCAGGTGATGACTGCTGCTTTTATATCAAACAGCGCTGTTGCATTTTATAATACAGCTTCAAAAATTAATGGCCTGGTTGATATTCCTTCTTATGCTGCCGCCGATATTATTTTTCCAAAAATATCAAAAGCTTCTTCTGACGGTGATGGTGGCAATAAGGTAAAATATCTTTATGAACGAATGGTGGGCGTACTGCTTTCTTTTACCACGCCTGCAGCTATATTTATTATTATTTTTCCAAAGTTTGTCATCACTTTAATTGCCAGCGCCAAGTATGTTGAGGCTGCGCCCATTCTGCAATTGTATATGATTACAGGTTTAATGCGGCCTATGCAAAACCAGGCTGCCAACCTGCTCAATTCTGTTGGTAAGCCATCCTTATGTTTCCTAATTAACACAGTTTCGCTTGCAATCAACCTGGTTATTTCTTATGTCTGTTTAAAAACTTTTGGCTTTTATGGCGCTGCAATTGCCACTTTAATTGCCGGCGGAATTGGATTTACAATATGGTATTTTGTGATGAAGAAAGAAATACAGTTACAATTTTCTAATGTGTTAAAATATGTTTTTTCTACTTATAGGGATATGTATGTAAACGCCATTAATATTTATCGCGGAAGAAGTTTGTCATCATAACATCAGCAATGAAAATAGCATTTCTCATATTGGCGCATAAAAACCCGAAGCAACTGCAAATGCTTTTGAATGCATTGCAGTATCCAGCTTTTCATTTTTATATCCATATTGATAAAAAAGTAAACGCTGAACCTTTTCATTATTTATCATCTCGGTTCAGTAATGTTTCTTTCATTAAGAAAAGGGCTAAAATTTATTGGGCTGCATTCGGCACCATACAAGCTACATTAAATGGATTTAATGAAATACCGCTGGATGATTATGATTATGTAAACGTAATTTCTGCTCAGGATTTTCCGCTCAGGCCTGCTGATGAAATTTATGAGTATATCTTAAAAAGAAAAGGCACTGAATTTATAACCTGCGAATCTATAGAAGATGAATGGCCCGTTGCACCAAGAGTAAAAAAATATCATCTTATTAACTGGCACATCCCCGGTAAATACAGGCTTGGAAATTTTCTCACATATATTTTACCGGAAAGAAAATTTCCCGTCAATCATGAGATAGTTGGCCGGGCAAATTGGTTTACCCTTACAACAAAAGCAATTAAATACAGCCTTTCTTTTTTAAAAGAAAATCCCGCTGTAATAAGATATTATAAATATTGCTGGGGTGCAGATGAATTTATATTTTCAACCATTCTGTACAATTCTTCATTCAAAAACAATATTGCACAAAACCTTGTATATGTGAAATGGAGCGCAGACACAACGATTGCTCATCCGCAAATGCTTACCGTTGATGATTTTAATGAACTTATTAATTCTTCAAAATTATTTGCCAGGAAGTTTGATATGGAAGCAGATTTCTTAATTTTAAAAAAACTTGAAGAATATATTGGTATAGCAGGAACAACTGTTTAACAGAAATTATATGCAGTTTTTAAAACAATTCCTTTTTTTTCTTGTTGTTATTTCTATTATAAGTTTTATTGATTCTTACTATTTAGGCGCAGGCATTACAGGAATAGATGACGGAAATATTTTTCTGAACTATGCCCACCACCTGGCACATGGTGATGGATTTGTGTTTAATACAAACGGCGAGCATGTTGAAGGGTTTACTTCCTTTCTTTGGGTTATAATATGCGCCGGTGCATATTTAATTACTGCCAACCCCGAGCTGCTACTCATTTGTTTTTCGCTGTTGCTTACCACGCTTGTGTTTACAAATATTTACCGCGCCATTTATAAAGATGTTGCAATATTATATCCTTCTTTTTCAAAATATTTTTTCTGGCTATATACTGCATTTATCATTACAATAGGTCCTTCGTTTATAGCGTGGAGCGTACTGAGTTTAATGGAAAATGCTTTATGGAATTTTGCTTTCAGCCTGCTGCTTATACTTGTTTTGTCAACGGTTGAAGCGGGCAGCGTTTCTTTTAAAACAAAATCAGCATTAATAATATCGGGCTGCCTGCTTTCACTTATAAGGCCAGAAGCGTTGGCATGGAACCTTGTTTTTACGGTTATATTGTGTTATACATTTATTCAAAATAAGCGAAGATTATTTTTCCCCTTATTGTATTTTGTGAGCTTTGCTGTAATTGAAATTTGCCTCACCCTGTTCAGGCTTCATTATTTCGGCTACAGGTTTCCCAATACTTATTATGCGAAGATTTCCCCGGACAGGCTTTATAACTTAACAGAGGGCGCTAAATATGCATTAAGCTTTATTACAGGTTACCAGCCGGTAATTAGTTTTCTTTTTGTGCTGATGACAATTGTGTTATTGTATGCAGTATTCAAATTAAAAATATTATTTAAACAGAAAGATGATAAGCTCGCCAATAGTTCAATCGTAAAGAAGTTTGCCATTGTTACCGTTATAATATGGATTGGATTTTTGTTGCCTTGTACAACGGGTGGAGATCATTTTGGAGGCTTTAGGTTTTACCAGCATTTGCTGCCTTTGTTTGCATGGGGCATTGTTGTTATGCTATGGGTTTATAAATATTACAGGAATAGTAATAGAAATATAAGCGTTATAGGTTTTGCAACGGTAATTATTTTTTTGTTGGTTATTGCGCTTAATAACCTGGCAGAATTGAAGTCGCCTGCAAAAACACAAATGAATTTTGAATTTTTATTGGCTAGGCAAGACAGGGAACTCGCCGCTCACCTCAATAAAACATTTTCAATTAAGCCTTCTGTTGGAAAAATTGCCATAGGAGGTTTTGGCCTGATATACGAAGGTGAAACCGTTGACCTGATGGGCTTAAATAATATAGCAATGGGTCACAGCCCCGGCGACAGGAAAGGAATAAAAAATCATGCTGCTTTTAATAAGGATATTTTTTATACACTGAAGCCGGATGTTTTATTGCCCCAGGCTGTAACGGATTTAAATGAAGCACACATTGTTTATTTTGGATTGATTGATGCAAACAATTTTGATAACCAGGCAATGAAGAATATTTTTAATGATGCTGCTTTTCAAAAGCTATATCTTCCTGTTTATTTATATGATATAAAAAATAATACCGGCTATTTTTTATTTGCCGGTATTGATTTTATTGATCGTTTAAAAAATAATGCTGATTTTATAATCAGCATTATTAATTCCTAAAATATTAATTCAGGCTGATGGCTGGCTCTTTTTTGGCCACGCTATTTTCATAAATCTCTGTAAAGCTTTCAGTCCATTTCTGCCAGTTCAAATGTTCTTCAAATCGCTGCCTGCTTGAAGCGATAAGCTGCTGGTATTTTTCTTCATTAATAAATAACTCATTAATCAAACCGGCATAAGTGCTGCCCGGTGCTGAGTAAGGCAGGCAATACCCGTTAACACCGTCTTTCACTATTTCAGGAACGCCCCCGGTTTCAGTTGTTATAGCCGGAACGCCGTAAGCATTGGCTTCGCATCCTACCAGCAGCGAACAATCTGCGCGGGTTGGCACCAAGAGAAAATGAGCCGAAGACATGATATTTACAAACCTGTCATAATCTTCTTTTTTATTCTTATCAAGAAATGGAATCACTTCCATATTGGGGTGCGCTATATGTGAAGGCGGCACACAACCGCAAACAATAAGTTTAGCCTGCACGCCATGCGTATAAATAAGATATTTTAAAACATCAAATGCTATGCTGCCACCTTTCCTGTCCCAGTCAACAGCAAGAAATAATAAGGTGAGCTGTTTGTTCTCCAATTTTTTATAGATGATCTGCCTGTCAGGAATCATATCAATATTGGCACCGAATGGCGCGATAAAAACTTTATTGTTTGCGATATGATAATCTTTAATGGCAGATTCTGCAGCCCATATTGATGGATACATTACAGCAGAGCTTTTTTTCAGTGCGTTCTTTTCCAAAAGATTGCCTTCAAGTTTTGAAAACCAGAACATTTTATTAAACTCACTATAATCGTAGTTGCTTACTAATTCAAAAGTGGCATCAGTAATATAGATTACAGGCAGGTCTGTTTTTAGAAAACCCAGTTCAACAGAAGCTGCAGGTGCACAAATGCAATCATATTTTTTACCCTTAAGCTTTTTAGTAAACTGTTTGGCTGAATACCAGCTAAGCAGCAGGCTGTATTTTGTAATATATTCCTTTCTGAAAATTATTCTTGTGGCTTTGGCTATTGCACGCAAGGTTTTGTCAAGCCATTTTGGTGGTTTGATGGGCCCGAGGTAATCTACTTCATTGCCGTTTTTCTGTAATGCCTTTGCAATGTAGTAGGTTGTGCCCGACCAGGATTTTTTATCTAACGGGTCATTTAATGCTAAGTAAGCTATTCTCATTATATTTTATTGCCTCAGTTTATAATGGTCGTTTTTCTCGCAAACGAAAAAAAATCCACCTGTGAAATAATAAGGTAACCAATCGGCTATTTTGCAATCGAGCACCTGTAGAAATTTAATCCGCTTTGCAAAAAAAGAAAACGGAAATACATCTTCTACAAAGTTTGCCTTTCCAAAACGTACAATCTTTAAATTATGTTTTGATGAAAGCTGCTGAATATCTTTTTTAGAGAAGAACTGGATATGATCTAAGTTGTCTGCATCAGACTGCACGGTAGTGCCGCTATATCCTAATAATTTTTTTGATTTTACAATCAAATTCCATACCCGGTTGTTCTTATTTCTAAGTTTTAAAACAGGTTTGGTAATTATACTTTCCCTCGGCCCTTTGCCATTGGGAACGGTAATAATTAATTTACCTTTTGCAGTAAGGCTTCTTTCTAAAACTTCGAGTAAAGCATCCGGGTTATTAAGATGTTCCAGCACTTCACTGCATATTATTGCATCGTATCTTGAACCTTCTGCAACAAGCTGTTCAGCGCTTTTTGTCATGAATTTTACATTGCTGAGCTGGTTCAAAGCCGTTGCTTTTTCAATCGCCTTTTCGCTCACATCAATACCGGTTACGTTAAAACCAAAACGGCCGAGATGACGGCTTATAACCCCGTTGCCACAGCCCACATCGAGAATGCTTGCATTGGCCGGAAGAGCGCTTTGCAGAAAGTCTGCGATAAAATCTATGCGCTTCCTGTCGGCGATTCTTTCAAACTCATAAAAACTTGTTTTGTTGTTCATTGTTTTTAGTTATCAGATAAGATATTGGTATAAATATTTTCTATTTGCCTGGTCATTTTGCAAACGTCAAAATTGGTGGTAATAGTTTGCCGTGCAGCCTTTCCCAACTCATTTCTTAAAGCTTCATTATTCATTAATTCAAGCATGGCACCAGTAAGCATCTCATCCCGCTGCGGTTCAATCAGTAATCCATTTTTTTTATGATGGATGATTTCAGAAGAGCCATCCACCTTGGTTGCTATTACCGGTTTTGCCATAGCCATTGCTTCCAGTAAGCCAATAGGAAAACCTTCCCACAAAGAAGGCAGGCAGTACACATCGGATGAAAACAAAATGTCTGCAACATCAGTCCTGAACCCTTCAAATACAACATGGTTTTCCAGGCCAAGTTCTTTTGCCAACTGTACCGCTGCTTCTTTTAATTCACCGTCGCCTACCATTAATAACAAGGCTTTAGGGTTGACCTCTTTTATTCTCTGAAAAGCTTTTATTAATCCCAACGGGTTTTTTTGAACGGTAGTTCTTCCAATAAAACTGAACACAAAAGCATCTGCCGGAATATTCAATTCTTTTCTTAAAGATTTTCTTTCTGCATTGACCGGGCTGAAATGTTCAACATCAATTCCATTATAAACAACAGTGGAATTAAAGTTGGAAATATTATCCCTGCCTGTTTTTTGGTTAGATGCTGAAACTGAAATATTGCAGTCGGTTTTCTTTGTTATCCATTGCTCAAATAATATGCGTGCTTTTTTTACCGGTAAAGATTGATCGTCGTGAAAAGACCATCCGTGAATAGTATAAACAACAGGTAATCCTAATTTCCTGGCAGCCCAGTAAATATTGGATGTTGCCCTTGTACCATGTATGTGTACCAGATCAACCTGCTGCTGCTGCATTAGCTTTTTAACTTTATTCCATGTGCTAAAATCAAAAGCTTTTTCAGAAGGGATTACGAAATTGTCAATGCCTGTATGGTTTAATTCAGTAATCATTTGCCCGTCGGTAAAAGAAAGCACTACCGGTTCAAATATTGTTTTATCAATATGCTTTACAAGGCTTAAAATGTGCGATTCGCCACCGCCCACTTTGCCCTGCCGTATGGCCTGAAGTACCTTTATTTTTTTCTTTTCCATTATTCAAGCCCTATTATTAAGCGGCGTTTTTACACCACCTTTCATACCACAATTGAAATACTAAAATGTTCCATACTTTCTGGTAAGTTACCCGCTTGCCCTGCAGGTAATCTTTGCTTAATTTCATAACAGGGCCGTTATTGAACAAGCCTGTTTCATTAAGCTTTTCTTCGCTCAGATAATAATTGATCTTTTCTTTCAGCTCATCTTTAAACCAAACGGTTAACGGGGCGATAAAAGGCATTTTCGGCCTGTCCATTAATTCCTTAGGAACGTACTTATGCACTATTTGCTTAAGAATATATTTGTTAGTATGGTTGCGTATTTTTAAATGCGCCGGAAGCTGTGCCACAAATTCAATAATGCGGTGATCAAGCATTGGCTCACGGCCTTCAAGCCCTACTGACATTGTAGCCCGGTCAACTTTCACCAGGTTGTTATCAACCAAAAAAGTTTGATAATCTATAGCCAGTAATTTGTTGAGTGAATTTACATCGCCGGATAATTTGCAGCCGCTTTCAAAATTTGTTTTATAGCCTTCATATCTATGTTTCAAAAATACATCTGCTTCTTCTTCTGTTATATATTGGCTGATATATTTCATAGCTGCTGCCGGCGATTTTTCTTTCCAGATGTTCTGCATCTTTTTATATCGCGTAGCAAAATTGTATTGCCTGTTGAAATATGGAATGCTCTCGGGATTAATGTAAGACATTACATTTCCGAAGAGCGATTGCATAAAAGAGGGTACGGATTCTGTATAACGGATTGATTGATTAAACTTGTTATAGCCGGCAAACACTTCATCGCCGCCATCGGCAGAAAGTGAAACTTTTACATGCTGGCTTGCCAGCTTGCTCACCAATGCTGTTGGCACAACAGAATTATCAGCAAAGGGCTCGTCATAAATTTCAGGCAGCTTATGAAAAACATCTGCTGCATCCGCAGCGGTTATATACCATTCGTGATGGTCTGTGCCAAGATATGCTGCAATTTTTTTTGCTTCAGGCGCTTCATTAAAAGCGGCTTCTTTATAACCTATTGTAAAGGTTTTTAATTTTTCTGTCCTGTTTTTTTGAAGAATGGAAGCAACGCTTGTACTGTCATAACCGCCGCTTAAAAATAAACCCACCGGAACATCGGCCACCATGCGGTATTCATAAGAAGAGATGAGCAGCTTCTCCACTTCATCAATCGCTTCATCTTCAGAAATATCAAGCGTGGGTTTATTGTAATAATTACATACATCCCAATACCTGGTTTCTGTTATATTTTTTGTTGCCAGTGACAGTTTAAGATAATGTGCCGGCTTTAATTTGAATGTATTTTTAAAAATAGTATGCGGCGCCGGGATATAGCTGTATTGAAGAAACAGCGAAAGACTGTTTACATCAACTTCCTTTTGAAAAGATGGATGCTGGTGCAGGCTTTTTAGTTCTGATGCAAAAAGCAAAATATTATTATTCCAATAATAATACAATGGTTTTACGCCGGCCCTGTCCCTGCATATTGTTACTTCATTTTTATTGGAGTCGTAAATAATATAGGCAAACATGCCGATGAACTTGTTTACAACGGCATCGCCCCATTTATGGTAACCTTTTA
The DNA here is from genome assembly GCF_051953455.1 of Parafilimonas sp. Lineage (NCBI taxonomy): Bacteria > Pseudomonadati > Bacteroidota > Chitinophagia > Chitinophagales > Chitinophagaceae > Parafilimonas > Parafilimonas sp. The sequence goes on along the minus strand of NZ_JBQCIT010000030.1, from coordinate 53,081 downwards.
AAATAACTTCAGTATCAGAGGTTGAGTTAAAGGAGTAACCTGCTTTTATTAATTCTTCGCGAATGGAATTGTAATTATAAATTTCACCATTAAAAATTAAGCTGAGATTTTCGAAATGCATAGGCTGGCGGCCGTTCGCAGAAAGATCAATGATCGATAACCTTCTTTGCCCCAAACCTATTGAAGCATAGCGATTATCAATTACTTCATAACCGGAATCGTTTGGGCCGCGATGTATTAATGCATCCGTCATCTTCTGTAATACGGATACAGAAGTGTTTTTATTAAAATCGATAAAGCCGGCTATTCCGCACATAATTCAATTTTTTTAAGGTTACGATTTGATAAGTTCCATGCAACACCCTTCCAGAATGCTTTTAAATGATCTGTTTCTTTCTTTAATAAATAGCTAACAGTGTTTTTAGGCAAAGTGAAAAAGGTGTAATAAAAAGCAAAGCCTAAAAACGAAATGCCTTTTACATTCCTGCGCATGAATAGTATCCTGTTCCTGTTAAGATAAAAAGTTTTTAAAGTGCTGGTTTTACCAACTGTCATTGATTCTTTATGATAGATTAGTGATTTGTACTGGTAATAGATATTGAACCCTTTCTTTTTTATTTGTTCACACCAGTCAAATTCCTCGTAATATAAGAAGTAAACTTCAGGCATGGGGCCAACTTCTTCAATCACACGTCTTGAAACCATCATACCGCCGCCATGGCCATAATTGGTTTTTGATATAGTATCATATTGTCCTTCATCTTTTGTGCGGCAACCCACCATGCTGTTTCTTGCCGTAAAGGTGTTAACCGCATTATAACCGGCAAATTCAATAGTGCCTGGTGCATAATAATAATGAAATTTAGGGCTTACAACACCGGCGTCAGTATAATCGCGGAATATTTCAAGCAAGCCTTCCAATATGGTGGGCGTAAGTTCTGTATCGTTGTTTACAAAAAACAGATAATCACCCTTCGCTTGTTTTATACCAAGATTATTGCCGCCTGCAAAACCCAGGTTTTTATCGCTTAAAATAATTTTAACCGAAGGAAGAATGTTTTTAAGTTTGGCTGTTGGATTTTCTTTTGAAGCATTATCAACAACAATTATTTCAACATTGTTATATTCAAGACAACGCACTGACTTCAACAAAGCTGCAGTGATATCTGCATTGTTGTAATTGATTGTAATAATTGATATGAGCGGCTTGTTTGTCATTTAATTTTAAACAAGGGATTACTTATTTCATTTTTAGTATGCGCCGTATGAATGAAAACGTTTTTTGCTTTTTTTATAGTAAATAATGAAACGAGCATCATGCATATTGCCTTTGGCAGGTGCAATGCTGCGCTGAATAAATTTATATTTATCAGTTGCTTTGGCAAAGCCATTGCCAGCGTTATAAAATATAAAATGCTGAAACCCGCAAATACATAAAAAACAACCGCCGGCTGAAAGAAATAACTTAATACAGTTGATATAAACAACGCAAAAATTAATAGCGCCCGTGGTGGAACAATGTTGTTTAACACAGCAAGATTAAAATAGCTGAAGTTGCCCTTAAAAAGCTGCTGAATGCCCGGCACAAAAAATTGTTTCAAATAAACAAACTGGCTGAGCAGCCATCTTTTCCGCTGGTGTTTAAAAGCATTGGGGTTGTCTATCTTCTCATCAAAAACCAATGCGTTTTCGAGATATTTAATTTTTATGCCACTTTCCACAACTTTTAACTGGAGCGGTTTATCAAAGCCGCTTACAGCCTCAATTTCGTGTAAAATATTTTTCAGGAAATCGAATTCGAAAGCCATTCCCGAGCCAATTACTGCAGAAGAAAGGCCCAATGCATTAGCGCCTTTCCTGAATATATGGTTATTGATAGCTTCGCTGCAACCATCAAGCACCGCAAATTTTGTATCAGCATTTTTAGCAACACGCTTTGCCTGTACAGCTTTTTCTCCATTTACAAATTCGTAATTCACCTGCCTTAAAAAATCTTCAGCCAATAAATTATCAGCGTCGCATATCAATGCTATGTTGTAGTGTTGTGTAATGCTTTGAAAGGCTGCATTCAGCGATTTTGTTTTGGTGCTGTTTTCAAATGAAACTTCAATAACATTTAAATCAAGTTCTTTTAACCGGGCAATTGTGCCTGGCTGAAAAGTATCGGCTATTATAAATATATCGTACCAATTTTTCGGGTAATCCAGTTTGAGCAGGTTTGCTGCTGTTGACAAAATAATATTGTCTTCTTTGTAAGCAGGCACTAAAATGGCTATGCGGCTTACCGGAACAGAAAAATTTGAATTACTTTCTTTTTTGCTTATTAAACCTGCAAGGGAAAAAACAAAGAAGTACAATACCGAAAGCCCGCAGTAAATTACAAAAACGAGGAATAATATGTTAATCGCTATATCAAACATTGCTTTTCAGTATTAATTCTTTTGGTGTTTTAAGCATAATTTTTAAATCGAACAGGAAGGATGATTTTTCAGCGTAATCAATATCCATTGCAATTCTTTCGTCAGTCGTAAGATTAACGTTTGACCTGCCTTTAACCTGCCATAAACCAGTAATGCCGGCTGTGGCAAAAAACCTTTTAGCCGATTTATCAACCGTAATGGTTTGTGCTTCGTATAACGGTAATGGCCGGTTGCCCACAATGCTCATGTCGCCTTTTAAAACATTTATGAGCTGGGGCAATTCATCAAGGCTGGTTTTGCGAAGTATTCTTCCCACTCGGGTAACCCTCGGGTCGTCTTTCAATTTAAAAAAGAAGGATGTTTTATTATCCCTGTACTCATTCATGTATTTCAAGTCGTGGATCATGCTGTCTGCATTCGCCACCATTGTTCTGAACTTATAAAATGAAAAAACCCTGTACCATCTTCCTGCGCGTTTGGAGGTATAAAAAACCGGGCCTTTGCTTTCCAGCTTAATAGCAATTGCAATAAGCATTAAAAGCGGTGAAACCAGTAATAATAAAAGTGAAGACAACACAACATCGAGGATTCTTTTAAATGTATAATTGAAACCTCTGTATTCAAAGGCGGTCTGCGCTGCCTCCGGCTTATAAGGTAATTTGCTTTTTAGAAGCTTATATTTTTTGAGAATTTCGATCTTATCATTCAGGTCTGCAGATGAAATATTGCTTGTTATTATATCATCAAAACCTTTAAGGCTGTTTAGAAGTGCGGCGCTGTCTGCTTTTTCATGAAAGCTTAATAATAAAAGCGGGATATGATTAGTTACCTGCCTGCTGCTAAGGATGCCGGTAAGTTCGCCTATACTTTTTTTATTTAATTCTGCATCGCATATTATAGCGTCAAAAGAATAAATTCTATTTGAAAGAATAATTTCCTTTGCAGTAAACATATCTTGTGCTGCATTGATATTCAGGCTGTCCGAAAACGTTTTTTCTGCAGCAGATGAAGCAGACAATATTACCAGCAGGTTAAAATCGGGGCGGTTAAGATCTGCTTCAGCAGTTTCATTCAGGTGTGCTGTTTCATTATTAAATATTCCGTTCATAGGGATTAGTTTTCATTGCATGATTGGATACTGTACTTATTCAGGATGCTTGTTTCAACGAGGTTTTGAAGCTGAAGCGGGTCAAAAGGCTTATTCAGCATTGTTGAAAAAAGTGAATTATGGGGCAGCGCTGCATTTTTAGAGCCTGATAATACTATTACAGGGATGTGTTTGTAAACAACGCTTGTGGAGAGATGCTTGATAAGCTGGTACCCATCAATGTTCTCCATAACAATGTCGGTTATAATCAAATCCGGGCAAACTCCCCTGGTGAGGTGGTCAATTGCTTCAACGCCATCGCAGGCTGTATAAACAATATACTTTTTTTCAAAAAGCTTTTTCAGCAGTAAAACCATAACTTCATCATCATCTATAATCAAAAGAGTATTCTTTGAAACGAGATTCCACATTGGTACGAACTTTAATAGGGCTAAAATTACTTCTCTCAACCTGCTCCAATCTTTGAACTTGGTAAACGTTAAAAAAATGCTCGGGAACGCAAAAAAACCTCATGCTAAATTTTAAGGGAAATAGGAGAAATAACTGATTGAGTATAAATTGCAAATATGATTGTATGGCAATATATTTTTTTTACAGGGACTTTTCTCTTTTTTTTTAATTATATTGGATATGCAGTAATCGTTTATTTCTTTAATAAAATTGGTGCCGTTTATAAAGCTGTAAATACAGGTAATTTTTATCCTTCCGTATCGTTTATTGTAGCGGCTTATAATGAGGAAGACATAATTGAACAAAAAATACTCAATACACTAAAGCTGAAGTATCCCGAATCAAAAATTGAATTCATTTTTATTACCGATGGCTCTGCCGATAATACGGCATCGGTTATTCAAAAATATCCCTTCATTAAACTGCTGCACCAGCCTGAAAGAAAGGGTAAATCTGCAGCACTTAACAGGGCTGTTGCTGCTGCACAGAATGATATATTAATAATGAGCGACGCCAATACTTTTTTAAATGTAGATGCCATAAAGTATATAGCGTCTCATTATGAAGATAGCAAGGTGGGCGGCGTGGCAGGCGAAAAAAGAGTGATTCAGCCGGAAGGAGATGAAGGAAATGTTGGTAACAGGGAAGGGCTCTATTGGAAATATGAGTCGTTCTTAAAAAAAATCGACTCTGATTTTTATTCTGTGGTGGGCGCCGCGGGTGAGTTATTCTCTGTAAGAAGAGCGTTATATGAACCTGTTGACAGCGCAGTTATCCTGGATGATTTTATAATCTCATTAAAAACAGCGCAAAAAGGCTACAGGATTATGTACGAGCCGCGTGCTTACGCTACCGAGTTCGCATCTGTGTCAATAGAAGATGAAAGAAAAAGAAAGATACGCATTGCAGCGGGTGGTTTCCAGGCAATAAAAATGCTTGCATCTTTATTTAAGTTCTGGAAACATCCACGGCTCACGTTTTTATACGTATGCCATCGCGTAATGCGCTGGTGCACAAGCCCACTCTGTCTTATTTTAGTTTTTATATCAAACCTTGCCATTATTATAAAGGGCGGCGGCTATTTTTATATCATTTGTTTTTTAATGCAGGTTGTTTTTTACTTTACGGCATTTGCATCTTCGTATATACCTTCAAATTCCAAACTAAAGCCATTAAAAGCAGCAGGGTATTTTGTATTTATGAATGTATCTGTAATACAGGGTTTTTTCAGGTTTGTCTCAAAGCAGCAGGCTTCAACCTGGGAAAAAGTAAAACGTGCCCCGCTGAAGACAGACGTATGAAAGTGTATAAAGAGACAAAACAACTGCTAATATTTAAAGTACTGCTTAGAAGGTTTATATCGTAGTTTTTTGCATTTACGAACAAAATTTGATGTTTTACCAATTCAGCTCCAGCATTCATCCGCATGTATTTAATTTTAAAAAATTTTTAATCACCGTGCCACAAAAGCTAAATATGCGAAAGTTTTACTCATTTCTAATTCTCCTGATTATTTTAATCAGTTCTAACTGCGTTTCTGCCCAATCAGTTTTAGATCCTGCCGACCCTGTTATTACTTACAATCAAAGCAGCCCGCCTGCCCAGCCAACATGGGGCCAGATAGGGAAGTGGGTAAGAACAAAACGGCTTGGATGGAATACTGATGCTTATAAGGCATATATATATAAAGGATGCGCATTCCGTTTAAAATTCCCCAAAACCTATAATCCCACAGCTAATGACGGGAAAAAATATCCTATGCTGGTGTTTTTTCATGGTTTAGGAGAAACTGGGAGTATTTATGATAATGAATATCAACTGTACCATGGCGGCGATGATTTTGCTGCAGCAGTAAATAACGGCACGTTTGACGGCTACATACTTTGCATGCAAAGCCAGGGTTTCTGGGGTGCGGGCCAATACCAGTACATTACAGAAATTATTGATTATATGGTGGCTAATAATAAGCTGGACCCTTTCCGTATAAGCGATAATGGCTTATCTGCCGGTGGTCAGGCTACCTGGGAAATGATGTTCAATCATCTCACGTATATCGCCTCAGCCGTACCAATGTCATCTGTTTCAATCGGATATAAGGATAACAGCAATGTAAACCAGGCTAAATACACACCTATATGGCTTGTTCAGGGTGGTAAAGATGGTTCGCCGGCGCCTTCTACAGCACAGCAGGTGCGTGATGCTTTTATTGCTGCAGGCGGAGATTTTACCTATACTGAATACCCGGATCTCGGCCACGGTGTTTGGGACAGGCTTTGGACTGAACCTGATTTTTATCCCTTTTTATTAAGGGCTTATGGATCTAATCCCTGGCCTTTGACGGGGAGAACAGAGTTTTGCCCCGGGGATAATATAAATGTAACAATAGGGTTGCCACCCGGTTTTGATGAATATCAATGGCGTAAAGATAATAATGTTATAAACGGGGCCACCTCAAACTCTATATCTGTTACAAGCACAGGCACTTATGATGCCCGTGTAAGAAGGGGTTCTATATGGTCTGACTGGTCGCATACGCCGGTGGTGATAAAAACCAAAACACCTACTGTTCCTCCAACGATTACTGCAGAAAATTTAAGCAGCCCTGCTATTCCTGCTCCTGATGGAAGAAATTACGTAAATCTTCAGGTTCCGGATAATTATGTAAGTTATAAATGGGTGCTCACAAGTGATCCTGCTACCTCTATCGGCAATCAAAATGTATTAAACGTAACCCAACCCGGCAGCTACGCCGTATCTGTTGGTGAATTGTATGGGTGCGCCAGCGTTTACTCTGCTCCCTATAAAGTAGTAAATGCAAATGGCACAAACGGGCCCGATGCGGCAACCAGCCTTACTGCTTTAACCTTATCAAATACGAAAGTGCAGTTAGACTGGTCTGATAAACCTAATCAAACTTATAATGAAACCGCTTTTGAAATTTACCGTTCAACAAAACCGGGCAATTCCTATAATTATATAGGAAGTGTGCCAGCTGATGTTGTTACATTTACAGATTCAGCAGCATTGCCCAATACAACTTACTATTATGTTGTGCGTGCTATAAATAATAATGCCGCCTCAGGTTTATCAAATGAAACCAGTGCAACCACTTTAACCGACAATGTTCCACCTTCTGCCCCGGCAAACCTGCACGTAGTTTCAGTTACAAGCACATCGGTGTCTATTGCCTGGGATGCAGCAACTGATAATGTTGGAATAAGCAGGTATGATATTTTTGTGGATGGTGTAAAAACCTATACTACAGATAAAACTACTATTACTGCTAATGGCCTCGATAACGGGAAACAATATGTTTTTTATGTTAAGGCAAGAGATATAAGCGGAAACTATTCAACCCAAAGCAACCAGGTAAGTGCATTTGCTTCTTTACAGGGTCTTAATTATAAATATTATGAAGGCTCATGGTCTGTACTGCCGGATTTTAATACACTTACGCCTGTTAAAACAGGAATAAGCACCAACTTCGACCTTTCTGTAAAAAACAGGGGCGACCAGTTTGGCCTCGTTTGGCAAGGTTATATAAAAGTGCCGGTTGCCGGAACTTATAAGTTTGAAACATATTCAGATGATGGCAGTAAATTGTGGTTAGGAGCTTATAATGCCAGCGCAACACCGCTGGTAAATAATGATGGTTTGCATGGTCCGCAATATGCCAGCGGTACAGTAACGCTGCAGCCCGGTATTTACCCAATTTCTGCGGCTTTCTTTGAACAGGGCGGCGGTGAAGTAATGCAGGTTTACTGGACATGCAGTGCCTTATATGGTGATAATAACCGCCATCTTATAACTGATAACTATTTTACAGATAACAGCGGCTCTGCAGGCTCCGTTCCGGCTATGCCAACGAATATTACGGCTACAGCACTTGATTATACAAGGATACAAGTTTCATGGGCTGATAACAGCAATAATGAAACGGGTTTTGAAATATACAGGGCAACCAATCAATCCGGGCCTTACCAGATTGTGAAAACAGCTGGCGCCAACGTTACTTCTTATACCGATTCTGCATTAGATGCAGCTACTACTTATTATTATAAAGTAAATTCCATTAATAATGCGGGATCATCTTTTGGTGGTGGTTTGCAATATGCTTACTATTCCGGTGAATGGAACAATTTGCCGGATTTCAATAGCCTCACACCGTCAAAAACCGGAACGGTAAATAATGTTACCTTATCTGTTGCAACAAGTACTACCAATTATGCGATTAAGTTTAACGGGTATATCGACATACCGGTAACGGGTCAATATACCTTCTATACCAAATCTGATGATGGAAGTAAATTATATGTTGGCGGTTTTGATGCTGCCCACCAGGTTGTAAACAATGATTATTTGCAAAGCGCCACCGAGCGTTCCGGCACCGTTAGTTTAAATGCCGGGGTATATCCAATTTATATTACTTTCTTCCAGAAGGGAGGGGATTATGTATTGCAGGCTTCTTACCAGGGGCCAACGATTACCAAAACTACAATTCCGGACGCAGCGTTTACGATTCAGCCTGCATCTGCAACCACGGCAAATCTTCCCGGGGCGCCTGCAGTAGCAACCAATGTAAAGGCAGTTGTAAAATCTTCTTCTGTAATTGCGCTTACCTGGAAAGATAATGCAACAAACGAGGTTGCTTATAAAGTTTACAGGTCTATGAACGACAGCCTGAATTTTAAATTGCGCAGTACATTGCCTGCAAACACTATTGGCTACAATGATTCTTCACTGTTTGCCCATACAACATACTATTACAAAATATATACAGTAGGTGTTGGCGATGCTGCCTCCCAATCGGCAGTTGTGTTTAAAAAGACAACGAATAACCCGCCGGTTTTGAATGAAATAGAAAGCAGAAGTGTGCGTTATGGTATTACTACTACAATACCGGTATCTGCTGTAGATATTGACAATGATTCGTTAGCCTTTTCATTTATAAATAAGCCGGCTTTTGTAACCAGAGTTGTTGATGGAAGGGATGCTATAATTCTTACATTAAAACCGAAGGCCACTCAGCAAGGCGCGTATAATAATTTTAAAATTGTAGTAAATGATAGAAATGGCGGAAAAGACACTACCGATTTTATTTTCACTGTTAATGATAATTACGACCCGTCAGTTGATTCAATACCGGATTATGCTGTTGCTGAAAACGGCAACCTTACAATTGACTTAAATGGCCATGACCAGAATGCCGGCGACTCTTTAAGCTGGACTGTAACCGGCGCGCCGGATAATTTCACGATAGTTGCGGTGGATAAATTAAATGCACAGCTGCAGTTGCATCCAACTTATGCTGCGGCCGGTGCTTATACGGTTAATGTGAAAGCCAGCGATGGCAATGGCGGCTTTGCTACAAGATCATTTAATATAGCAGTAACCGATAAAGATCCGAACAAAACGATTTATGCAAGGTTTAAAGATGTTGATAATATCGGTACGCCATGGAATAATATAACAGGTGTTGCCACGAATAATTTAAAAGATGCAAATGGTAATACTACAACTGTTGGCCTGAACATGCAAACAGGTTGGTATGCAACCAGCAATGGTGGTCCTGAAACGGGTAATAATTCTGGTGTTTACCCGGATGCGGTGTTGAAGGATTACTATTATTTTGGAATTTTCGGTGGGCCTGAAACAGTTGATGTTCAGGTAACAGGCCTTGATACAGCATTAAAATACACCTTTACTTTCCTCGCTGCCAGTTCATGGCCAGGCGCTGCGGATAATGGCACAACAACCTTTACAATTGGCAACCAAACGGTTTCTCAATATGTGCAGGGTAATACGCAACAAACTGTTTCAATCGGTGGTTTGAAAGCGAATGCAGACGGAATAATTACGTTTACTATGGCTAAAGGAGATGCCAATACACCGGTTGGTTATATCAATGCCTTGGTTATTAATTCAATTTTGGATGATGGTACTGCACCAATTACGCCAACATCATTAATTGCTGATGGCACAGGCAGCGGCGTACAATTATCCTGGAATGATCTTGCATATAATGAAGATAATTTCAAAATTTACCGCTCTGCTGCACAAAACTCAGGTTATGTTTTAATTAATACTGTTGCTGCTAATGCAACAAGCTACCTGGATACTTCAGCTACAGGCGGTACGCAGTATTATTACAAAATACTTGCATCAAACAGTTATGGTAATTCCGGTTATTCAAATATTGCCGGCATACTTACGGTTAATAAAACACCGGTTTTAAATGCTATCAGCAATATTATTATTAAGAACGGCACGCAGCAAACCGTGCAGGTTATTGCCAAAGATGATGCATCAGATCATGTTACTTTAACCGCTTCACAGTTACCATCTTTTGTAACATTTACAGATAATGGCAATGGAACAGGTTCATTCCAGGTAAACCCTCCAACAGGAACCATCGGTTTCTACCAGGGTATAACCGTTACAGCAAAAGATAACAGCGATTCAGCAAGCACAACAAGCTTTAATATTACAGTTACTGATAACACCAGTTCTGTTTATCTAAACTTCTCTGAAGGAAGCCTTGCTGATAAACCCTGGAATAATTTAACCGGGTGGCCCTCTTCAGGAACTGTATTTAATAATATAAAAGATGCGGATAATAATTCAACTTCCATTACGGTTACATTGGTGAATGGCTTTGAAGGCGTTGTTGCATCCGGCATGAGGCCAGGCAATAATAAAGGCATCTATCCTGATGTTGTAATGCGCACAGGTGAATTTGAAAGTTCAACAACGGCAAGAACAATAAGGATATCAGGTTTGTCAACAAGTAAATTATACAGCTTTATATTCTTTAACAGCCATGATGATGGCCTGAACGGAACAACCAACTTTACCATTAACGGTCAAACCGTAACACTTAATGCAACGTATAACATTAATAAAACAGTCCAGATTAATGGTATTGCGCCCAATAGCAGCGGGGAGGTTACAATTTCTGTGGCAAAAGCCGCTGGTGCTGATTATGCATTCCTCAGCTCGCTTATTATCCAGGCTTATGATAGTCCGGCCACATTGATTAATCCTTCAGGATTAATTGTTACAGCCAATAAACGCACATCGGTAAGTTTACGCTGGATTGACAAGTCTTTTGATGAAACCGGTTTTGAAGTATGGAGAGCAGACAGCAGCAACGGAACATACAAATTAATAAACACTGTTTCTGCCAATACTTCAACTTATACAGATCAGAATTTAGTGCAGAACAAGACTTATTACTATATAGTCAGGGCTGCGAAGAATGCAGATAAATCAGCTTTCTCAAATGTTGCTGTTGCTTATACTTTAGCCTATGCCATTTATGTAAACTTTACGCAGGACAGCCTGGCTCCATCGCCATGGTATAATACCGCTGTACCTCCGCAAAAGGGTTATGTTTGGTCTAATTTTACAGATGAGGCAAATAATCCTTCAAGCATGACTATGACGGAATTGAATTCTTTCGCAGGATTATATGGTGATGGTAATGTAACGGGCAACAACTCCGGTGTATTCCCGGATAAGGTTCTCGCACAGAGCTATGGATTATTCCCCGGCCAGGTGGCTTATCTCAAACTAAGCAACCTTAATCTTAACATGAACTATGATCTTACATTCTTTGCAAGCTCAAGGGCATGGGGCGATGTAAATGTTGCTTATACTGCAAATGGAAAAACGGTGTTGTTAAATACATCCTTGAACACACAGGGTACGGTTACTGCTTATGGTATAAGGCCTGATGAAAATGGTGAAATTAATATTACCATTGCGCCGGGCACATCAACATCACAATTTGGTTTAATAGGAGCGATGATAGCTCAGGCTTACAGCGACCCTGTGCCAGCGCTGCCTTCTTCATTACCGCAACAGCAATCAGCAATTGCTTCGGCAAGCGCTAAAAAAATAACTGATGTTAGCGTTAACGAATTAAAAAGCGGCTTTGACAACTTAACCGCTTATCCTAATCCGTTCATCAGTAATTTTACACTGTCGTTTAATTTACCGGCAAAAGATAATGTGGAAGTTGAGATTTACGATGTAAGCGGTAAACTTTTATATAAAAATCGTTTCTTAAACCTGCTTAAAGGAAATAACTCGGTTACGATTAAGCCCCGTAATGGCCTTTCTTCCGGCATATACATGGTTAAACTTACAGCGCTTAATACAAAAACCAGTGAAACAATAAGAATAACGAAACAGCATTAACTATTAAAAAACTTGTATGGATTTCGTTTACCTGCTAAGGGTTTTGTTGAAGAGAAAATGGATAATAGTAGGTTCTGCTATTCTGGCCGCATTCATAGCCTGGTATTTTACCAAAGACCAGCCATCGGAGTATCGTTCTATTGCGCAGGTATCAACGGGCTTTACTACCAATGATGTTGTAAGCGTGAACGGAGAAAATAATTTCTTTGAGGCTGATACGAAATTCAATAATGCAATTGTAACATTTACTTCGCCAACGGTTATGAGCCTGTTGTCGTATAGTGTTATTCTTCATGATCTTGAAAATCCATCACAGGCTTTCAGAAATTTAAGCAATGAACAAAAGCAGTCTGATGTTTATAAAGCTGTAGATATAAATCACGCAAAGGAAGTTTTCAATGGAAAACTCAACTCCATGAGCGTGCTTACATCTTATAAACCAGAAGAGAAAAAACTGATTGAGTTTTTGCGGTTATACGGTTATGATTATGGTTCACTGGCCAGCAACCTGAATGTTTACAGGCTTGAAAGAACAGATTATATTCAGATAGATTACCGGTCTGAAAACCCCGAGCTTTCGGCGTTTGTTGTTAATAATGTTTATAAAGACTTTGTTCGTTATTATAAATTTATCCGCACCGAACGAACTTCAGAATCTATAGACACATTACAGAGTTTGCTGGAAAGGAAAAGGCAGGACCGGATGGAAGCTAATCAGAAAATTGCTTCAACCGGGTTGATGAATGTGGATGATGCCAATAAAAGCAGTTTTGATTTAATAAGCAGCCTGCAGCAAACACTTGACGAAGAGCAGGATAAGCTAACCACAAGCCAGATATCCTTAAGAAGCGTTAACAAACAACTTGGCAATGCCGGCGGCCCGGCGGCAACCGTTGATAACAGTGAAGTGCTTAAACTGCGCAATCAGATGAATGCTGCCAACCAGCAATACCTGAATAGCGGCTCTACAGACCAGGATGCATTGAACAGGTACAATGATTTAAAAGCGCAATATCAGAATAAGATAAAATCTGTAGGTGCCGCAACAGGCGGCGGTTCATCATTGCTTGATAAATCTACTTTACTGCAAAGAAAAAGTGATTTGGAAGTGAGCATTGAAGCGGCAAAATTGCATATAGCTTCGCTTCAGGGTAAAATTAACCAATTGAAGGGCAGTGTTAGCAGCGCCGCAAGCAGGAGTGCTCAGGCCCAGAGCTTATCAAAGGATGCAGATCTTTCTGATAAGGAATACCTGGACCTTTTGCAGAAATATAATACTGCCGTAGATCAGAGTAATGCGGCTGTAAATAATTTTCACCAAATACTGGTTGGTCAGCCCGCAATTGAACCGGAGCCATCAAAGCGTCTTCTCATTGTGGGTATGGCCGGTATGGCTGTAATGGTTTGTTCAATTTTAATTATAGTGTTTCTTACATACCTTGATGCGTCTGTAAAAACGCCCACTATATTTTCCCGCATTGTAAACCTTAAGTTGTTAGCCCTTATAAATTTTACCAATCTTAAAAATAAAGACATAGCGCAGGTTGTTGCCAATACATCATCAACCATAGATAAGCTGGAAAAAAACCGCGAAAATAAATTCAGGGAATCGCTTAGGAAGTTCAGGTATGAAGTGGAGAACAGCGGCAAAAAGATTTTCCTTTTTACCAGCACAAAAAAAGGACAGGGTAAAACAACTTTAATCCAGGCCTTATCTTACAGCTTAAGCCTGAGTAAAAAGAAAGTATTGATTATTGATACCAACTTTTGCAATAATGATCTTACTGTTCAGCTAAATGGTACGCCCGTTTTGGAAAAAATTATTGCGGATGATGCAGATGATAAGTTAATTGAAGAAATTCAAAATGCTTCTGTAGATGTGCGTACAGGAATGATTTATGTAATTGGCTGCAGTGGCGGAGATTATACACCTTCAGAAGTGTTGCCTGCAAAAAACCTGTTGCAGCATTTGCAGAAATTAACATCGGTGTATGATTATATTTTTCTTGAAGGCCCGCCGCTTAATGATTTTTCAGACAGTAAAGAACTAACTCAATATGTTGATGGCATTGTAGCTATCTTTTCTGCAAGGCAGGCCATTAAGCAAATTGATAAGGAGTCAATAAAATTTTTCAAAAACTTAAACGGTAAATTCTGCGGCTCTGTTTTAAATATGGTTCAGTTAGAAACCCTGAACGACGCCTGATCAATTATTTTATAATTTAATTCCTATGATCATGACCAGGAGAAAAGTATCGCTTCACGAAAAAATAGTAACACTGGCAGCCGCCGCCATACTGGTTTATATTTTCCTGAAAATATTATTCTTTTAGCATGGCTTTTTCTGATATAGAACGGTTTAAGGATTCATTATCGCTTAAAATTGGCAGGTTTTTGCATAAGATTTTTATTGAGCAAAAACTGAACAACATTATTGGCTATATCCTTATTGCTTTTTTTGCAATAGCGCTCGGATATCTTTTTGCCGCTCAAACAACTTTAGGCATTGGTATTGCGGGGTTAATATGTGGTGTGGCTGTTGTACTTGCCTGCATGTTAGATACATTAACCGGTCTGTTCATCAATCTTATTTATTCTTATTTTGCCTTTGCTTTTTCACGTTTCTTTTTTAATGATGAATTTCCAACGGGTGTAGCATCGGATATATTGATGCTTGCCACGTTATTCAGTTTTTTTGTAAAGCGGGTACATCTTAAAAAAACAGTGGATGAATTTGTGCACACGCCTGTTGTTATTGCTATCCTCGCCTTGTTTTTTTACCTGATGATTGAATTGTTCAACCCTTACGCCCGTTCGTTCGACGGGTGGTTCCAAACGATAAGAAAATCGCTGGGCACATTAGTTTTTCTTTTTATTGCCTATAAAGCCTTTGACAGTTATGAAAGTGTGCGGAAATTTTTAACGGGTTTATTTATTGTTTGCACAATCACCGGCTTATATGGCTGCATTCAGCAATGGCATGGTTTATTTGATTATGAAAGGGCATGGGCAATGGCCGATGATAACCGTTTTGGGTTGATCTTTATTGCTGGTGATTTTCGCAAATTCTCCACCATGTCCGATCCTACTGCTTATGGCATAATGATGGCATCCTGCGGAATTTTCTATTTAATAATAGCCGTGAATGAAAAAAGATTACCTGTTAAATTAACTATACTCGCAGGTGTTATACTCATGTTTTTAGGAATGGCATATTCAGGTACAAGAACTGCGAATGCAATGGCAGCTGCGGGATTGGTAATGTTTATGCTGCTAACGATCAATAAAAAGAGCACGCAGATATTTACAGTATTTGCTGTATTGGGTTTTGTTGCTTTAATGTATGGCCCTTTTTATGGTAATGCTACGGTTAACCGCTTTAGAACTACTTTCAATAGTACCAATGATGATTCTTATAAAGTGAGGGAAACGAACAGGGCGTTTATTCAGCCTTACATTTATTCCCATCCCATTGGAGGCGGATTGTGCACAACCGGCGCCGGTGGCTTGCGCTTTAATCCATCACATTACCTGGCAGGATTTCCTCCGGATAGTGGTTATCTTAAAAAAGCTTTGGAAACAGGATGGATTGGCCTGATCTTCATTTGTGTTTTGTATTTTGTTGTTTTAAAAAATTGTATTCGCGGCTATTTTGATACGGATGATGCGGATGCTAAAGTATTATATGCAGCTTCCTGTGCATTTTTATTTTCATTTTATATTGCTGATTTTGCACAGGATGCCATTGGACAGATTACCGATACTGTGGTATATTATCCAATAATTGCTTTAACTCTTAAGCTGAAAGATTTTAGAAAGAGCGAAGAAGATTCAGTTAACACGCAAAAAAGAGAAAATCCAGAACTTAAATATACCTAAAACCGGTGCAGCGCACGCCGCATTGGTGAAAAACTAAAAATCAAAATTAAAATGACAAAGACTAAAACAGCCCCGGCATTTATAATGCTTGTTATTTGCCTCAGCAGCCTCGTAGGCGCTTATGCACAAGGCCCTTCAGATAATCAATTTTCATCCGGCACAATGCAGGAAGCCATTATTGATACTGTGCCGCAGGATAATATTTCGCATTCGGCTTCAATGCAAAAACTCTTGGGCAGAGGAGTAGCCGATGATACTGCAATTGAAAATAAACTTGTGCGGCTTGCGTTGGCTCAACCACAGTATAAGCAAACAGAAGCGCAGAATAAAATACTGGAATACCAGTTAAAAAAGCAAAGAAGCAACTGGCTTAACTTATTGAGTTTATCTACCTCTTATAATGATCAATCTTTTGCAAACAAGGCTAATAGCAGCACTACAGCTTATGTATATCCAAAATATTTTTTCGGTGTAACTATTCCAATAGGTATGATTGTGGGTAATGGAACTGATATAAAAATAACAAGACAATCGCAAACAATTGCCAAGGGGCAGCAGCAGGAATTGGCTAAATCGTTAAAAGCTGAAGTACTGAAAGATTATAAACAATATAAGGCAAATGAAAAATTGCTGATTATTCAAAACCAAGTTATTGATGATGAGCAGATAAGTTTTATGCAAACGGAACAAAAGTTTAAAGAAGGAACTACAACTTTAGAACTGTATAATGAGGCTTCAAAAAAATATAATGACGAGATTGTAAAGGGCATTGACCTGCAGCTTCAGCAGGATCTTTTAAAAGTAGAACTGGAAAGATTAATTGGGATGAGCCTGGAGGATGCCTTAAAATAGATTAATAGTGCAACAGAATAAATCCGGTATCACGCAAAAAACAATAGTATTAA
Source organism: Parafilimonas sp. (assembly GCF_051953455.1). NCBI lineage: Bacteria > Pseudomonadati > Bacteroidota > Chitinophagia > Chitinophagales > Chitinophagaceae > Parafilimonas > Parafilimonas sp. The sequence goes on along the minus strand of NZ_JBQCIT010000030.1, from coordinate 36,117 downwards.
TTACAGCGCTAATTGCATTAATTCTTCCGCTTGCCTTAATTGAAATGCAGGTTTTAAGGTTAACGGGTGGTAAGCTTATTTACCCCCTTGATGATACCTATATTCATATGGTAATAGCTAAAAACCTGGCGCTGTATAATAACTGGGGCATTTCGCCGGAAACATTTCAATCTGCATCTTCTTCCATTTTATACACGGTGTTATTAAGCGCTTTGTTTAAACTGTTTTCTGTAAATACTTTAATTCCTTTTATTGTAAACCTTGTTGCAGCAGTTATTTTAATTTTCGTTATTCAGCGCAGGTTGCAAAAAGAAGATATAGAATTTATATGGCAGTTGTTGATTTTATTGCTTGTAATATTTTTTACGCCGCTGCCCATACTTATTATAAGCGGCATGGAACATACCATACAATGCCTCTTCTCCTTCCTCTTTATCTTTAATTTTTCTGAATGGACAAAAACGAGGGAAAGGCCTATACCCAAAAGTTTGTTTATATATGGGATGATTATTTGTTCCATACGGTATGAAGGATTGTTTATAATAGCCATTGCCTGTTGCTCGCTGTTATATTACAGGAAAGTCATCCCGGCATTTTTGCTTGGCTTTGTTTCCATATTGCCGTTGGCTGTCTTTGGTTTTATTTCAGTGTTAAAAGGCAGTTATTTCCTGCCTAATTCCGTTTTGCTTAAGACAAGCCCGGTTGAATTATCAAACAGTGGTTTCTCTGGTTATTTAAGTAATATATTAATTGAAAAATTAACGCTTGCCAAAACGGGTATTACTGCATTGGCCACACAAAGACTTTTATTGATTCTTCCTTGCGCTTATTTACTTTTCAGGAAACAGTTGAAAAATAAATCTGCGTATTCTTTAATTATTTTATTCATTACTATATGCACTGTGCTGCAACTGGCTTTTGCAAAAACCGGTTGGTTCTACCGTTATGAAGCTTACCTGGTTATGTGTGCGGTGGTTATCGTTTCCATATTGCTGATTAAATACACAAAACAATTACGGTGGCGAGAAAATAAAGCGCTTTTACCGGTATTCGCATTCATCTTTTTCTTTCTTTTTTTTCCTTTGATATTAAGAAGCGCGGCAGCCTATTCCAAAGCGGCGCAGGCATGTAAGAATATCTATGAACAACAATATCAAATGGGCGATTTTATAAAGAAGTTTTATAATACTGATACAATAGCCGTGAATGATATTGGCGCCGTTTCCTTTTTTAACCAGTCAACCATAATTGACCTTTGGGGACTGGCTAATATGGATGTGGCGAAAGCAAAAAAAGACGGCCATGACACGCCGGCGTTTTTAAATGAAATTGTGGAAAAGAATAAAGTGGAATTTGCCATTGTATACGATAGCTGGTTTGACGACGCTTTGCTGCATACATGGAAAAAAGTGGCTACCTGGCAAATTGAGAACAATGTTATTTGTGGCGACGCTACTGTTTCTTTTTATGCCATTAAACCCGGAAGTGATGAGACTTTGATAAGGAATTTAACAACATATCAATCTTTATTACCGGCAGATGTAACGGTTGAGTATTATAATGAATAACAATTCAGGGTATATTAAAAGTTTGGATGGCTTGCGGGCTATTGCTATTATTCTGGTTATGAGTTTTCATGCCGAAATAACGCACTTTGGATGGCTTGGCGTACAATTGTTTTTTGTGCTTTCCGGTTTTTTAATCACTGGTATTTTGTGGAAGGAAAAACAAAATACTGAATCAACACTTTCCTTTAAATTTAAGAAGTTCTGGGTAAGGCGTTCACTGCGTATTTTCCCTTTATACTTTGGGTACCTGCTGTTTATAACGTTTACATACCTGCTCTTTCATTTTCCTTCCTATTATTCTGAATATGCATCTTATTTATTTACTTATACATTCAATTACACACGATCGTTGCCTGGGTGGCAGGGCAACCCGCTGTTTACGCATTTATGGTCCCTTTCAGTTGAGGAGCAGTTTTATTTGTTTTTTCCATTGATCATTTTTTTATGTCCGCAGCGGTTTATTAAAACTTTAATGGTTGCGGTAATCTTTGTTTCGCCTGTTACAAGATTTTTACTGGGTGAATATTACACAGCAAAAGGCATGACGGAGCCTGTTGTTGCCGATATTGTTTACTGGAATACGCTGAGCCACCTGGATGCATTTTTTATGGGTGGATTGATCCCGGTTTTGTCATTGGATAAAAAGATAAAAAAGCCGCAACGTATTTTTACGGGTGCACTTGTTATTGCAATTATTGCGGGCATTATCAACTTCGCTAATACAGATTCCGGTAAATATTTTTTTAATGATTTGGGATATAATTCTGGTCAGACACATTTATACCAGCACGTTTGGCATTACACAGTGCTTAATTTTTTATTTGCCTCGTTTATTCTTGCATTGATTAGTTATAACAGTAATAAAATATTCGCTTCTATAAGAAAACTACTTGAAACTAACTGGATGGTTAATGTTGGCAAGGTATCTTATGGTATGTATCTTTTTCACTGGGCCATTCTCGAATATGTATGCAAGCGGATTTTTACAACAGATAATCTTGCTCTGAAGGTAATTGTTTTTATTCCATATGTTATAACTGTTTACCTCGTTGCAAGTTTAAGTTTCAGGGTTTACGAATCCAGGTTTCTTAAACTTAAAGACACCCTTTTTACAAAGAAGAAAACAAAAAAAGCAAATATTCAGGTTGCACAGCCACCTGCTTCAGAACTTCCTTTTTTAAAACCAGCTTCCAATGAATAATAACCAGGTACAAAAACAAAGCTGGGTATCAAAAGCGTTTAATCTCCCTGCCCTGCAAAAAAGCAGGCTGCCTTGGGTTGACTATCTTAAAGGCATTGCTATTGTTTTAGTTGTTTACAGGCATTCCTTACTTGGCATTGAAGGCAGCGGCGAATATATACCACCCTATCTTGAACAGGCGAACCTGGTTTTTTACAGCTTCCGCATGCCCTTATTTTTTATGCTTTCAGGTATTTTTGCAAGCTTGAGCCTGAGAAAAAGGACCGTAAAACAATACATTGAGAATAAGTTTGAAACGTTGCTGTATCCCTATTTTATATGGGTGATCATACAAATAACCTTGCAGATTTTTTCATCCGGGTTTACAAATTCAAACCGGGGTCTTATCGACTATACGTACATATTTTATCAGCCGAGGAATTTAGATCAGTTTTGGTATTTGCCTGCACTGTTTAATGCTGCTGTTGTATATATCCTTATAAAAAAATATGTGACGCAAAAATGGTGGTTATTGTTACTTATTGCTTTGGGATTTTATTTTTTATCGCCTTATATGCAAAGCGTAAGCATGATTTCAGACTGGATGGAATTCTATATTTTCTTTGCCGTGGGCGATACAATATCGCAGTTGTTTTTTCATGAAAAGATTCAAAGCTTTTTTAAAAACCCCCTTACATTATTAGTTGCTATTCCCTTTTTTATTCTTGCCCAATCATTTTATTTAAACCACGACATGTATTACCTCACAACTGTAACCATGCGGGCCGAATTTTTGGTAATTGCATTTACGGGTTGTTTTACGATGCTTGCGTTTTCATTCATGCTGCAAAAATTAAATGTAATGTCATGGTTAAGAATATTAGGTTATCATTCACTTTATATATATGTGATGCATGTTATGATAGCCGCTTTTACGAGAACGCTTCTGGTGCACGTTTTCAACATTCATAACGTATATATTATACTTATCTCCTGTATTACTGCAGGCTGTATAGCATCGATTATAATTTATAATCTTTTTATCTATAATAAGTTTGCCTGGTTTTTATTTACTTATAAAAAGAACAGAAGACTGGCAGAAAGCTCCCTTCCAAAAAATACGGTCATTTCTCCAAAAACTGCAATTACGACCGGTTAATTAAACAAACGTTTGTTTTTGTAAAATAATGTTAAGGTAATACTTACCTCTATTCGGGAATGTTTTTTGATGGCCCATCGCTTGTAAATTTTTTTCTACAAATTCAAAAAGCCTTAAAATTCATTAAGAATGAGAAAATTGTTATTTCTGCTATTAGCAGTAAGTACGTGGTATGCATGTACAAAAACGGGGGAAAGCCCGGTTACATCTTCAGATCCAATTCAATCTTCAGAACAATCCAACGCAACGGCAAAGCCCAAGCGAATTTTGCTAAAGCAGGGCGGGGATCTGGGGTTGTATATTAACGGTAAAAATTTCTCCTATTCGCCCGGAGATACTTTCGTTTTAACCGGAAAATGGAGTTATTGTACGCTGGAAAATGTTTATGGTACAGCGGACAAAAAAGTAGTTATCATAAATCAAGGAGGTCAGGTTCAATTATCTTCTGGTTTTTCTTTAACAAACTGCCGGTTTATAAAGGTTGTAGGTAACGGGACAAAAGATAAATATGGATTCCGTATCTCATCCGCTATAAATAGTGGTGTTGGCATTACCATCCAGGGCCGTTCTTCAAATATCCAAATAGCAAGAGTAGATATTTACAACAAAACCTATGGATATTGGGTAAAACAGGAGGCTTCCTGTGCAGATAGCTTGCAATATCCGAATTGGGTGATTAAAAATATAAGCATTTGCAATGGTCGCATTCAATCCTGTAACCAGGAGGGTATGTATTTAGGCAGTACAGATCCTAACGGCAAAAGAGCGATTACATGTAATGGAAAGACTATCTACCCAAAACCCCTGCGTTTAGGTAATATTAAAGTGTATGCTATGACTATCAATAATACCTACAGAAGTGGCATACAATTATCCTGTGCATCCGAAGGTACTAATGAAATCTATAATAATACTATTTCCAATTGTGGTTTTGAGTATAATACGAATGGTCAGGGTTCCGGTATAAGCTTAGGAGGTTACACTACAGCCAACGTGCATGACAATACAATCAGCAATACCTTTACGATGGGCATATCTTCTCTGGGGGCCGGCCCGCTTACCATCAGAAATAATAAAATATCCAACACGGGGGTTTTGTCAGGTCATAAAGCAAATGGAATGGCAAGCATCATGATTGACACACGTTATACAGATCCTACAACAAATACAACATTTACGGTATATAGTAATACGATTGGCACCAATACTGATGTTGGTGTGCGTGTTTACAGAACTTATCCAACTTACACAACTAATAATGCGATATATAGTAATGGGGCGGCTACAATAGCAGTAGACCCAAATATTAAATGGAGAGCTAGTAAGTAAGTCTAATCTGATATAAAATAAAACCGGGTTGTTATTTCTTGTAACAACCCGGTCTTTTTATACAATATATCTCCAGTTACTTCAATAATTCTTTTGCTTTCTTTACAACGTTCTCAACCGTAAAGCCATATTCTCTCATTACTACATCACCCGGTGCAGATTCACCGAATTTTGAAATACCTACTACATCACCTTCATCAGTAACATATTTATGCCAGCCCATGGGAGAACCCGCTTCAATTGCAATACGTTTCCTTAAAGACTTTGGAAATACCGTTTCTTTGTAAGCCGCATCCTGTTTTTCAAATAATTCCCATGAAGGCATACTCACCACTTTTGCTGCAATGCCTTCTTCTTTTAACGCAGCTTGCGCTTTTACAGCCAATGAAACCTCACTACCCGTTGCTATTAATATAAGCTGTGCATTTTCAGCATCGGATAAAACATATGCACCTTTTTCCAGGTTAGAAGCCTTTGCATATTTGCTTTGATCCAATGAAGGCAATTTTTGCCTTGAAAGAATAATAGCAACCGGGCCGCCGATATGCTCCAGCGCAACACGCCATGCTTGCGCTGTTTCATTTGGATCGCCGGGACGCATCACCGTTATATTTGGAATAGAGCGTAAAGATGCCAATTGCTCAACCGGCTGATGCGTTGTGCCATCTTCACCCAGGCCAATGCTATCATGTGTGTAAACGTAAATGGGTTTTAATTGCATAATAGCTGCCAGGCGAATGGGCGGGCGCATATATTCACTGAAAATTAAAAACGTTGCACCATAAGGCGTAAAGCCTTTGGTAACCGCCATCCCATTTAAGATAGCGCCCATAGCGTGTTCACGAATGCCAAAGTGAAAGTTTTTGCCACCATAATTGCCGGCTTCAAAAGAGCTGGCATTTTTAATGAGTGTATTGGTTGAAGGGGCAAGATCGGCAGCGCCGCCAATCATCAAAGGAAAGAAATCGGCAATGGCATTAATGGTTTTACCGGATGCCTGGCGTGTTGCCATTGCATCATCAGGGCCAAAGACAGGCAGCTTTTCTTTCCAGCCTTCCGGTAATTTACCGTTGCTGAAAAGTTCGTACTCCGCTGCCAGTTCAGGATATTTTTCTTTGTAAGCTGCAAATAATTCATTCCACTTCTTTTCGGTGTCTGCACCTTTAGAACCGGCTTTGCGATAGAAGCCAAGCACTTCATCGGCTACCACAAAAGATTGTTCGGGATCGAAACCCAGGTTCTTTTTTGTTAGAGCCAGTTCTTCTTTTCCCAAAGGAGCGCCATGAGATTCTGCTGTATCAACGGCATTGGGAGCGCCGTAAGCAATATGTGTCCTCACTAAAATGAGGGAAGGCTTATCTGTTACTTTCTTTGCTGCTTCAATAGCAGCTGCTATGCCTTCTACATCATTGCCATCTGCAACAGATTGCGTATGCCAGCCATAAGCTTCGAAACGTTTTGCCACGTCTTCATCAAAAGCAAGCGAAGTATCACCTTCTATTGAAATATGGTTATTATCGTAGAGGTAAATAATATTACCCAGTTTTAAATGGCCTGCAATAGAAGCGGCTTCTGCGCTTACGCCTTCCATTAAATCACCATCACTGCAAATGGCATAAATATTATAATCGAAAAGATGAAAGCCTTCTTTGTTATAGCGGGCAGCGAGATATTTTTGTGCTATCGCCATACCAACACCATTGGCAAAGCCCTGGCCTAAAGGACCGGTGGTGATTTCAATACCGGGTAATAAACCATATTCGGGATGGCCTGCCGTTTTACTGTGTAGTTGCCTGAAATTTTTTAAGTCATCCAGCGTAAGATCATAGCCGGTTAAGTACAGGTAAGCATATTGCAACATGCAGGCATGGCCAGCCGACAAGATAAACCTGTCGCGGTTAGCCCATTCAGGATTCTTGGCATTATAGTTCATAGCTTTTGTCCAAAGCACGTAGCCCATAGGTGCGGTTGCCATTGGTGTTCCCGGATGGCCGGAATTTGCTTTTTGCACCGCATCTGCGGCAAGCAGCCGTACAGTGTCAATCGATAATTTGGTAAGATCAGCGTTCATTCTTTTATTTTTAGGAGGGGCAAGATAAAAATTAATTAAAGAAAAAATAATTGTTTAGGTGACAATTATTTTTAGAGAATACATATTCTGCTGATGTTTCACTAATTTTCGCTAAAATTTGGTAATGGACTACATTGTTCCTCCTCATACAAGGATTGGCCATGTACATTTAAAGGTGGCCGATTTAGACCGTGCATTATCTTTTTATAGAGATTTGCTGGGTTTTGAAATTATGGACAGGTTTGGCACGCAGGCTGTATTTCTTTCCGCCGGCGGCTATCATCACCATATCGGATTGAATACATGGTACAGCAAAAATGCCCAACCGGCGCCGGTACATTCAGCGGGGCTGTTTCACACAGCCATTTTATACCCAACAAGAAAAGACCTTGCCGTTATATTTAAACGTTTGCTGGATGCAAAATATCCTTATACTGGCTTTGCCGATCATGGTGTTTCGGAAGCCTTATACCTGAACGACCCCGACGAAAACGGCGTTGAATTATATTGGGATAAGCCGCGGGAATTATGGCCTTTTGATGCAAATGGAGAATTGCACATGTACACCAAAGAGCTTGACCTGGATTCCTTGCTGGGAGAATTGACTGACAATGCCCAATAATTATTTTAAGTTTAAGCAGTTTACCGTTTACCAGGATAAATGCGCCATGAAGGTTTGTACCGATGCCTGTTTATTTGGCGCTTGGGCTGCTGAAAGGATTCAAAATTCAAAAAATAAAATTCAAAAAGCGTTAGATATAGGCTGCGGAACAGGCTTGTTGTCTTTAATGCTCGCCCAGCAATTACCCGATGTAATAGTTGATGCCGTTGAAATTGATGAAGACGCTTCGCAGCAGGCAAAAGAAAATGTTGAAGCTTCGCCATGGAGAAGAGAAATTGAGGTTTATAACGCTTCCATACAGCAATTTGCAACAGCCGCCAAACATCAATACGACATCATTATTTCCAACCCGCCTTTTTATGAAAATGATTTAAAGAGTGGTGATGCCAAAAGAAACCTGGCGTTACACAGTGCAGAATTAAAGCTGGAAGAATTGATAAAAATTTCCAGCGAATTGTTGAAAGATGATGGAAAATTATTTATCTTAATACCCTATAATCGTACCGAACAACTGAGCCAATTGATCCGTGACCATCTTTCGATTAAAGAAATTGTTTTTGTAAAGCAAACTCCAAAACACCAATTTTTCAGAAGCATGTTTTTGTTGGAAAAAGAAGAGAGTGCTACTGTTACTTCAGATATGGTTGTAATGGATGGAGATGGGAGGTACGAGGACAAATTCATAGAATTACTTCAAGATTATTATTTGTTTTTGCGATGATTAAGAATTGATTAAATACTTACAATTTCTTATCAAAATCTTTCTGCAATTAACCGGCGTTGGCAAATGAAAGTTAATATAAGATTGGGAAAAATCCCCTGCCTGCTAGTATAAAACACGGTTTAATAATAGTTGAAGAAAGCGAACTTTTATAAGCATGTTTTTTATTTAAAATCTAAAAATTCATTTATGGCAAAATTTCAAAAATCGTCAAAAGATATTGGCGATTCATTCAAAAAATTTTTTAAATCAAATCAAAATTCTTTAAAGGATGAAAATGGGCATGTGATCAAAGACAAAAATCTCCGTAAAGGGAAACTTGCTTTTAAAGACTTTTTAATTAAGTTAGGGATTGACACTCCTTTGAAAGGGCTTACGTTTAGTGTTTCATTCACTGATAATCTTTTAGGAATTTGGTTAGCCGACGAACCCTATAAAGTTTTTGATAATGCTGATGAGATAAAGGTAGTATTTGGAAGATATACTGAAGACTTTACGGATGAAGAAGAAGGCGATTTTGATGAAGATAAAATTGGAAGATTAACTATTTTCTTAGTTCCATTTAAAGGTGGTAAAAGACTCTATATACTAAAAATAAAACATCAGAAAAGATTCCTGCTTTTAATCTCGGCGGTCTCTACCCATAATCTTTATGCATTTAGATTTTTACATTTATTTTCAAATATTAAGCCTTTTGATAGCAATTCTTTACTTCAAAAGGCTTAACGCTTATCATCTGGCTCCTTTCATTTTTCTTATTTACATTGCATGCATTATAGAAGTTTGCGGCTTTGCCTTTAAACAACTTCAACAGGTAAATTACCTGATCTTTAATTTATACCTTGTCTTTTCAACTCCATTACAATCACTATTGTTTTATAATATGATTTTGCCTGCCGGCATACAGAAGAACATTTTTATTATTATTAGTAGCCTTTTGATGTTATTTATTCTGATAAATTTTTATTTCTTTCAAGGAATGAACCTATTTAACACTTATTCGCTGATACTGATTATGCTGATAAATATTGTATTCAGCGTTTTCGTTTTAATAAAACGTTTTTTAATAGATGAAAAGCCGGTTGATTTTTTAAAACATCCGTATTTATGGATAAATGCATCCATCCTGGTTTTTAGTCTCGGCACTTTGGTAATCCTGGGCTTGCAGCAATATATTGAAGCAAATAAAATTCAGATTGCCGATAAAAATGCTTACAGGCAAATAATGCCAATCTTAAATGTAATTTTATATTCAGGATATAGTTACGCATTCCTATTATGCAAACAGGCGCCGTCTTAGTAATTCTTGCAATAATAATCGTACTCATCTTTTTCGGAGTAGTGGTAATTCTTGTTCTTCTTTATTATTCTAATAAAAAGAAAAAAATAATAGAAGAAAAATTGTTGCTCGAAACCCAATTTAAACAACAACTCCTTCAATCCCAGCTCGAAACTCAGGAACACTCTTTTCATCAAATAAGCCAGGAATTGCACGATAATGTGGGGCAATTGCTCAGCAGTGCCAAATTATTATTAACGATTGGTTCAAAAGAGTTACCAACTGTTCCTGATGCTATAACAACGGCAGAACAAACCATTGCCAAAGCCATACAGGATTTGCGTTCCTTATCCAAGTCTTTAAACAGCGAATGGCTGCACCAGTTTAATTTGATTGATAACCTGCAGGCTGAAAAGCAACGCATTAATGCAGCACGTAACATACTGGTATCTTTTCAAACCGAATATCAAAAACTGCCGTTGGGAGCGGAAGCACAGGTAATGCTTTTTCGTGTGGTGCAGGAAGCTTTGCAGAATAGTATAAGGCATGCATCGCCACAACACATCAACATAGAAATAAAAAATACAGACAACCGTTTTGAATTGACCATACAGGATGATGGCGCCGGCTTTGATGTGGAATCAGCCAGGAAGGAAAGCCTTGGCTTGCGTAACATGGAGCACCGGGTTCAATTACTGGGTGGAAATATACAATGGCAATCTGTTCCCAATAAAGGAACGTCTATTTATATAAGCCTGCCTGTTGAATATAATCTTTCCAATTAAACAATTTATCATACTTCTGTCTTAATAGTTTTCACCATTTCAAGTGCTTCTTTCGCCAGTGCTTCAATCATTGTATAATCTTTATTAGCAATTAATTCTTTACTGATGAGTTTGCTGCCCATGCCAACAGCCACTACTCCTGCTTTAAACCATCCTGCCAGGTTATTTTTATCAAGCGATACGCCGCCGGTTGGCATAAATTTCATGGCAGGAAAAACTTCTTTAATGGCTGATATATAGGTTGGCCCAAGCACATTGCCCGGGAATATTTTTACCATAGTTATCCCTTTCAACTCAGCGTGGGCAATTTCAGTTGGCGTCATACAGCCGGGAATCCACAAGTAATTTTTTTCATTGCAAACAGCAAGTATTTCGTTGTTCCATGCCGGACTGATTAAAAAATCTGCACCTGCATTTATAAAAGCATTGGCGGCATCAGCCGTTTTTATTGTGCCGATGCCCAGGTACATATCCTTATGATTAATGGCGCATTCTTCTTTCAGTTGCTTAAAGTTCGCTAATGCCGTTTCACCGCGATTGGTATATTCTATAATGCGGATGCCTGCTGCATACAACGCTTTTACAATGTCAATACTTATAGCTGCGTCTTCATTAAAAAATAAGGGCAAAATGCCTTGTTGTTCTATAAGGTCTTTTATTTCTGTATGACTAAGCATATTTGTTTTTTAATAATGATTCAATTTGTTGAACAGTTTGCGAAGTTGTATCGCCTGCTTCATGCAATTTTCCGTATGCAGCCGCTGCCGCAAAATTGATGATGTTTTGTTGTGTATAATGTTGTGTGGTTGCATAAATTAATCCTGCCATAAAACAATCGCCGCTGCCGGCTTTATCCATTACTTTTTCGCTGGTAAATTCAGGAGAAATATATTGATGATTATTTGTGTCAAGTACAGCATAATATTTTATGCCATCATGATGATCAAACCTGAATGTATTCGCCACCGTTTTACACGCAGGATAATCATGCATGATTGCTTTTGCTGTTATACCGGCATGATCAATATATGCCTGCCTGCTTTTTTTATTGTGAATAAGCTCATCTATATCTATGCCAAGCAATGTATTGGCACTCCAGATATTGCCCATTACAACATTGCAATAAGGTAACAGTTGCTGCATGATCTCCGGCGGTTTTACACCGTATTGCCAAAGTTTTGCACGATAATTTAAATCAACCGAGACCATAATATTTTTTGCTGATGCTGCCTTTACCGCTTCAAGGCAAACCATCGCAGCGCTTTCACTTACTGCAGGCGAAATGGCGCTAAAATGAAACCAGGCATAGCCCTCTAGTAATTCATCCCAGTTTATTGCACCTGGTTGTAATGATGCAAACGAAGATTGTGAGCGGTCATAAATAACACCTGTGCTTTTTAAATCAGCGCCGTCAGGTAAAAAATAAATGCCGATGCGGTTGCCGCTTAATTGTACGGGCTTTGTATCAATATTTTTATTGCTTAAATATTGTAATATTTCTTTTGAAAGATAGTGTTCCGGCATGGCGGTGCAATAGCTTACAGGTATATTCCATTTTGCCAAAGCCGTTGATACGTTAAGTTCAGCGCCGCCAATATAAACCGGCATATTATTTTGTTGCAACCATTTACCATTTAATACAGGAGACATGCGCAATAATATCTCCCCGAAACAAAAAATCTTTTGCATTGAATTACGATATTGCCAAATGTATGCTGCTACCGGCAAATGTGGTGCGATATTATAGAATGATGTACGAGGAAACAGAAATATTTACGAAAACGCTATCGCAAATGCAAGACATAATAAAGGTGCAGTGTGTAAATTATTACTCTTTTATTACTTCACGTTTATCACCTGCATAACTGGTAATAACAGCTTTAATTACGTTACCCGTTAGTTCAAGTTTTCTTGATGATTGAGATAAATAAGAATGGCCGTAATAAAATTCCACATGTTTCTTGCTGCCATCTTTATAAAATATATCCGCAAAAAAGTCTTCCGGCTGAAGATTAACCCATTTACTATTACTATTATTTGTTGATTTGGCATATGCCATTATACTATCCTGGTTTTGTGTAGCGATATATAAATCTTCGCCTTTTGCACTGTGTATTTTTGCCATGGCTTTTGCATCGCCGGGTACATAAAAACCAGACCAGGCCAATGTAAGCGCGTTGAAGTTTCCCTTGCCATCGCCTTTTAAATAAAGCCCGTTAAAGGCATCCATCCTGCCGGTATAGGGATCCATTCCATAATCGTTGCCCACCATTAAAAGATCAAGGTTACCATCGCTATCTATATCTTCCGCTATCATCCCAAATACAGGCGCAGCCTGCGTTTGAATCGGTAAGGGTTTTATTTTGAAATGACCATTGCCTTCGTTTTCAATGTAAGAAGTTTGCATATCATTAGCCTGCAGCCTAATTGCACCCTGCTTATCTGCAGCGCTCCACATATCATTCATCGTGGCGGCGCCATAAGCTTTATAGGTTGGATATATTTTTTTAATAGAAGTAAGCTGGGCCATCATGTCACCCCTTGTTGCAATGGGAAAAGGTTTCATGGTGCTGTCTTCTGCCATCATATAACAAAACACCATTGCATCCATCGAGCCGTTATTATCAAGATCTTTTGCAAGTATGGTAAGCGGTTGCGCAGGTGAGCAGGTATAATTTGTATTCAATCCATAATTACCTGCTATATAATCCAGGTCGCCATCGTTGTCAAAATCGCCCGAAACAATGCTGTTCCACCAACCTGTATTATTTTCAATGCCTGTATTTTTCAATTCTTCAAAACCATTACCTGTATTTATAAAAAAAGTAACCGGCATCCATTCACCTGTAACAATTAAATCGACTTTATTATCATTATTAAAATCAGTAAACAAGGCATCTGTTATCATGCCTTTGTTTTTTAGCTGCGGACAAAATTTAGCTGTAGCTTCCGTGAATTTCCCATGATTATTTTCAAATAAAAAGCTCTTAGGTGTTTCAGGATATTGACCAGATACAACCCTGCCTCCGACGAATAAATCCAGGTCGCCATCGCCATCAAAATCCGCTGCACGCACACAACTGCCATTGGTTGAATCTGCAGGTAATGCTTCTGTTGTTTTTGTAAACATCCCTTTGCCATTATTAAGAAATAGGCGGTCATTGCTGATGGGATGATCCGGAGGAATTTCATAACTGCCGCTTACTGTGTATAAATCCAGATCACCATCCCCATCGGCATCAAAAAACAATACACCCATATCCTCATACAAAGGATCATCTTTCTGAATAAGTCTCGATGAATCCAATGTAAACATGCCATCAGCACTTTGCATGAAAAATACACCCGCATTGCCCGATGTTCCGCCAACATAAAAATCTTCATAACCATTATTATCTATATCGCCAACGGCAATGCCCGGGCCATATTGACTAAGCTTATGCGGCATAGTTGGCTGAATGCCATAATCTGTAAAATCTCTTTCTTTTGGTTTGAATTTTATACCAATGTTTGAAGCAACATTCTTAAATAAAGTTTGCTGTGCTTGTGCATTTGGTTTTTCGTTTGCCGCGTCTTTGTAATTTACCGTAACAAGTTTGTTTGCATCAATATTGGTTATTAATTGTTGCTTTCCATCGGGCCATTGCATAATAAGCGAATCGATTTTTGTAACAGCACCTAATCCAAAATGCGCTCTCGGATCATTGGTTGATAAATAACCGCGTGTTGGATAATGTTCGTAATACTGTTGCTTTCCATTATAATAAGCACGCAATGTAGTACCAATGCCATCTTTATTTTTTTCACTTCCGTTTATGGCCACAGTCAGGTAATGATCTGTGCTGTTTTGTTTGCTTTTATCAAAAGAAGTGTTCTCATAAATGAAAGCATTATCATCTATATTATTGATAACAAAATCAAGATCGCCATCATTATCCAGGTCAACATATACTGCACCATTTGAAAAGGATTTATGGGTTATGCCCCAATCTGCCGATTTGTTTTCAAACGTAATACCTGTTGTATTTTTAAATGCATAGTTTGCAATTTTTACAACCGGCAATGGTTTCGTCATTGCTACTGTATAATTGCTGTTTTTCATGCCTGCGCGGTCATCATAAGTAACATAATCAAGGTCTGTAACATCTCTTGGCAAACCGTTTGAAATGATGATGTCCCGTAAGCCATCATTATCAAAATCTGCTACCAGCGGGCACCAGCTCCAGTCTGTTTGATATACACCGGCCATAAAACCTATATCAGAGAATATAGGATGATGACCAGGGATATTACCGCTGTTTAATTGCAATACATTGCGCACATATTGATGCGTGTAATCAAATTTTGCACTGTTGAGATAGTTATAATATTCATTACCGCTGAGCATGCGTTTCTTGCGCATATTTGTTTCCGGCAACATTTCGAGTGAAATAAGATCGGTGAAGCCATCATTATTTATATCAACAGCGTCAGTACCCATTGCATTCCAGGCAGTATGCTTAAAATATTCCGGTAAGCTATCGGTGAAAGTGCCATCGTGATTATTGATATAACACAGATCGTTGGAAACAAAATCGTTGGCCACATAAATATCAGGCCAGCCATCCAGGTTTATATCAGTAATACAGGCAGCGTGGCCCCAGCCTTCAATTGTTATACCCGCCTGTTTTGAAACGTTGGTAAATGTTCCATCACCGTTGTTGCGGTATAAACGGTCTGTATTTAAAGCACTGCCATCTTTTACCTTAGGCCTGAAACGGATAGGCGTTTTGGGGTCATACAGTTCATTGGTAACCTGGTATATATCAAGATCGCCATCTTTGTCATAATCAAAAAAATAAGCCTGGGTGCTGAAGCCTGTATCAGCAATGCCATATTGGTTTGCAGCTTCTTTGAAAGTGGGAATATTATCGCTGTTCAATCCCTGGTTGATATATAAAAGATTGGTGCGCATGGGCGTATTGTTCTTAAGAAAAGAACAGGATACGTAAATATCAGGCCAGCCATCATTGTTTATGTCAACAACAGCTATACCTGTACACCAGTGATGATTTCCGGTAACACCTGCAACATCCGTTATATCATCAAATTTTAAATTTCCTTTATTGAGGTAAAGCTTGTTTGAAACCATGTTGCCGGCGAAGTAAATATCCATCAGGCCGTCTTTATTAAAATCACCTATGCCAACACCGCCGCCATTGTAAATATTAGCCTGGTTAAGGATATTAAAGCTATCGCTTTCAGTTACATGGTTATTGAACGTTACGCCTGTTTGATCAGCAGGCAACAATTTAAAAAGTGTATTGCCCTGCGATTGTACGGTAAATGCAAAAAATGTAAAACACATCAACAGCAGCAGGCTCAGAAAATTCTTACACATAGCATCAATCAAATTTCAGTGCGAAAATTAATGTATATCTGTTTTACATCAAATGATAAAAAAGAATGAGACGGATATTAGAATTATTGAGACGGATTGCAGGTTATAGATTTGTTTATTTCAACGTATCCAATACTTTAAAAATTTTAGATGTAATGTTGCCTTTGCTTACATCATAATTATTGACAATTATCGCCACCACATATTTCTTTCCATTCGCAGCAGTATGATAACCTGCAAAAGCACGGCAGGCACTTATGGTTCCGCTTTTTAATTTCATGTTATTATAAAGCGGCAAAGCATTATAAAAACTTTGAAACCAGCTTTGCTTTTTAGCATATATTAAAGCATTCACCAAAGCATGCGTGGTAACACGGTTTTGCGGCGAAAGCCCGCTGCCATCCGATATGTTGATGGAAGATGAATCAACACCATTTTGCTGCCAGAATTTTTTTAAATCAGCCACGCCAACATCAGTAGAACCATAATGGTGTTGCTGATAAGCAATTGTTTTTAATAAACATTCCCCATAAAGATTAATACTCTTTTGCATAAACCAATAAACAATACTGTCAAGTGCAGGTGAGTTATAAGTTGCAATAATGTTTCCAGGGGCTGGAATAGTTTGATATTGTTTGGCAAATGAAGCGCCGGTAATAATTGAGTTTTTTACAGTTATTTTATTTTTCTGCAAAGAAGAATCGAGCTCTGCTTTAAGCTGATCTGCGGCATAAGGCAAAGAACCGGAAACCGTGAAATCTTTAACCCCGGCAGGAATAGTGCCTTCTGCAAAAGCATGATCGCCGTAAGGCGGCAGGTAAAGAATAGTGTTGTCGCCTGAATTTGGTTTGGCGGTTGTAATAAAATTATTGTACTCCTTTATATGAATTGGCGGCGAAGTTTTAATAATAGCTGATGTATCGCCAATGTTTTTGCCCGGTTTCAATATTAAATCATATTGGTTTTCGCGCCAGTTAATGGCCCAGCTTCCGCTGCCGTAATAATTACCCATATCGTCCCATATATAACCGCCGGGCAAAGGCTGGTAACTGAAAGCGCCATCATCTAAAATAATATTACCGTTAATGGTTTGAATGCCTGCATCTTTTAATTTGGCAACAATAAAATTTAAAACAGATGCCGGTTTCGTTTTGCTATAACGCCAGCTTCCAAAAGTTGGGTCTCCATAACCTTTTATAATCAGATCTCCATTTAAATTACCATCTTTAATACTACCCGTATAACCCATTTCTGTTTTATACGTAAAATCTTTACCCAGTAAACTTAAGGCTGCAATTGAAGTAAAAACCTTTTGCGTGCTGGCGGGCGCCAGGCCATATTCTTCATTCAGTGCATAAACCTGGTTACCATTTTCGTCGGTAACATATAAACTTACAACAGCGTGTTTAAGCTGTTTATTGTTCAAAAAATTGTTTACAGCCGCATTTATTTTTTGCGAAATATTTTGTGCATTAACACTAAAAGAAAAATAAGTTAAGAGAAAAATAAAAGCTATACGCATTGGTTTTATTTAAAGCTATAGAATGCGCCAAATGTAAAACTAAATGCTTCTATTGTTGACGTGGTTAAACGTTTGTTCAAAGACAAGGATACAATTATAAAAGAAAACGGGTTTTACACACTGCATGGTGGCAGGTTTATAATTATGACATTTCGATTTTGTTTTTCGTTGCAGGAAACGAAAGTTGCATTATACATTTGCGCCTATAATAATTGGATATGGACCAGGTTAGGGTTTCTGTTATAACGATAGGCGATGAACTTTTGATAGGACAGGTTATTGATACCAACAGCGCGTGGATAGGGCAGGCGTTAAATAAAATTGGCGTATGGGTGCACAGGCGTTTAGCGGTAGGCGATGAATGGAATGAAATATGGAAAGCGCTTGATGATGAAAGCGCTGTTTCAAATGTTATTTTAATAACCGGTGGCCTTGGCCCCACAGCAGACGATATAACGAAGCCTTTGCTTTGTGAATATTTTAGCGGCAAAATGATAACGGATGAAGCAACGTTGGAACATATTACTTATTTGTTTACCGAAGTGTTTAAGCGCCCGTTGCCTTTGCTTGAGAGCAACAGCAGGCAGGCTTTGGTGCCTGATGTGGCTACCGTTTTGAAAAATGAAGTGGGCACTGCTCCCAATATGCTGTTCGAAAAAGATGGAAAAATATTTATCAGCATGCCCGGTGTTCCGCATGAAATGAAGGCTGCCATGAATAACCATGTTTTACCCCTGCTGCAGCAACGTTTTCAATTGCCTTATATCGGCCACAGGACTTTATTAACAGCCGGTATTGGTGAAAGTTTTTTAGCCGAAAGAATTAAAGGTTTTGAAAGCAGTCTTCCATCTAATATAAAGCTGGCTTATTTGCCCAATTATGGCATGGTGCGCTTACGGTTAACTGCGCAGGGCGATAAGGAAAAGACAGAACGTGAGTTAAATGAAAGGTTTGCCATATTAAAAGAAGAAGTAAAAGATGTATTGGCGGTTGATGAAGATATCCCGTTTGAGATTTTAGTGGGCAAATTGCTGCGGCAGCATAATAAAACCGTATCTACGGCTGAAAGCTGCACGGGCGGTTATATTGCACATCTTATAACTTCAATTGCCGGCTCTTCTGATTATTTTAAAGGAAGTGTGGTGAGTTACAGCAATAGCATAAAAGAAAATGTTTTGCAGGTAAATAATGAAACGCTTTCCACTGTGGGCGCAGTAAGTGAAGAGACCGTAAAGGAAATGATAAGTGGCGTTTTAAAGGTGATGCAAACAGATTATGCGATGGCAGTGTCCGGCATTATGGGACCGGGCGGCGGATCGGAAGATAAGCCTGTGGGCACGGTTTGGATAGCTGTTGGCAATACAGAAAAAATTGAAACGAAGCGCATGCATTTCAGGTTTGACAGAAAGCGGAATATTGAATTAACGGCTGTAAATGCATTGTATTTGTTGTACAGGTTTGTAAAAACTAACAGTTAATCGGTTTACATTACCTTTGGCGCGAAGGGAAAGATTAAATTATATTGATTGCTGAATATTGAGATTGCTAATGAAATAATCCATTAAGGTTGTTGATTTAAAGCTTGGATTTTTTGAAACATTCAATAATCGATGCTCAATATGCAATAATTATTTTACAGCATGTTTTGATTTAGCAGAAGATGGTTTGAGTAATGCTGAATAATGTTATTTTGCTGAAGGGCTGCCGGACAGCAGCGGAAAGCCCGCAGCGACGAAGGAGCGAGGACTTGAAGCGGATGGCCGGGACAAAAGCTGAAATTTTTTCAATTGACGAGCGCCCCAAAAACTAAAAATAAAAAAATTAATTATGGCTATTGTTGATCTGGTAATGCCGAAACTTGGCGAAAGCATAATGGAGGCAACTATTTTAAAATGGCATAAAAAGCCGGGTGATACGGTGCAGCAGGATGAAACCGTGCTGGATATTGCAACCGATAAGGTTGACAGTGAAGTGCCCAGTACAACAGCAGGCCGTATTTCGGAAATTTTGTTTAAGGAAAATGATGTGGTGCCTATTGGCAGCGTGATAGCAAAAATTGAAACGAATGCAGATGCACCTGTTGAAACCAATGATGTGTATGTGCCTGCGCCTGTGGGTGATGTGAAAGAAGAGTTGGAGGAAGAGGCAATTGATGAACGGAGTATTCCTTATACGCCGGTGCATACTACGCCGCAGGCTGCCGGTAATGGTAAAATAAACCGCTTTTATTCGCCGCTGGTGATGAATATTGCCAGCAGTGAGGGTGTAAGCATGACAGAACTGGAAAGCATTCCGGGCACGGGAAATGAGGGCAGGGTTACGAAAAAGGATATTTTGCATTATGTAGCAAACCGGGGTAAAGCGCCGGCGGAAACTAATGTAAACCGTGAGCCAGTAAACATGAATGTAAAGCCGGAAAATACTTCTGTAGCTATAAGGCCTGTTGAAGAAATATATGCGGAAGAATTACCGAAAGAATATGAAGGCAATGTGGAGATAATTGAAATGGACAGGATGCGCAAGCTGATTGCCAAACACATGGTGCAGAGCAAGCAAACGAGCGCTCATGTTACCAGTTTTACAGAGGCCGATGTTACCAACATGGTATTATGGCGTGAAAAAATTAAGAAGGAATTTGAAAAGCAGCATGGAACAAAAATTACGTTTACGCCCATTTTTATTGATTGTTTGGTAAGGGTGATAAAACGTTTCCCGATGATCAACAGCTCGGTTGACGGGGACAGGATAATTATAAAAAAAGATTTGAACATTGGTATGGCAACGGCATTAACAAACGGTAACCTGATTGTGCCTGTAATAAAAAATGCGGATGATTTAAACCTGGTGGGTTTAAGCAAGAAAGTAAATAATCTTGCCAATGCAGCGCGTAATGCGCGGCTTAAGCCTGATGATACATTGGACGGAACCTTTACATTAACCAATGTAGGCACTTTTGGCAGTTTGATGGGCACGCCTATCATTAATCAGCCGCAAGTGGCTATACTTGCCGTGGGTGCTATCAAGAAAAGGCCTGTGGTAATTGAAACAGAACAAGGCGATACCATTGGAATAAGGCACATGATGTATTTGTCTTTAAGTTACGATCACCGTATTGTTGATGGCAGTTTGGGCGCCTCTTTCCTAACGGCGGTAGCTAAGGAATTTGAGGGCTGGGATTTAAACAGGAGTTGGTAATTGTATTTATAAGTTTTATAATAAATCCCGCATTGCGGGATTTTTTTGTTTAGTTGAATTGGGTTTAATTTGTGGGGTAACTGCTTAAAAAGGTTTATGAAAAGTCAGCTCGCCCTCATCATTATTGCTATATATTTATTATGTCCCTTAATCACCTTTAGTCAGGTAGACCTTACTAAAGGTTTAATGGCATATTACCCTTTTAACGGAAATGCAAATGACGCGAGTGGTAACGACAACAACCCTGTTTTTAATAATACTACTCTAGTCACAGACTATTATGGAAATGCAAATAGTGCCTGTCAGTTTAATGGTATTGACACTTATATAAAAATAGCAAATAGTAATACTCTAAATATGGGGAACACCATATCTGTTTGCGCGTGGATAAAACCTACTGGTTTTTATTATGGAACCTGTCATGGTAATAGTGTTTTAGTAAAAGGAGATGATGATTTTATTACAGGAAATTACATGTTGCGTTTTGATGATGGCATGTTTACAGGAACCAATTGTGGCGGAGGGGTTCCCGATACTGTGCATCAGACATATTACGGTATTGGTACAGGTCTATCGCCTGTTCAAGATACACCTTACGCCCAAAAAAATATATGGAGAAGCGTGGTTTATACCTACGATGGATTGCATGCACGGTTGTATATCGATTGTAATTTAGTACTGGACTCAGAACAACCGGGTTTAACTTTTTCGAACGGTAATGATTTAGTATTTGGAAGGCTTAATAATATACAATTCCCTTACTGGTTAAATGCCACGCTTGATGAAGTGAGGATTTATAACCGTGCTTTAAACTCAGATGAAGTAAAGGCTTATTCATTTTCCTGTGCCGATAAGCAACCTTGCAGCAATTGGCTTAAAATAAATAAGGATATATCGGGTGTGCAAATCGACGATCTTGATGTTTCAGGGAACAAACTAACTGTTGAAGCATTAATAAACCGGACAACCGCTTACCCGGAATTATATGACGGTGGGGATGTGGTTTCAAAACATGATAATCGAGGGGATGCAAATTATTTATTAAGACCAACCGTTGCTCAGATAACAACATCAAATGGCTTTTTTGAAACTAAGCGGGCTTGCCCAATTGAATTAAATAAAACTTATCATATCGCCATGGTTTATGATGGCAAAACACTAAAGTTTTATCGCAATGGCTTTTTAATGGATGAAGTCCCCGCCTCCGGTAATTTGCATCAAAACAACTGGCTTACAAAAATTGGAACAACTGCAAATGCAGCTTCCCCTTACCCGGCAGATTTTATTGGATACATTAATGAAGTGAGAGTATGGAAAGTTGCGAGGTCTCAAGCTGATATAAAGCAATACATGAACCGTTCTTTACCTAATCCTGCCGCTCAAACTGGATTATTAGCTTATTACACATTCGATGACTTAAAAAATAAACAAGGCAATGCCAAATGGAATGGTAAAATAATTGGAGATGCAAAAATCAATCAAACTAATCCTGAATGTGCGTCTTTTATTGCTGATTCCTGTAATGTAAAACCTGTGAAGGTTGTTGCAAATTTTACAGGCCCGGATACCGTTTGTATCAATAATCCGGTTCAGTTTAGTAATCTATCTGCCGGTGCTTCTAATTATTATTGGAGTTTTTGCACTGCCGGATTTAATACAACCCCCTTGGCTAAAAATATCGGAAACCCGGGCAATTTGCTAAAAACACCTGTGTTTATGGATTATGAAAAAGATGCGAATGGTAATTTTTATGGATTTATATCAAATTATGAGAATGGGCATATTGTTAGGCTTGATTATGGCAATTCATTATTAAATACGCCAACTCCTGCCGATCTTGGTAATTTTAATGGGTTAATACCTATTTATGCTGAAGGCATTCAGGTAAAAGAATTTAATGGTAAATGCTATGTTTTCGTTGTAGCTGCGGGTGACGATGCGGGCAATAAATCTACTTTAATAAGACTTGATTTTGGTTCATCCTTTGCCAATTCTCCAACTGTCAACGACTTGGGTAATATTGGCGGTTTACTATATCCTCATGATCTTTTTATTGCTTCTGAAAATAATTATTTCTATGGATTTACAATCAATATCAGAAATAATACAATAACAAGATTTGACTTTGGAAGTGATTTAGGCAATACGCCAAGTGGCGTGAACCTTGGTAATATTGGAAATTTCAATTACCCCTGCGGGTTAAGCTTTCTCAACACTAATGACAATTGGTATGCGTTTGTTGTTAATAGGGATAATAATTCAATTACCAGGTTAGACTTTGGAAACTCAATTACCAATTTACCCAACGGTATTAATATTGGAAACCCGGGAAGTTTTTTAAATCGTCCACGGGATATTTCCATTTTTCAATCATGTGATGGCGTAATTGGATTAGTTGTGAATGAGGAAGATGAAACTACAGGCTCAATAACCAAGCTTGATTTTGGTAACAACGTTTCTTCAAGTCCCCAGGCAATTAATTTAGGCAATATAGGAAGCTTAAAGTTTCCGCATTCAATATCAAAATTTTTTCTTGAAGGAAATGATATTTATTCCTTTATTACAAATGTTGTTGGCAACACTATTACAAGATTACGTTACACCGGTTGCACAAGTACAGATATCACTTCTTCAACCAAAAGAACGCCACCTCCGGTTACATACACGACTCCGGGAACCTATAATGTAAATTTACTTGTTGATATAGGATTACCAACCCAGACTTCTTTTTGCAAGCAGGTAGTTGTAATAAATTGCGATACTCTTTGCAGCCTTAAAGCTGATTTTAAATACGTTCAGGAATCCTGCAATCCAAAATCTATATACTTTCAAAATACTACCTTAAATGCTGATAGTATTTGGTGGGATTTCGGTAATGGCATAACAGCCGGCAACGTTGCAGACACATTAATTAATTATGCCTCTTTTGGAAATTACCTTGTTAAACAGTTTGCTAAAACAAATAAGGGCTGTCTCGATACAACTGAATATACAGTTAATGTTGGTGTTTTAAAAGACGATGCTATCATTAACAATGATACATCAATTTGTTCAGGTGATTCTGTTCAGCTAAATGCTGTTAGTGGCCTGGATTACTGCTGGTCTCCCGCCGCAGGACTATCAAATACTTCTATAAAAAATCCTGTGGCAAATCCATTTGTTACAACAAAATATTACCTGCATGTTTTAACAGACAGCAGCAAACCGGTATTGATGGATTCTGTGATAATTACTGTATTGCCGTTACCAGATATTAAGGTTAGTGACGATACTATTGTTTGTGGCAATGCATTGGTTCAATTAAATGCCAATGGTGCTTCTTCTTATGCATGGAATCCTTCGGCAGGTTTATCAAACACAATTATCGCTAACCCGATAGCTACAGTATCTTCAACCACTACATTTGTGGCTACCGGAACTGCAAATAATTCATGTTCAGCTCAGGACTCTGTTACAATAACTGTAAATCCCATACCTGTGTTTGCTGTTAATCCACAAGACACATCTGTTTGCTTGGGAGATTCAATTAAGTTTACAGCAACCGGCGGCGATGTATTTAAATGGTTCCCCGATGAAAATATCTCAGACCCGTTATTGCCGGATCCCATAATTTATCCAACCTTTAATGCAACATACAATGTTATAGTTACCAATAGTGCTTGTAAAGTGTCTGATACGCTCAGCGCTAACATAGTTGTAAACGAAATTCCAAAGGTTACTTTAACAAAATCAAATGATGTTGATTGCTTAACACCACAAGCTGTGCTAAGGGCTGAAGGCGGTATTCAATATACCTGGGAACCGGCCACATTTATCAGCAATATTTATATTAATAACCCGGTTGTAAGCCCGCCTGCAGACACCTGGTATGCTGTAAATGTAAAAGATCAAAATGGCTGTAAAAGCAAAGATTCAATATTGGTAAAATCATCGTTTGCAGTAGGCGCTTCACCATTCCAGGTCCCGGGTGCATTTACTCCTAATAACGATGGATTGAATGATTGTTTCAGCCTTAAGAATTGGGGACCTGTAGATTTTTTTGATATTTTAATTTATGACAGGTGGGGATACCTTGTTTTTCATTCCAATAATATAAATGCTTGTTGGGATGGTACCGTTAAAGGCGCACCGCAAGGCGCAGGTACATTTGTATATCAGGTAAAAGTATCTTCAAAATGTACAGAAGGAGTGGTGATGAAAAAAGGCACACTTGTTTTGATAAGATAACTAATCCTGTAATTTTCCCATGCTTTTATTTCTATAATCTTTAAATGCCTTTAGCAGCATTTTGATTGTTTGCATTTTGTTTTTTTTATACAGCAGATTGTTTTTTATTCTGTTTAACAGGTCTTTCTTATATTCTATTATTTCTTTTTTGAAATTTAGCTGATATTTTGATTGAACATACAAGATATTTCTCGTCATGTAATATAATCTTATCGGAGAATGGAAAGAGCGGGTAGATGGTTTTAAATTTTTTAAAGAGATTTTAGTTTGTATCTCACCCAGGTTGTGATGCATGAAAATGCCCGGAATTTTGATTATCCTAAAGCCATTTTCTATTGATCTGAAGCAATATTCAGTATCAACGAAATCAATAAATAAATTTTCATCAAAAGGTCCTATTTTTTTAAAAGTGCTCAGGTTAATAACGCTGCCGCTTGTTATTAAAAATTTGCATTCCTGGTAAACGCAGCCTGAATTTGTAATTTTTTCTTGTTCATGATTAATACCAAACATAGCAACCGTTGATTTTTCTTTAAAATCATCCAGGCATTTTAAATAAGCGGTAATGGAAGCGGCATCAAAATAAGAGTCCTGATCCATTGTCAGCAGGTAATCGAAACCCTCTTCTTTGGCCAGGGTACAAGCCTGGTTTAATCGCTTGGATATGCCTTCATTAACGCCGTTATGAATGAAATGAATTTTAGATTGATTGATTAATGAGTTAATTTGTTTAGAGGGGTACGGACTGTTATCCAGAATATAAATTTTTTCAGCACTTAAATAAGAGTTGATATTAGATTCAACTGATTGTTCAGGGTTATATATAATAACACAGGCAGCAATTTTCACATCTTATTGTTTAAAAAATATAAAAATATTTTCATGGTGAAAATGGGCATCATAATTAAATTTATTTAATGCTTCAAATACAGTTTTAGTACAGCCAGGTTTATAACGATCATGTAACTCAATAATTAAAAGCTTTACTTTTTTCAACCATGATAAGTCATTTGATGAAAACACTTCTTTTTCAGCTCCCTCTATATCAAGTTTAATAATGTCAACTTCATCCCAATGCTGTAATTCGAGTAAATGCGGAATTGTTACACCTGATATCTTATTGTCATCATGCCCTTTGCTTTCAAACATAAATTCAGCGGCACCGCCTTCCGGGTTTGCTATTGACAGCGGTTCATTTTTATCCCATATGCCAACCTGCATCGGGATGATATTCTTATAGGTTTTTATATTTTCTGCTAGCAATTTGTAATTATTATTCTCAGGCTCGATTGCAAGAATTTCAGATTGGGGGAAACGAATGGCAAAATAAACTGCGGCACAACCAATATTCGAACCTCCATCTATAATTCTTTTTGCATCGGGGAAATCAGCACCATATAAATCATATTGTTTTTCATAAAAAACCTGGTAAAAGATGGCTTTATCAGACTCATTATTACGCAAAATGAAGGGCTTTTTCAAAAAAGATGCTTTTGCTAAATACTTCCCATTTTTCTGTATAAGGGTGGAAGAAAAGAGCTTAAATCCATCTTTTATTCCATACAAACGAATGAAATTGATGAAGTCTATAGTTTTTAAACCTATTTCTCTAATACCTATTTGTTCGTAAAATCCCATCCTGTATAGTTAATATGTAACAAATATAGGTGCGCCTAAACAAAAATTTATTGAGTAATGTTTATTTTGCGTTAATACGTTATGACTATCAAGGAAAAAATCGTCACAAGTATTTCATACTTGTTGCATAGTGAAAAAAGAGAGCTAATAAATTTTGCAGGCAAACTAAAATCAAAAGTTGGGCTGGAAATTGGTGGCCCAAGCCATTCTTTTTCCATCCGTTCTTATTTTCCGGTTTATTTATTTGCGAAAAGAATTGACGGGGTGAATTTTAGCAACAGTACTATATGGGAAGGTAATATTGCAGAAGGTGAAAATTTTAATTACTACAAAGGGAAAAGAGGGTTTCAGTATATAGCTGAAGCCACTGATTTGTCTAAAATTGAGAACAACAAATATGATTTTCTCTTATCCTGTCATTCTCTTGAGCATACGGCAAATACACTCAAGGCATTGGGGGAATGGAACCGGGTTTTAAAAAATAATGGATATTTAATTTTAGTGCTCCCTGATAAAAATTTTACATTCGATGAATACAGGCCCGTGACCGCTTTTGAACATTTAAAGGCTGATTTTGATAACAATACTGATGAAGCTGATGAAACGCACTTTGACGAGGTAATCAGTCTGCATAATATTGAAAAAGATGCTGGTGTAAAAACAAAAGACGAATTAATAAAGCGTACCCGTGCCAATTATGAAAACCGCTGTGTGCATCATCATGTTTTTGACTTTGAACTTATAAAAAGAATGCTTCATTATGCGGGATTCTCAATTGAAATACAACAGTGGGTTTCTCCATTTAACCTTGTTACTGTTGCAAAAAAAAATAATTAATTGCAATGCCATTTATATCTGTGTGCATACCGGCCTATAGAAATCCCCACTATTTATCCCGGCTTCTTGAAAGCATCTCTATTCAAACATTTAAAGATTTTGAAGTTATAGTTACAGATGATAGCCCTGATGATTTACTTCAACCTATAATTGATAAATACAATCAAAAGCTTGACATTCTTTATATTAAAAATAAGATAGCATTTGGAACGCCTGCTAATTGGAATTTTGCTATTTCAAAAGCGAGGGGTGCCTGGATAAAATTAATGCATAATGATGACTGGTTTGCCAATGAAAATAGCCTGGATGTATTTGCTTCAGCAGCCTTAAATAATAATGGCAAAAATTTCATTTTTTCAGGTTTTAATGAGGTAAAAGATGACAGCATTAAAAAACATATAATTAACAAAGCAGAGAAATTTCTTCTAAAAAAATCTCCTTTTAATCTTTTTAAAAGAAACTTTATAGGTCCTCCGAGTACTACGCTTATTAACAATAATCAACAAGAATGGTATGATGAAAACGTAAAATGGGTGGTAGATTTTGAATTTTATATACGTTGCCTTAGGCAAACGAATTTTTTATCAATTGATCAACTGCTTATTAATATTGGTATTCATAATAACCAGGTTACAAAAGAAGCCTTTGGAAACCCTGCCATAGAAATACCGGAAAATCTTTATTTGCTAAATAAAATCGGTGCTGATAGTCTTAAGAACCTGTTTGTATACGATTATTACTGGCGTTTGTTTCGAAATCTTAAAATAAGGGATTTTAATGAGGTTACTTCTTTTTATAGCAGCGGCAAACTTCCGGATCAACTAAAAAAAATGCTGTCAATTCAATTTAAAATACCACTATCAATTTTAGATTTTGGAGTTTTTTCAAAAAGTGGGATGCTTATTTCGAAACTATTCTCAAGATAATTATTCTTGAAATAGAATCCTCGCATATTCTTTACAAAATGTTTTGCCGCTAAAATGTTTTTCTGCATATTGCCTGCTTTTATTGCCAATTTCATCTACTAGGGTTCTATTGTTTGCAAGCTTATTTAGTACGGCTACTCCTTCTGCAACAATTTCATTTTCATCTAAATGGTTACTCAGCAAAAAACCGTTTTCTTCGTTAGTAATGTAATCGGGGATCGCGTCAACTGCTGTTGAAACCACTACTTTACCATGCGCCATCATTTGCATTACAACAATAGGCAATCCCTCATAAGCAGATGTAAGCAGTAATACATCTGAGTTGCTATAGATTTCTTCCATTTTATTTTTATCATGGATATTTCCATGGAATGTGCAGAAAGAATAATCTGCCGGGTTAAAAACCTTCTCCACATCACCTACGAAAGAAAAATGAACATTCATATTTAATTCATGCAATTTTTTTGCAATAGCTGCAATAAGATAAACCCTTTTTTGCGGTGCACCACGGCCTATGTACACAACTGACAAAACCTGGTTGTTGTTTTTTCTATACGAAGGGATGTTAATCTTGTTGTCAATAAAATGTAATCTTGAAAAATAGTCTTTATCAAGGTTGTTGTTTCTGTAAAGCAGTTCAGCATCTTTCATAATTTTTTTTGTGCTGAAAATTCTTGCATCAATAAACTTAATTAAACCCTGTGTATAATTAAACCATGTATTGAGATGACATATATCTACACTTCGTACTTCCTTTTTTATAAAGGGTACCACTTTGTAAAAGAAAAGGCTTTCGCCACCAACAATAACCGGCTTATCCATTTTATTAATATAACCTGCGATTACGCCTCTATAAAAAAAATTGATAAAATGAAATAGTTTATTGTCAATATAACGATGAAGATCAATTGTATATGCCCCTGCATTTTTAAACTGTTGCAGGTATTGATTGTTCTTTGGTTTTTTGGAAAAAATAACCAAAGGTTTTTTGTCTGCAAAACACATGCATAAATCTATGTTTACCTGCGTTGATCCGCCAATATCGGCAGATGGAGCAAAAATGATAAATTCATGCTTTTCTTTTATGAAAAAAAAAGGATACATGATTTTCCCTAACAAAACAAAGGGAAACATTATTATTCTTTCTACAGTAGTTTTAATAACTGCAGTTTTATAAGTCATTTTGAATGATAATATTTTTTTAATAATAATGAAAGATAATTTTGAGGGAATTGAATATTACATCTTTCTATCACGGGTTTGATGGCTGATATGTCTATATGATAATTTACGCCTCTGGAAATTTCAGTATAAGCAGCTTTTTTATTAAGATGTTCTTCAATAGTTTTTACTATAAATGATACGGAATAATTGAAGGGGTTTGCAATATTTACAATGTCGTTTGTATAAATATTATTCTGTAAAATATCGTTTGCAATTTTATATACATCATCAATTCCAATTATATTTCTATAAGCATTTTCCCAAATCGTAAATGGATGATGTTGAAGAATATTAAAAATAAAATAGTTTAATAGTGTATAAGGATTATTGGAGATGCCTGCAATATTTGATATCCGGAAGATGAGAAACTTTTCTGCCTTTCTTTTAATGAGGGTTTCTGCAGAAATTTTATGCAGGACGTACGGTGAAGATTTTAAATCATCATCATAAATACTGCAGGTACTAAAATAAACAATTTGTTTACCGGGGTTTGTATCAATTGTTTCATTTAATAATTTTAGTTCTCTCTGAAAACTTTCTTCTTTTAGATTTCCAGAGTTTGAAACACCTGATGCAAAGATTATTTTGTCTTTATTATATCTGTAATTTGAAAACCGGTTCGCAAGCATTCCATTTCCAACAATCATACATCTTGAATTTGAGACTGATATCTTAAGCGGTTAAAGATATATATTTGAATGCAATTCTTAAGTCCGGATGAATAAAATAACAGTATTGCTTGCTTTCTTTTGTTTGTTTCTGTTTAGTGCAAAAGTAAACGGTCAGGAATATAATTATTATCATTACGACGTAAAGGATGGCTTGAGCGGAAATTCAGTTTATGCTGCTGCTCAGGATAAAGATGGCTTTATGTGGTTTGGAACAGAAACCGGTCTTAGCAGGTATGATGGGGTACATTTTAGAAACTATTCGGTTGATGATGGATTAGACGACAATGAGATAATAGGTCTTTTTATTGATTCGAAAAACCGGGTTTGGATTTTCCCTTTTAAAAATTCTGTTTATTATTACTATGAAGGCAGAATACATAATCAGAAAAACGACTCTCTGCTAAAAAAATTTAATTTGAAGGAAGAAATTTTTAAAGCAGGTGAAGATAAAGAGGGAAATATAATTTTTATAGAAAGAACGAAGCTGCATATTCTTTCTGGTAGCAATAAGTTAACCGAAGTAAATAAAATTGATAATAGAAATTTCTCTATTGGTTCTGGTGGAGTTTCATCTAGCGGCAATATAAACTTGCTTGCTTCATTTAAAGGAGGAATAGCTTCCGTTGCTAATGTTTATGAATATAAGGAATCAAAGTTTCTTATAAAATCAACTTTTTTGGATTCTAATATTTCGAGGACAGCCGTTGAGATGAATGAATATTATGAGGTAATAAAAAATGGTTGGAATTTGCAAATCTATAATCAAAAAAAAAATGAGTATTTTGAATTAAGGCTTCCTGATCATTTTCATACAATTTCTTATTTTAATGATAGTTGTTTTGCAGTCTCAACTTTGAGCAAAACATTACTATATAATGTTAATCAAAGAAAATTTGTAGATAGTTTTCTTTTCGGCAAAGTAACTAACAGATGTTTTAGAGATAGTGAGAATAATGTGTGGTTTGCAACCAGTACTCAGGGTATTTTTCGATTATCATCAACAGCATTCAAAACATATAAGATTGAATCTAATTTTAATTATGCTCCAGTATATTCAATTCGTTTTTTCAACGGAGATCTTTATTTAGGCAGTGAGGAAAATTTAATAGGAAAACTCAGTTTGAGCAACAATACACTAAAGGCTTTCAATCTAAATACAAACTTTAATATTAAATATGTTACAGGGATTTTAGTAAAGAATAACAATCTCTTTATAGGGACCAATGAAGGATTATTTGAATTAAATAACGATATTATCAATAACAAAATTTCAGTTTGCGTTCCATCATTATCAACTAAAAGCTTAATCATTAAGGATAATGCTATAATTGTTGCTACCGATAAAGGAGTTTTTAATATTTCTTTATTTGATTATAAACGCATCGATACAATTTGGAACAGAAGGGCCACTTGTGTTTATAAAACACATAATGAATATTATATAGGTACTCTTAACGGTGTTTATATTGTTAGAAATAATAATCGTGATTCTATAATTGATTTAGGAAGTAGGTTGCCGGTTTTAAAGAATAAAATAAATAAAATTATTGGAACTGCAAATGGCGATTTGTGGATAGGCACAGAAAACGATGGTATCATTTGCTTGCGGCAAAAAAATGTCGTTAAGCATTTAACAATAAAAGATGGCCTGCTTAGCAATTCCTGCAGGAGCATATATGAATCTGGAAATAATATTTGGTTAGGTACCAATAATGGTATTAATAAGATTGATATTTTAAATAATTCCATTACCAGCTACACAACCGCCGATGGCCTCGATTGTGAAATAATTAATTGCATTTATGCCTCCGGTGATTCAGTATTTGCAGGAACGCCTTATGGCCTCACCTTCTTTAATGCAAACACTGCTTCGCATAAATCTATTTGCAACTTAAAACTACTGAATATTCAATCTAATGAAGCTAACTGGTATGCTAAGCAGGACAGCATTCATCTTTCCAGCCGTGATAATCTTTTACGATTTGAATATGCAGGTATATCCTTTGTTTCGGCAGGTGATATCACTTATTACTATCAACTAGAAGGATTGAGTGATGAATGGCAATCAACCAGGCTGAATGTATTGGAATTTCCATCGCTTTACCCGGGCGATTATGCATTAAATATGTATGCAATAAATAAATATGGGGTGAAAAGTAAAATGCTGACTGTTCATTTTACCAAAGCCAAACATTATTGGCAATTGTTATGGGTACAGATTTTATTGTTGCTTATTTTAATAATGTTAATGTGGTTAGTAGCAAGAGCGAGAATAAGGTCAGTTCGAAGAAAGGCAGATGATAATCTTTTGCGAGAAAAGCGAATCAATGAGCTTGAGCAAATGGCCTTAAAAGCGCAGATGAACCCACATTTCATTTTCAACAGCATTAACTCAATTCAGCAATACGTATTTTCAGGCAACGTTGCAGAAGCTAATGAATACATAACAGATTTCTCTTCACTGGTAAGGCAAACGTTAGATATGTCGGGGAAAAAATTTATTACGCTTACTGAAGAAATAATGTACCTCAGGGCATATCTTGGGTTGGAACAAAAAAAGTACGAGCACTGCTTTAATTTTACGATTGCTGCAGAGGAAAATAAAGATGGGAATTTGCTTTTGCCGCCATTGCTCATTCAACCTTTTGTTGAAAACAGTATAAGGCATGGTGTGTTGAATTTAAAAAAAGGGCAGGGAAAAATTCTTGTTCATTTTTTCAAAGAAGTGAACGCCCTTTGCTGTGTTGTGGAAGATAATGGTATAGGCCGTGCAAATGCTATTCAATTAAAAAAGAGTGTAAATCCCATGTATGAATCAAAAGGAATGGTGCTGGTTAAAAACAGGATTGAGAGCCTTAATAATATCTATAATTCTGATATAACGGTTGCTATTGAAGATATTGATGAGGAGGGTAATACAGGCACCCGCGTTATAATAAAATTTCCGCTAGATTATGACGAACAAAACAATTAATGCTGTTATAGTTGAAGATGAGCCTAAAAATATTGTACTGTTAAAGAAAATGCTGGATATGTATTGCCCGCAGGTAAATATTTGCGGAAATGCAAATACTGTAGAAACAGCAGTTAATTTGATTACAGCAAAAAAGCCTGACCTCGTTTTCCTGGATATAGAAATAAGCGGAGGTAATGCATTTCAGTTATTGGATATTCTGCAACCTGTAAAATTTAGTATCATCTTTGTTACAGCTTATGATAACTATCTTTTGAAAGCCATAAAATATGCAGCTCTTGATTATTTATTTAAGCCGGTTAATATAAAAGAGCTCGTTGCAGCGGTAAATAAATCTGCGGAAAAAATTAATGCACAAAACACTTCACGCCAAATAGAAATGTTGCTCAAAAGCTTTTCAACGCCTAAAAACACTGCTACTATAACATTACCAACTTCATTTGGATTTTATATAATTCCTGTACAAGATATAGTAAGGTGTGAGGCTAAAGGCAATTATACGATCTTTTACATGGAAGATGGAAAATCTCATACTGCTTCAAAAACCTTGAAAGAATTTGAAGATGTTCTCCCACCTGATATCTTTTTCAGGGCGCATCATTCACACCTTATCAATATAAATTATGTAATAAAATATCATAAAGGAAAGGGGGGAATTATAGAAATGAAAGATAAGACCGAAATACCGTTAGCTTCCCGCCGTAAGAATGATTTCTTAAGCCTTTTTAACCCTGCTGATTAGTTGCACTTATCAATTTGGTGATAACACTTATTGGCTAAAGTTAGGCACTTAATAGATTGAATATTGCAGGATAAGTTATAATGCTAATATTTGTATCACCTTTTTTCGACCTGCCTTTTAAGAGAATTAAATCAAATAAGATTATTCTAAACCCTTTACAAGTTAAGCCGTTTTATAACGGCTTTTTTATTGCATCTATGCAAATCCGTATTATTTATTGATATTTCAAATGAATTTTGCCTTTATAGTTTGTTCTACCTTTCTAAAAGAATAAAGCGTACGTTTCTATTATATCATAAGGCCCGGACAGAAAGACTGAAATAAAGGTTCTTATAAAACAGGCTTTATTTAAAAAAAAACATTTTGTGTGTAACGCAGACATCCCTACTTTTGCACCCCGCTTTCAAAAAAGCAAGAGCTCATTGAATAGAAAACGTTAAAGGCTAAAGAAAAAAGCAAAAGAATTTGTTGGTTATTTAAACACCGCTATCTTTGCACCCCGCTTCGAAAAAAAGCAAGAGTTCATTGAATAGAAAACGTTAAAGGCCAAAGAAAAATAACTAAAAGATTTGAATGATAAATGAGAGTTTATTATCTTTGCACCCCGCTTCAAAAAAGCTCTAGCTCGTTAATAGAAAGGATAACAAACTGAAAGAAAAAAGTAAAAGAAATTTGAATAATAAACTAATAACTTTTACCTTTGCAATCCTTTGAAAATCAAACAGTTTTTTCTCATAATTCAGTAAGGTTCAAGAATAAAAAAAGTTCAAATTTTTTCAATAAAATTTTGGAACAAAACAAAATGGCTCTTACTTTTGCAACCCCAATCAAAAACGGGTAAAACAAAAGTTCTTTAAACGTAAAAAATGTAAGCAGTAAACAGGCTGCAAAATGGTTCAAGTCCATAATGCATTACAATCTTTAAACTTCGTAAGAAGTTAAGGTTAAGATCTTTGAAAAGATGGAAAGTAACAGTACTAATAAATAGCAATGTTTATTGGTAAGGTAACAGCGTAACAACAAATTATATCCGACGTTAATTTTCTGAAGAGAATTTAATAGTCAGATCAAATCTTTTACAATGGAGAGTTTGATCCTGGCTCAGGATGAACGCTAGCGGCAGGCTTAATACATGCAAGTCGAGGGGCAGCATAGGTAGCAATACTTGATGGCGACCGGCAAACGGGTGCGGAACACGTACAGAACCTTCCTTCGAGCGGGGAATAGCCCGGAGAAATCCGGATTAATACCCCATAGTAAATTAGAAAGGCATCTTTTTAATTTTAAAGATTTATCACTTGAAGATGGCTGTGCGCCTGATTAGGTAGTTGGCGGGGTAACGGCCCACCAAGCCTTCGATCAGTAACTGGCGTGAGAGCGCGACCAGTCACACGGGCACTGAGACACGGGCCCGACTCCTACGGGAGGCAGCAGTAAGGAATATTGGTCAATGGACGCAAGTCTGAACCAGCCATGCCGCGTGGAGGATGAAGGTCCTCTGGATTGTAAACTTCTTTTATTTGGGACGAAAAAAGGTCTTTCTAGATCGTCTGACGGTACCAGATGAATAAGCACCGGCTAACTCCGTGCCAGCAGCCGCGGTAATACGGAGGGTGCAAGCGTTATCCGGATTTACTGGGTTTAAAGGGTGCGCAGGCGGATATGTAAGTCAGTGGTGAAATCTTTAGGCTTAACCTGAAAATTGCCGTTGATACTATATATCTTGAATGCTGTGGAGGTAAGCGGAATATGTCATGTAGCGGTGAAATGCTTAGATATGACATAGAACACCTATTGCGAAGGCAGCTTACTACGCAGATATTGACGCTCATGCACGAAAGCGTGGGGATCAAACAGGATTAGATACCCTGGTAGTCCACGCCCTAAACGATGATTACTCGACATACGCGATACACTGTGTGTGTCTGAGCGAAAGCATTAAGTAATCCACCTGGGAAGTACGACCGCAAGGTTGAAACTCAAAGGAATTGGCGGGGGTCCGCACAAGCGGTGGAGCATGTGGTTTAATTCGATGATACGCGAGGAACCTTACCTGGGCTAGAATGC
>NZ_JBQCIT010000029.1:0-26943 GCF_051953455.1 Parafilimonas sp. | reverse complement strand
CAGCCAGTTTTTGCCTGCACTCGTTTTCAAATATTTTTCTCTTACCCTTGCTTCAGCCCATGAAGGATGCGTTTCAGTATAAATAATTTTCCATGGGCGATGGCCTTTTGTAAACCTGTTTTTGCCGTCATTATGTTCTTTTAATCTTCGCAAAACATCTTTCGCCATGCCTGTGTACCAGGTAGCATCTGCAAGACTTTCTAAAACATAAACAGTAATCATAATAAAAAAACCCCACACTCAATAATCTGAATATGGGGTTAACTTAACCTTTCCTTTGTAGCCGGTACGGGAATCGAACCCGTCTTTCCTCCGTGAAAGGGAGATGTCCTAGCCGATAGACGAACCGGCCGCTTTAATTGCGGGAGCGCAAAGATAATAGCCATTTGCTAATGAACAAAGTTTTAGTTTTTTTTGAAACAGAATATTTAATGCCCGATTTTAATTCTTATTTATGTTTAATAATTATTCATTGTACAACTATTTGGAAAAATTACTGCTGAATGCTAATAAAATAATGCATTATTCTACATTTATCGGGTTATAAAGAATATATGAGAAAAGCCATTTTATTGACCAATGGGTTATATGATACTGAAAATGCAAAAACGGCCCATGGTTTAGTGCGGGAAAGTAACCGTTACAAAATTGTAGGCGTAATAGATCATGTTTTTGCAGGTAAAGATGCCGGGGGTTTATTAGATGGCCAACACAGGAACATACCTGTTTTTGCAACGGTTACCGAGGCAATGGTTGCAAACCCGGAAGTCTGTGTTGTGGGCGTGGCGACAAGCGGTGGCATTTTTCCGGGCACATTGCTGAACGAGGTAAAGGAAGCCATTGAATTAAAGCTTGATATTATAAATGGCCTGCACGATCATTTAAATGAAAGGCCTGAAATAAAAGCGCTTGCAGAAAAAAATAATGTTGAACTCATTGATATAAGACGACCTAAAAAATTGCACGAGCTACATTTCTGGACGGGAAAAATTTTTGATGTTAAAACACCGGTCGTTGCCGTTATCGGTACAGACTGCGCATTGGGCAAACGCACCACAACACGATTTGTAATGAATGCCTGTAATAATGCCGGCATGAACACCCAAATGATTTATACTGGACAAACAGGCTGGCTGCAGGGCGGCAAATACGGCTTTATTTTCGATTCAACCTTAAACGATTTTGTTTCAGGCGAACTGGAACATGCCATACTCACCTGCCATGAAGAAACACATCCGGATATTATTTTTATTGAAGGTCAATCAGCGTTGAGAAACCCAACCGGACCTTGCGGCAGCGAGCTGCTTATATCGGGCAATGCCAAACATGTAATATTAGTTACGGCGCCTAAAAGAAAATATTATGAACATGAACCTGCCTGGGGCGAAATACCTTCGCTTGCATCCGAGATAGAACTGATAAAACAGTTTGGTTCAACCGTAATTGCCATTGCCATCAATACAGAACATTGTTCTGATGAAGAGGCATTCATGTTTCAAAAAGAATATGAAAAACAATTCGGCATACCGGTTATGCTGCCATTGCAGGAAGGTTGTGAAAAGATAGTGCCCGTAATTAAGAAGCTTTGAATTGTTTGTTTAAAAGTTGTGTGATTAGCGGTCAGGCGCTTTAAAAAGCTCTCATCAAATAGATTAACCTTAAAAGCGTCAGACCGATATACGATATAATATTAGCTCAGACAGCTTATAAAAAGCTTCGCAAAAGTTAAGTTGATGAAAATAAAATCTTTTAAATCATATAAGAAAAACCTCCTCTTGCAAAAGCCTTATACGATTGCGAGGGAAACCATCACGGACGTTGAAAATGTTTTCCTGGAAATTGAACTGGAAAATGGAATTGTTGGTATAGGAGCCGCCAATCCTTCTCCTGAAGTAGTTGGAGAAACGCCTGCGCAAACATGGCAGCATTTACAGTCAGGATTTTTGGAATCGTTTATTGGAAAAGATATAAGGCAATTCCTGCATCATATTTTTTTAAGCAAACAACATTTTGCTAACCTGCCCGGAACACAGGCCTGTATTGATATTGCGCTGCATGATGCTTTCACCAAATGGCTTGGTATAAGTGTGGTTGATTTTTATGGAAGACAACATGAACGCATGCTTACTTCGGTAACAATTGGTATTAAAGATGTGGCTGCAACGCTTGAAGAAGCGGAAGGTTATTATCAAAAAGGCTTTCGTATTTTAAAAGTAAAAACAGGTCTTGATGCAGCGCTTGATGCAGAACGCATTATTAAACTGAAAGAAAAATTCGGACAACATTTTATTATCCGCGTTGATGCCAATACAGGTTATACATTGGAAGACTTGAAACAATTTCTTTCACTTACAAAACAATATAAAGTTGAATTGATAGAACAGCCATTGCTTCCATCCATAGATCATGAATTATTGCAGCTACCTGCCCAAACACGGGCATTGTTAGCCGCAGATGAATCGCTCAAAAATGAAACTTCTGCTTTATCCATCGCAGCACAAAAATTATATGGCATATTCAATATTAAACTCATGAAATGCGGCGGCATACAAAACGCATTCAATATTGCCAACATTGCAAGACCTGCCGGCATCAGTTTATTCTGGGGCTGCAATGATGAAAGCATTGTAAGCATAACGGCTGCTCTGCATGCGGCCTTTGCCTGCCCGCACACAAAATATATTGATCTCGACGGCAGCCTCGATCTTGCTGAAGATGTGGTGACAGGCGGCTTCACTATCAAAGATGGATACATGTATTTGCATGGCGGAAATGGGTTAGGCGTAACAATCATTTAGTAATTTGCGTACCGCACAACGGTTAACCATCATGCTACATAAATCAATCATCACTTTAATTTTTATTGCAACAACCTTTTTAGTTTCAGCGCAAACACAGGTATTCCGTAATGCATCATTGCCCGTAAACGAAAGGGTGAATGACTTACTTAAACAGTTGACACTGGAAGAAAAAATTTCTTTATTGGGTAATGAAAGTAAAGCCGTATCAAGGCTTGGCATTCCTGCCTATAACTGGTGGAATGAAGCTTTACATGGTGTTGCCAGGGCAGGCCGTGCTACCATATTTCCGCAGGCTATTGGCATGGCCGCCAGCTTTAATGAGGCGCTCTTAAAAGAATGCGCTGCCACTATTTCCACAGAAGCAAGGGCTAAGTATAATCTCGGTGCAAAAAAAGGAGAACATCTTCAGTATATGGGTTTAACCTTTTGGTCGCCCAACATTAATATCTTTCGCGATCCCAGGTGGGGCAGGGGCCAGGAAACTTATGGTGAAGATCCTTTTCTCACCGCAGCAATGGGTACCGCATTCGTTACCGGCTTACAGGGCAATGATGCATTGCATTTAAAAGCAGCAGCCTGCGCAAAACATTATGCCGTGCACAGCGGCCCGGAAGCGGGCCGCCATTCATTTAATGCTGTGGTTAGTGAGAAGGATTTGCGTGAGACTTATTTGTATGCGTTTAAGAAACTGGTTGATGCAAATGTGGAAGCGGTGATGTGCGCTTATAACCGGGTGAACAATGAACCTTGCTGCACAAGCGAAACTTTGCTGCATAATATTTTGCATAAAGAATGGAATTTCCAGGGGCATGTGGTTACAGACTGCGGTGCATTAAATGATATTTATACCAGCCATAAAACCTATCCAGCAAGGGTGGAAGTTGCTGCAGCTGCTATTAAAGCCGGTGTTGATCTTGAATGCGGCGGTATCTTACAGGCTGATGTGATGAAAGCGGTTAATGAAAAATTGCTCGAAAAAAAAGATGTGGACAGTGCACTTGCCGCAATATTACGCACACAGGTAAAACTTGGTTTTTTTGATGACAGCACGTTTTCACCATACAAACATTTTGGAGAGGATAGTGTCGCCAATAATTATCATCGAACACTCGCAAGAAGAATGGCTGCTGAAAGCATGGTACTGCTGAAAAATGATAAACAGATATTGCCGCTCGATAAAAATAAATATCACCAGATAATGATTGTCGGGCCCAATGCAACTTCAGCAGATGCATTACTGGGCAACTATCATGGCGTAACCGGCAAGGCCGTGAACTTCGTTGAAGGGATAACCAACGCGGTGGATGCTGCCACAAGAATTGAATACGATATGGGTTGCGATTATGAAGACACTACGCACTTTGGTGGCATATGGGCGGCGGGCAATGCTGAAGTTACCATCGCTGTTGTAGGTTTTACACCGGTATATGAGGGCGAAGAAGGTGATGCCTTTCTGGCAAAAGGTGGCGGCGACCGGAAAGATTTTTCTTTGCCTGCTGCACACATTGCTTACTTGAAAGCCTTGCGTAAAGCAACTAAAACACCATTGATTGTTGTCATTACTTCCGGCAGTGCAGTTAATATCAATGCGATTAAAGATTATGCGGATGCCATTGTACTGGCATGGTATCCGGGTGAAGAAGGCGGTAATGCACTGGCCGATATTTTATTTGGAAAAGTATCACCGTCAGGACATTTGCCGGTAACTTTTTATAATGCTTTTGCTGATCTTCCCGATTATGCCAGCTATGCCATGAAGGGCAGAACATATCGTTACTTTAACGGCCATGTACAATATCCTTTTGGTTTTGGCCTGAGCTATACCAGTTTTGATTATGCCTGGGCGAATAAACCTGTTGTAAACAAAGACAGCATTAGCTTTTCTGTCCATATAAAAAATACAGGCAGGTATGATGGAGCTGATGTGGCGCAGGTTTACATCAGTTACCCGCAACTGCCCGGCATGCCGCTAAAAGAATTAAAGGCCTTCAAAAAAATCCCGCTTGCTGTACATGAAGAAAAAACCGTACGGTTCAGTATTCCTTTAAGCGAACTGCAGAAATGGGATGATGGTAAAAATGCCTGGCAATTATATCAAGGCAATTATACAATCACGGTGGGAGAAAATGCTGCAGCTGCAAAACTTACAGCTGCAGTTTCTATAAAATAAACGACGCTTATTTCTTCCGCTGCCTGAACATCCATTCAATGGCAAGTTTATTATTGTAGGCGGCCAGCCAGGAGAAATGACCTGTTTCAGGAAACATGGAAAAACCCGGATGGGAGCCTGCATTCATCAATGCCTGCAGCATATCAACCGAAAACTGCGGGTTTACTGTACCATCTTCTGAACCATGGGCAATCCATATCGGTATATGTGCAATGGATGCTGCTCTCGCTGTATCACCGCCACCGCAAACAGGCATAGCCGCAGCAAATAAATTGGGATAACGTTCAATAGCATCAAAAGTTCCAAAGCCACCCATGGATAAACCGGTGATGTAAATGCGGTTTGTATCTATAGACGGATTTTTTTTCATCTGCTGTATCAATGCAATTACCAGTTCCATGGGTTTGGATGGTGCTGGCTGCAGCGCCATGGCGCGGCTGGTATTCATGCGGTTAAAATTAGACCAGGCCATCCCGGTTGGGCATTGCGGTGCAATTACAAAGGCAGGATACATGCTCATCATTTCATCCGTAGCAAAGTTCATGACACCCCATTTTAACTGTGCATCATTATCATTGCCGCGTTCGCCTGCACCATGCAGGAATATTACAAGCGGGTATTTACGGCCCGGATCAGCATCAGGAAATAAAAGCCGGTAATTTAATGTATCGCCTTTTGCACCTACAAAATGTTCAGCGCTGAAACGGGATGGCTGTGCTTTTGCAGTGATACAGGTGCTGCATAGTGCAGCAATGAGCAGCGTGGATACTAACTTTTTCATTGGCATTTATTTTTAAACTTGTTTTTGGTTTAATTGCTGTGTGTAGTTATAGTGCGTTTAAATTAATTGTCAATATTACATAATTATAAAGAATGTAGAAGTGCATTAGCAAATGCTGTTGCTGAGCAGGTTTCTTTTTCAAAAAATTATTCGCATAGTCATATGGAGACATGGCAAAGCTTTATCTTGTACACATAAATTACAGCTATGAGAAAATTGCCGCTTCTTGTTTTGCTAACCTTTGTTTTGGTTAATGCGTTCGCACAAAATACATCTTACCAAAAGGCAGTAAAAAGTTTTGATGCATATGTACAAAATGCAATGCAGTTGTGGAAAGCGCCCGGTCTTTCTGTGGTGGTGGTAAAAGACAACAAAGTTGTTTTTAATAAAGGTTATGGTATGAAAGATATTACAACAAAAGCGCCATTTGAAACGTCAACGCTTTCTATATGCGCTTCTACCACCAAAGCTATGACGGCTGTATGTATGGGCATGCTGGTGGATGCGGGAAAAGTTAACTGGACAGATAAAGTAAGTGATATTTATCCTGAGCTTAAATTGTACGATAACTATGCCAGCAGCGAGCTTACCGTAAAAGATCTTTTTACGCATAATGCAGGCCTTGGCAATGCAGATTTACTTTGGGTTTTTGATTACGGCATGGACACCATCATTCACCAGATACGTTATTTGAAACCTGCCTATTCGTTCCGGTCTTCTTTTATTTATCAAAACCTCATGTACATGGTGGCGGGCGAAGTGATACATAAGATTTCGGGCATACCATGGGACAGGTTTATTAAAGACAGCCTGTTTGCAAAACTTGGCATGAATAATACATTTCCCAATTACAGGCAATCGCTGGTAAGTAATAACCACATCACACCGCATTATATGTATGAAGACAGCGTGGTGGAAACAATACCTTTTATCGATAGTAAAACCATTGATGCAGCAGGTGGTGTATGGAGCTGTACAGATGATATGGGCAAATGGATAGGTTTTATGCTTGACAGTACAAAGATCAACGGTAAGCGTTTATTAAAACAGGAAACATATCTGGAGTTATTTAAGCCCCAATCCATTGTTACGGAAGATGAATTTTATCCAACCAAACAATTAACCCATTCGCATTGGACAACTTACGGGCTTGGCTGGTTCCAGGAAGATTATAGAGGCCGGATGGTGCAGTTTCATACAGGCAGTCTTGACGGGGCCGTTGCTATTGCCGGGCTAATACCGGATGAACATTTTGGTGTGTATATGTTTGCTAATATGGA
Organism: Parafilimonas sp.; assembly: GCF_051953455.1. Lineage (NCBI taxonomy): Bacteria > Pseudomonadati > Bacteroidota > Chitinophagia > Chitinophagales > Chitinophagaceae > Parafilimonas > Parafilimonas sp. The sequence continues at coordinate 19,911 of NZ_JBQCIT010000029.1, read as the reverse complement.
CCATACTGAAATACGTCATGCTTTATTGTATAAAGCCATGGATCTTTTTGTTTTTAATGATGATAGAACGAACTGGAGTAAAGATCTTTATCAACTTTACACAAAGCGTTTTGCAGCATATAAAGCAGAAGAAGCAAAAACAGATTCTGCAAGGGTTTTACATACAAAACCTTCGCTTGAGCTGAAAAATTATGCGGGTAATTACCATAATGAAATATATGGCGATGCAGGTATTGCATTGCAGGGCGATTCGCTCGTAGCAACATTCCCCAACAATATCAATATTGATTTAAGCCATTGGAATTACGACACTTTCCTTGGCAGGTTTGAACACAAATGGTATGGTAAAGCTTTTTTACGTTTTAATTTAAATGAAAAAGGAAATGTAAGTGGCTTTAATTTTTTTGGGGTTGAGTATAATAAGGAAGAAGAGTAAGCCCGTGCTTATATTTTATTGCCCACAGGTTTAAAAAACCACTAAATATCTTCTTACAGCTTTCTTATGTAACTAAAGTTACTGTATGGGTCTGGTTAAGTTTTGAATTTTGCAAAACAATATAATGCTGCAAAAGCAAAACTTAATATATGGCACAGGAATATTTTTATGAAGTAAATATTCGGCGTAAAGAAGGAAGGGTTGGTGAACTTTCGTCACCTGTTTTAAATAAAACCATCGAATGCGCCACACCGCCTGAATTCCCGGATGGCGTTAGGGGCATCTGGTCTCCGGAACACTTGTTTGTAGCTTCTATAAACAGTTGTTTTATGGCTACCTTTTTAGCCATTGCACATAATTTTAAAATTGAAGTGGAAGATTTTGACTGCAAAACAGTCGCCCGGCTTCAAATGGTTGATGGCAGGTACCAGATAACGGAAGCCGAAATGCACCCGGTTGTTAAGCTTGCACGCCCGCAGGAAGATGCGGAGAAAGTAATGCGGGTATTTGAAAAAGCTAAAACCGGCTGCCTGGTAAGCAATTCAATGAAAACAGTTGTTACGCTCAGACCTTCTCTGAATTAGGTGGTCCAAAATATTATTCAGTTTACAGTAAAGTATTTTTAATTTAATAAATGAACAAAATGTTTGAAATGTTTAAAAACCTGTTCGCAGGAACAGATAATGAAGCCCTTACCGGGGCCATAAAAAACGGGGCTTATCTGGTAGATGTACGTACCCCCGGAGAATTTTCCATGGGCAGCGTGAAAGGTGCTGTCAATATTCCGTTAGATAAAGTGCTGAGCCGTTTATCTGAGTTTAAAGCAGAAAAAAGCATCGTTCTTTTTTGTCAAAGCGGCGGCCGGGCCGGCCGGGCAAAAAGCATGCTGGAAGAAAAAGGCATACGGAATATAATAAATGGCGGATCGTGGCATAATGTTCAGGCATGCATGAATAAATAGTGCAGCCGTTTATTGCCAGGAAATTTTATCATTCAGAAAATAAGATATAAGTATGAAGCAATATTTAAGTGGCTGGAATTTTATGCGTGTTTTCCGGCTTGCGGTTGGGGTGTTGGTGCTGGTGCAGGGAATCAGGATGCATGACTGGAGCTTTATTCTCATTGGTGCGCTGTTTTCTTTAATGCCGGTATTCAATATAGGTTGCTGCGGTTCGGGCAGTTGCAGTATTTCCCGTACAGGTAACCGTACCTGCGCAACAGGCGATAAATTACATGACGATAGAAAATAATCAGGAATGAAGCATACGGCATTTATAGTGTTTGTGTTAATCATGCTGCTGGCAGCCTGCAACAATACGCCATCTGAAAAAGGCACACCGGATGAAGCATTGTATTTACGCAGGGGCGATAGCGTTGCCTCCTTCGCACAGGCAATGCTGTTGTCCAATGTATCCAATGCCATACAAACACGCGGCGTGGCCGGTGCAGTTGATTTTTGCAGCGAAAAAGCCATTCCGCTTACAGACTCCGCTGCTGCCTTGTATGGGTATGCTATTAGCAGGATTAGCAATAAAAACCGTAATCCCGGTAATGCACTGCGAACTGCTGCAGACAGCCTTGCCTGGCAGCAAATGAATGCGTTAATACAAGACAGCGCACAAAAGCAAAAGCATTTTATCATGCAGGCGGGTAACAGTATTACTTACTATAAAGCAATTACCATTGCCATGCCCACCTGCCTCAAATGCCACGGCCAACCACAAACAAATATATCTCCCGAAGTATTAGCAGTCATCAATCAAAAGTACCCGGCTGACAAGGCTACCGGTTACCATGCCGGTGAACTTAGAGGCTTATGGAAAATAAAAATGACGAAATAGGATGAAAGTGTTTTTAAAGAAAAATATAGCAATTATTGCGGGCATATTTATTGGCGCTGCTGCAGGCTTTCTATACTGGAAATTTATAGGATGCAGCTCCGGCACATGCCCTATTACATCCAAGCCTGTTAACAGCAGCGTTTACGGAAGCATAATGGGAGGCCTGCTGGCTTCCATGTTTTCTCAAAAAACGGGCATAAAGATTCAGGCTTTTACTTCGTTTACAAGCGCTTTACCATTTACAAAATCAGCCAGGTTATTTAATGTTATGGTGGCTATCTGCTCTAAGGCTTCACTGGTAAAAAAAGCCTGGTGCGCTGTAACCAGCACATTGGGAAAAGTCATCAGGCTTGCAAAAACTTCATCCTGCATAATTTCTTCAGAAAGATCGCGAAAGAAAATATTGGTTTCCTGTTCGTATACATCAATACCCAGGTAGCCAAGCTTTCCATCCTTCAAAGCTTTGATAGCATCTTTTGTATTAATCAACGCGCCGCGGCCGGTATTAATGAGCATTGCGCCATTCTTCATCTTATTAAAAGCGCTTTTATTAATAATATGTTTTGTTTCTGGCGTAAGCGGGCAATGCAGGGAAATAATATCAGCCTGTTCAAGCAATTCATCAAGGCTTACATATTTAACGCCTTTCTCTTTTAACTCATCCGTTTCATACACATCATATGCTATAACATGGCAGCCAAAACCCAGCATGATAGTGGAGAAAGCCCTGCCTATAATACCTGTGCCAATTACACCAACTGTTTTATTATGCAGGTTAAAACCCGTAAGCCTTTCCAGCGAAAAATTGCTTTCCCTTACACGGTTATAGGCTTTATGCGTTTTACGGTTTAGTGTAAGAATAAGCGCTACCGCATGTTCTGCCACGGCTTCAGGAGAATAAGCGGGCACTCGCACCACTTTAATGTTATTTGCATACGCTGCAGGAATATCAACGTTATTAAAACCGGCGCAGCGCAAAGCAATAATCTTAATGCCGTTTGCCGCAATTTTTTCAATTGTTTCCTTATCAAGATTATCATTTACAAAAATGCAAACTGCGTCAAAGCCTTGTGTTAAGTTAGCGGTGTTTTTATTAAGTCCCGCTTCAAAATAAGTAATGGAATAATGATGATGTTTATTGATCCTGTCAAAATATTCCTTATCATAACTTTTAGCGCTGAACAGAGCTATTTTCATAATAACAATATTATTACTTTGTGCTTAAACAAGCCGGTGTATTTAGTGAATATTGCATTAACGATTCACGTTTGACAACTCACCACTCACCACTCACTATTCTAAAACCAGCTTTTTCTTTTGCGGCGGCTGCCGCCTAAACCTAATGCGCCTAATATGCTGCGTGTAATTACAGAAGCGGCAGTTCGTTCAGCCTGGCGCATAGCGGACGTATCAAAAATGCTTTTTTCTTTAACCTGCCTGGTTTGCTTTTGCTGTTGTGCTGCCTGCACTTGCTGTTGCTGCCTTTCCGCTGCAAGCTGTAATTTCTCGTTTAATATTTCATAAGCGCTTTCGCTGTTTATCTCCCGGTTGTATTTATTGATGAGCTTGCTTTTGGCAATCAATGCATCTATTTCGCTTTCGCTTAAAATATCCATGCGGCTGCGAGGCGGGCAAAGCATGGTATGCACCAGCGGTGTGGGAATACCTTTTTCATTCAAGGTAGTTACAAACGCTTCGCCGGTGCCGAGCTGTGTAAGCAGGTCTTCTGTTTTATAAAAATCTGTTTCCGGAAAATTCTCCGCGGCTTTTTTGATGGTCTTCCTGTCGGCGGCGGTAAAGGCGCGCAGTGCATGCTGCACTTTTAAGGCAAGCTGGCTTAATATGGAAGCCGGCACATCCTGCGGCTTTTGTGTGCAGAAGAAAATGCCTACGCCTTTTGAGCGAATAAGTTTTATGATGGTTTCTATCTGCTGTAATAATGCATCTGTTGCTTCTTCAAAAATCAGGTGAGCTTCATCAATAAACATTACAAGCTTTGGCCTGTCAAGGTCGCCTTCTTCGGGACAGGTGGCATACAGCTCTGCCAGCATTTGCAGCATGAATGTTGAAAAGAGTTTTGGCCTGCTCTGCATGTCTGTAACGCGAAGAATATTGATCATGCCGCGGCCATCATCGTTTATGCGCATCAGGTCGTCAATTTCAAAGCTGGGCTCACCAAAGAATATGTCGGCGCCCTGTTGCTGCAGTTCAACCACCTTGCGCAGGATGGTGCCTGTTGTGGCAGATGAAATATTGCCATACATTTTGCCCAGTTCTTCTTTGCCTTCGTTGGCGGCATACTGCAATATCTTGATGAAATCCTTCAGGTCGAGCAGGGGAAGTTTATTATCGTCGCAATATTTAAACAGCATTGAAACCACGCCGCCCTGCGTATCGTTCAGGCCGAGAATTTTGCTGAGTAATATTGGCCCGAACTCCGTTACCGTAGCCCTTAATCTTATTCCTTTTTCATTGCTCAGCGTAAGCAGCTCCACGGGGAAACCTGTTGGCACATAATTAATGTTAAGCAGCTTAATGCGTTCGGCGAGTTTATCATTCACAGCGCCTGCTGCGGCAATGCCGCTCAGGTCGCCTTTAATATCCATCATCACAACCGGTACGCTGGCATCGCTTAAAAATTCGCTCAATAACTGTAATGTTTTGGTTTTGCCGGTTCCTGTGGCGCCGGCAATAAGGCCGTGGCGGTTAAGCATGCGCAGCGGGATAGACACATCAGCGCCCGGAACAACCCGGCCATCAAGCATGCCGCAGCCTATTTTAATATGATCTCCTTTAAAACCATACCCATTGTTTATGGCAGCGAGGAATTCATTGGATGAAGCCATTTAAAATTTTTTTTTGGGAAAGATAGGCGATTAGATGTTTGCAGAGAAAAATTTTAGCGGTGGTAATATGCCCTGGAAAAAGCATATTCAGCAATATATAGCAGCACGAATATGCGCAACCGCGCCATTATCCTTTTTACATCAACATGTCTTTGTGATTACATTTGCGCAGTTTAAATTTTATACAATGCACGGTTTGAAATTTGTAAAATACCTGTTCTTCTTCATGGCTTTTCTTATAACATTAAAAAGCCTGAAAGCGCAAAGCGCTGACAGCTTGATATACCCGGATGAAAAACATTTTAAAAATATTCAGCAGCTAACTTTTAACGGCGATAATGCAGAAGCTTACTGGAGTTATGATGATAAGCAGGTGATCTTTCAGCGCAAACATGAAAGCGAAGGCATTATGTGCGACAGGATATTTATTGGAAATATTCCTGCAGCCGGCCAGCCATTTATATTTAAACAATTGAGCAGCGGGCTTGGCCGCACTACCTGTGGTTATTTTTTACCAGGCGGCAAAGAAGTAGTATATGCTTCAACATATTTGGGTGGCGATAGCTGCCCGCCGGTGCCCGACCGCAAACAGTATGGCAACCGCTACCTCTGGCCGGTATATAACAGCTATGATATTTTTCTCGCAGATACTTCGGGAAAAATAATTAAACAGTTAACCAAAACAAAAGGTTATGATGCCGAAGCCACCTTGTCGCCCGATGGAAAGAAAATGATCTTTACATCCGATCGTAACGGCGACCTGGATTTATATGTAATGGAATTAAAAACAGGAAAGGTCACGCAGATTACGCATGAACTCGGTTATGATGGCGGCGCATGGTTTAGCCCCGACGGCACAAAAATAGTATGGCGTGCCAGCCGGCCAAAGACACCGGAGGAAATAAAAGATTATAAAGACCTTTTATCGGAAGGGCTGGTTGCACCCACGCAAATGGAAGTTTTTATAGCCAATGCCGATGGCAGCAATCAACAGCAGGTAACTTCACTGGGCCAGGCAAACTGGGCGCCCAATTTCACGCCTGATGGCAAACGCATTATTTTTTGCAGCAACTATGAATATAAGCATGGCTTTCCTTTCAATATGTATTTAATGAATTTGGATGGCAGCGGCCTTGAAAAAATTTCGCATGGCAATGGCTTTGATGCCTTCCCGATGTTTAGCTATGATGGCAAAAAATTAATGTTTTCCTCAAACCGTAACAGTGGCGGCGGATACGATATTAATTTGTTTATGGTTGACTGGGAGAAATAATGAGCTCACAGCGCGTAACTCGCCGCTCATAGCTTATAACCAACAATGCTTACATTTGAACATTCAAACTCATCACATCATGTATAATTTCCTGCTTGGCCTACACAATTTATTACGCTGGATAATTTTATTACTGCTGGTTGTAAACCTTTTAAGGCACATCGCGGCTGTTAATAAACCTTTTGGGGCAACCGATAAAAAGCTTGGTTTAATACTCATGATCTTTGCGCATATTCAATTGCTTATCGGGTTATATGAATGGTTTGCCGGTTCATGGGGGCTTCAGAATTTTATGAATAACGGGGCTGAAGTGATGCGCAACAGCGCCAGCCGCTTTTTTGCCGTTGAACATACTGTAGGAATGATCGTGGCAATTATATTGATTACCGTAGCCCGGGGCGTGTACCGCAAGAGCATACCCGATGGTAAAAAACACAGGCGCTGCATATTGCTATACACGTTTGCACTTTTAATAATACTGGCTATGATCCCCTGGCCGGGCATGTATGAGTTCGGCAGAAACCTGGTACCTGCGTTTTAGATTTTCAGGGCGTTTGCGGATGACCATATGCTCTGGTAAAATAGTAATCATTCAACTTTAATTAATATTTACCGGGCCGTGACGGGTCCTTCCTCCATACATCCTTGTACTCTCCTTCATACCTGGAGCATGCTTCCTGTATGAAGCGCCTTGTTTGCGGGTAAAAAAATCGGCAGGAATACTAATGTGCAGGTCTTGTATCAGTTCTCCGTTCGTCTGTAAGCACAACCCGTTAATGTTGTTGCCGAAATGCAAAAAAGCCACAAATAATTTATATCTGTGGCTTTAGTGTTAAGGCGGTGATTATTCCGGATTTATTTTTAGCCTGGTTAGTGAAACCAGGCCGGCAATAATTTCTTCCCATTGTTTTGCCTTTTAGTTGATAAATTTAAAAACCATACATTCCACCCGAAACGGAAATCTGTTCTCCCGTAATCCAGGCCGCATCATCAGAAGCAAGAAAAACGGCTGCTTTTGCAATATCTTCGGGCTGGCCTCTGCGGCCAAGGGGCGTATTGGCTATAAACATTCTTTCATACTCGCTGCCGGGAGTGACACCAGCGCTGTTTGCGCCTTCCGTTTCCGTAGCGCCTGGCAAAATAGAATTGATACGAATGTTTTTTGCACCCAGTTCTTTCGACAAAGCAATTGTTATAGCATCTAATGCCGCTTTAGTTGCAGAGTACAACGAAGCTGCAGGAAGAGGCATTTTGCTTGCACCTGAACTGATGTTGATGATATTGCCCCCCCTTGTCGCCAAACAGTTTCAACGATGCCTGGGTAGCAAGTACCGGTCCCAAAACATTGGCGTTGAAATGCTGATGAAAAGTTTCGGCTGATACTTGTTCAATAGGTTGGTAAATATGAAACGCTGCGTTGTTTACCAAAATATCCAGCGTACCGTATTCTTTCTTTGTTTCTTCAAAAAGTCTTATTACGTCGGCTACTTTCGATACATCGGCCTGCACCGAAATAGCAGTGCCGCCTTTGCCGGTTATCTCCTTAACCACGCTATCTGCGCCCTCTTTACTTGTGGCATAATTTACAACCACCTTTGCACCTTCACTGGCAAAGTGTTTGGCGATAGAGGCGCCTATTCCTTTGGAGGCACCTGTAATTATCGCTACTTTATTTTTTAATTTACTCATGATTTTTTTATGATATCAGCTAAAAGAATAATATCCTGTAGCCTCGTTACTTAAATTACCTGGTTGCAATAGCAACCTTGATATTTGGTTTTTTAAAATTCTGTTTGTATTATGATGCCCTTTATATCGGTTTATCAGCCGAAGTTAACCAGGTCCTTAAAGATGAGTTGACCCCAGCTCTTTCCCCGCGCCTGCACCAGCAACCCGCCTTCCGAAAGCCCGCCGAGGTTGATGGGTGAAAAACCAAGATTTTCCGCTAGCGCACCAATCTCCGCGGCTGCGCCGTCGTCGTCGCTGGCAAGAAATACGACTCTCCTGCCACTATGTACAGCCGGGTCCCGGGCGAGCACGGAAGCAACCAAATGGTTGAAGCCCTTCACCAGTTTTGCACCTGTGAAAGCTTTCGCTACGACCCTGGCAGAAGGCTGTCCTTCCAATTGCTCAACAGGTACGCCGTAGGCATTGGTCACATCAACGATGGTCTTGCCGCTCCAGGTTGGCAGTGCCTTCGCGACATCGGGGTACGACTCAAAGCGGACAGCCAAAAAGATGATATCCGCTTTAACGGCTTCTGCGAATGCTTTAGGAATAACTGTAGATCCAATTGCGGCTGCATCGGATGCAAAGCTTTCCGGGTGGCGCGTGGTGGCAACGGCTACTTCAATGCCTTTACGGGCAAATGCCGTAGCCAGGGCCTGGCCGATATTGCCGAAGCCGATAATTGCGTAGCTCGCTACTTTGTTTTCTGATTTACTCATTTTGAAAATTATTTTAATTATTTAATGGCACGAGTTCAAACTCGTGCCGGCGTGGGAGTCAATTATTTAGACAAATAGGTTCATACCACCATCAACAAGGAGTTCCGCACCAAGCATGAACGAAGAATCATCAGAGGCCAGGAAAACCGCTGTTTTACCAATGTCGGATGGTTGCCCAATTCTGCCTATCGGCATTTCGCTTGCAAAGTGTTTTTTTATACCTTCAATTTGTTCTGCGGGAACAAACTTTTCAAATGCTGGTGTATCTGTTGTGCCGGGTGATATTACATTTGCCCTGATCCTTCTATCTAACAGGTCATTTGAAAATCCTTTTGCAAAAAAGATTACGGCCGCTTTTGCAGCACCATAAAGCGTAAAATTCGGATATGCCCGATGCGCTGCATTTGACCCGATAAGAATAATAGAACCACCATCATTCATATAGGGCAGTGCTTTATGAACGGTGAAATAGACACTTTTCAGATTTAAATCCATTGTCTTATCATACACTGCTTCGCCAATATCTGCCACAGAACCAAATACTGCGCCTGTAACTGCACCACCTGCATTGGCTACGATCACGTCTATCTTACCAAATTTTTCAGATGTTTCTTTAAACACTCTTTCAAGGTCGGCAAGCTTGGTTACATCGGCGTTGATGGCTATAAAATTATCGCCAAGCTGAGCCACAGAACTTTCTAAAGTTTCCTGGTTTCTGCCAACAATAGCTCCTGCAGCGCCTTCATTTTTAAACTCCCGGGCAATGCCAAACCCAATGCCACTATTACCACCTGTAATAACTGCCACTTTGTTTTTTAATCTGCTCATTTTATTTATTTTAAATTTGTTTCACGAAGGTACCATCAATAGTATATATTTGTAACTATTATAGTTTATTCTGGTTACTATTTGGTAACTATAAATCTTAAAAACATGAGAGACGACAGATTTTGCAATTCGAATTGCCCGTTTACCAGAGCTATTGGCACTATTGGTAATAAATGGAAGCCTATAATAATTAATGTTATTGGCACCCGTTCCATCCGTTTTGGCCAGTTAGACGCCATTGTGCCCAACATTTCAAGGAAAGTACTGACCGAACAGTTAAAAGAGCTGGAGGAAGATGGGCTATTGCGGAGATTGGCTTATAAGGAAATACCGCCAAGAGTAGAATATAGTTTGTCTGAAAAAGGCCTGGCCTTTTTACCAATTTTAGAAAGTATAAAAGAATGGAATTTAAAATATGAGATCGCTACAATGCCCCTGGAGACAGAATAAAAATTACCTGCCTTTTTCTATATTATTAGCTACTTTAAAGATTGGATTACCAAAGGATATAATTCCTTTTCAAAATCGCTTCCTTGTTAAATCTTTTATTTAATCTCTCCTTATACGGCCAACAGCTTGCAGCTTAAAAGCCCGCAGTTCGCGGCCTGCAACTTGAGGCTTGCCGCTTGGAGCCTCTTTTCACCTGTAGGTTAAAGAAATATAATAGGTGAAAACAATAAGTTCATTTTATCCAATTTTGAAATATCCTTTTTTATCCTTTTTTTTGCGGCCTGTTAAGTAATCTGTGAAACCGGAAGAATCAACAATGTTCATCGCCTTGTTGTTTATCGCCTCGAACGAATTAAGCCTGCCTTTTACTGTATCCGTACGCCGCCAGGGAAGTGTGTAGTCATGCTTTGTTGACAACCTTATGGCCCTGCTATGCCCTTTGCCTTGTATATCTCATACCATGGGAGTGAGGGCGGCGAAGCCGTAAATAAACGGGAAGTATTTAATATTTTTTTAGATAAGCATCATAGCGTTATTTTATAGAATGAATACCAGGATAGCTGTGATTGGTTTAGGTTATGTAGGCTTGCCGCTTGCCCTCGAATTTGCCAAACATTTTGCCGTTACCGGATTCGATATAAATAACCAGAGAATTGCCGAATTAAGGGGAGGAAAAGACCGCACACAGGAAGCAGACCCCGGCATTTTACAGGCAGCATTAAAACAGGATAACAACCATACCAAAGGCATTTTTTTTACAAACACTCTGGAAGATCTAAAAGCAGCCAACGTTTATATTATAACCGTTCCAACACCGGTTGACCGGTATAATGCGCCCGATCTCAGCTATTTGTTGGAGGCCTCTGAAATGGCAGCGCGGGTTTTAAAACAGGGTGATACGGTTATTTATGAATCAACGGTTTACCCGGGATGCACAGAAGAAGAATGTGTGCCTGTGCTGGAAAAAGCATCAAGGCTTACTTTTAATAAAGATTTTTATGTTGGGTATTCACCCGAACGCATTAATCCCGGTGATAAAGTAAACACGCTGGCTAATATTAAAAAAGTAACATCGGGTTCAACACCGGAAGCTGCTGAAAGAATAGACAGTTTGTATAGAACCATCATAACCGCCGGTACGCATAAAGCACAGAATATAAAAGTGGCGGAGGCTTCCAAGGCCATTGAAAATGCCCAGCGGGATGTAAATATTTCTTTTGTAAATGAACTGGCGCTCATATTTGACCGTATAGGTATTGACACAAATGATGTGCTGGAAGCGGCCGGTACCAAATGGAATTTTTTAAAATTCAGGCCCGGTTTGGTGGGCGGGCATTGCATTAGCGTTGATCCCTATTATCTTGCACATAAAGCAACTTCGCTAGGCTATCATCCCCAGGTAATATTATCCGGCCGCAGGGTGAATGATATGATGGGTGCTTTTATTGCGGGCAAAGTGGTAAAGCTGATGATTAAAAAAGGCCATACTATAAAGGGTTGTAAAGCCTTACTGCTGGGTATAGCTTTTAAGGAAAACTGCCCCGATATAAGAAACAGTAAGGTGATTGATATATACCGCGAACTGCAGCAGTTTGGAGTGGAAACAGATGTATATGACCCGCTGGTGAATAAGGAAGAGGTGAAGAAGGAATTAGGCATTGATGTAATAACCCGGCAGGAAATAACCAAGGATTATGCGGCTGTTATCATTGCGGTTGCCCATACGGTATTTCTTGAAATGGATTTTATGCCGTACAAAAAGAATAATGCAGTTATTTTTGATATAAAAGCATGTATTGGCAAAGAACTTGCTGATGCAAGGCTGTAACTTGATATTGTAAATTTTTATTATGCCAGATAGTATTTGATTTTTAAGCCAATCTGTCCTTATTTTGATTTATCTAAATATATTCATTGTGAATTATAAAGGTTCCCGGAATCAGCTAACTGAAACTATATTCAACTGTAATATTGTAAGGCCGTTTTTATATTACGTTGTGCCGGCATATCATTATATAGCTATATCGGCCCATTTAAAAGCAATTAATTCATACTAACATGAAGCATACCAGGTTGTCTTTTTTATCTTTCTTGCTTTTTACCGCATTATTATTACTATTAAACTCCTGCACTTCCTATAAAAACGTTTCTTATTTCCAGGATTATGCAGATACTGCAAAGCCGGTTGTGGTTAAAACGGTGCCCTTTAAATCACCGGTGATACAGCCGGATGATATTTTATCGGTAACCATCGAAACAATAGATAATGACGTTACGTCCCTGCTTAATAATACGAATAGTATAAATAATACCTCCACAACTTTACCTGTCTCCGGCAATGCCCCGAATAATAGCACTCAAAACGTAAATGGATATTTGGTGGATAAGGATGGATATATAGAACTTCCTTTTGTGGGTAAGCTACATGTGGCAGGATTAACCACTGCAGAAACCAAGGATTTGGTTACAAAAGAAGTGGATAAATATTTTAATAATGCTATTGTAAATGTAAGGTACGCGAATTTCAAAGTAACGGTAATAGGTGAGGTGTTAAGGCCTTCTACTTATATTGTACCGAATGAAAGGGTGAATATTTTTGATGCTTTGGGACTTGCAGGCGATATGACCATATACGGGCGGCGGGAAAATGTGTTATTAATGCGCGATACCCTAAATGATAAAAAACTTATCCGCCTTAATCTAAATAATAAAGACATTGTAAGCTCCCCGTATTTTTATCTACAATCTAACGATATAGTATATGTGCAGCCCAATAAATATAAGATTGCTTCCACGGATGCCTATCGAAACCGTTATATAACCATAGCTGCGGCTGTGCTCACTCTTGTAATTGTTGCATTGAGAACGCGTTAATTAAAGAATTTAAAATTGTTTATGGATAATACGCAAACAGGTATGATTTCTCAGAAGCCTGAAGAGGAATTTGATATAAAAAAGATTATTGGCAGATTCCTTGTTCAGTGGAAACTTTACCTTTTAAGTTTAATAGCTCTTTTAATCTTAGCCTTTTTGTATATAAGGTACTCTACCCCAATGTATAAAGTACATTCACAGGTTTTGGTGGAAGACAATGACAGCAAGGGAGGCTCATCATCTTCTGCATCTTTTGCTACCAGCGCTATTATGCAGGACTTTGGCGGCCTGTTTAGCATGCAAAGCAATGTATATAACGAGATGGCTATTTTAAAGACACAGGATTTATTAGTAAAAACAATAAATGAGCTTAAGCTAAATGTTGCTTATTTTAGTAAAGGCGATATAAGGGATGTCGAATTGTACGATAGAGCGCCTTTTAAGGCTACATTTTTCCCGGTTTCTGATTCTATCAGCTTAATCCAATTTGAGGTTGCAATACCAGCTGCCGAAAAAAAATCGAAATACACTATCAGTAATGAAGATTATAATTTTGAAGTAACTGCAGCTTTTGGCGATACCATTAATACCCCTGCCGGTAAACTTTGCTTAAATGCTACAGGCGAGGATTTTACCACAACGAATTATATTTTTTCTGTTAACTCTGTTGATGCCGTTGTGGCCAACATTAAACAAAACATGACAATATCTATACCGGATGACCAAACTACCGTTATTCAAATAGATTATAATACTAATATCCCCAGGAAAGGCGAAGCTATTGTAAAGACGCTCATTCAGCAATACATGCAGCGGAACCTGAATGAAAAAAATGCAATTTCAGACAGTACAATTACATTTATCAACAGCCGAATAGGTCTCGTATCAGGCGATCTCACAGGTATTGAAACCGATATAGAACAGTTCAAACAAAAAAACAACCTGGCAAATATTGACGCCCAGTCTCAGGTGCTTATAGAAAATACATCGACCTATTATCAAAAATTAAATGAAGTAGATGTACAATTGAATGTTGTTTCAACGATGCTTGAGTATTTAACAGATGAAAACAACAACAATAAAACAGTGCCTGCTTTACTCACCGCAGATCCCACCTTCCTGCAATTAATGCAGCAATATAATATGCTGGTTTTGCAGAAAGAAAGACTATCCCTTACCGTTAAAGAAAATAATCCTATTGCATCTAATTTAAATACGCAGATAAGAAATGTGCGGGCCGATATGGTAAAAAGCCTGCAAAGTCAGAAAAGGGCTTTGCAAATAAGCAGGAACAAAATTGCACAGGAAAATAACCAAATGGCAGGGTATATTAAAAAAATTCCTGCACAGGAACGCCAGTATGTAGATTTATCCAGGGAAAAGGACGTAAAACAGGCGCTTTACCTTTATCTGTTGCAGAAAAAAGAAGAAACAGCTATAACAAGGGCCTCCAATATTCCAAGTGCAAGTGTAATACAGGAACCTAAATCTGAATACCTGCCCTATTCTCCAAATAAAATGCTTATTGGTGCATCTGCCATACTCTTTGCTTTCATTTTGCCCACAGGTTTTATCATATTAAAGCAATTGCTTTCCAATAAAATCGTAAGCAGGGAAGATATTACCGGTAACACGCAGGTTCCAATACTTGCAGAAGTTGGGCATTACGACGGTGAAGGCATATTGAACATGAAGGAGGCGGGCCGCACGGCAGTAGCGGAACAATTCAGGGTATTCAGAACCAATCTGGATTTTGTAATAAAAAAGAAATCGTGCCCCATAATCCTTATTACCTCTACCATTTCGGGAGAAGGTAAATCATTCATAAGTTCCGGTCTTGCTGCTACATATGCTTATAGCGGCAAAAAAGTTTTACTGATGGAGATGGACTTGCGTAAGCCTAAATTATCAGCAATGTTAGGTCTTTCCAATGAATCAGGCTTTACTTCTTATATAATAGGCGATAGGCCGGTTAATGAGTTTATAAAAGAATTAAGGGTGGCCCCCAATATTTTTCTTTTTAGCTCAGGGCTGGTTCCACCCAACCCGGCTGAATTGCTGATGAGTGATAAAATGGAAACCATGTTTGATGTACTAAGAGCCTCGTTTGACGTAATAATAATAGATACCGCTCCTATTGGCGCTGTTACCGATGCGCAGATACTTTCGAAATATACTGATGCAAATTTATATGTGATGAGACAGGGCTATAGTTTTAAAAGCGGGATAGAGATACTAAATGAACTGACAGATACCGGTAGGATGAAAAAATTATATACTATAGTAAACGACGTAAAAAAAGGCAGTACTTACCGGTATGGATACGGTTACGGCTATGGCTATGGATACGGTTATTTCGAACAGAAGAAAAAAAAGAAATGGCTGTCTTTTAAGTAATGTAATTATTTTAAAAACTGTATTAGTTTAAAAAGAGCAAACATAGATGAATATCTTAGTAACCGGCGCAGCAGGATTTATTGGTTCATTTCTTTCAAAGGCACTTATTGACAGGGGACATAAAGTTATAGGCCTTGATAATATCAACACTTACTATGAAGTAAATCTTAAATATGCCCGTTTAAAGAATTTAGGAATAAACGTAAATGATATAGAATATGGAAATTCTATCGCTTCGAACATATATAAAAATGAATTTATATTTGTTAAGCTTGATTTGAAAGATGATGAAGGCTTGACAAGATTGTTTGAACGCGAACGGTTTTCTATAGTAGTAAACTTAGCTGCACAGGCTGGTGTGCGGTATAGTATAGAAAATCCTAAAACCTATATGCAATCTAACCTTGTTGGTTTTGCTAATATCCTGGAGGCTTGCCGTCATTTTAATATTGAACATCTTGTATATGCCAGCAGTTCCAGTGTTTACGGATTAAATAAAAAAATACCATTTTCCACGCATGACCGTGCCGATCATCCGGTTTCATTGTATGCTGCTACTAAAAAAAGCAATGAATTAATGGCGCATGTATATAGTCATTTATACAAACTGCCGACAACGGGTTTGCGTTTTTTCACGGTTTACGGTCCCTGGGGCAGGCCCGATATGGCTTATTTTATTTTTGCAGAAGCCATTATGAAAAATAAGCCTATTAGGGTTTTCAATGATGGAAATATGCAAAGGGATTTTACTTATGTGGATGATATTGTAGATGGAATTGTAAGGGTGTTGTTGCATCCGCCAAAGGCAAATATATATTGGGATGCAGTTGCCGGCAATGCTTCCGCTTCATCAGCCCCTTATAAAGTGTATAATATTGGTAATAACCAGCCAGTACGGTTAATGCAATTTATTAACGTATTGGAAGAAGCGCTAGGAAAAGTAGCAATTAAGGAAATGATGCCTATGCAACCGGGCGATGTAGAGACAACTTTTGCCGATATAGATGAATTAGCAAGCGATTTTCAGTTTAAGCCTTCAACAGATATAAAAACAGGGATAAAAAAGTTTGTAGAATGGTATCAGGGTTATTACCAAAATTAATGAAAGCTCCTTTAGGTGCTAAACTGAAGAATCTTTTCAAACAGGACCTGGTTAAAAAAGTGAGAAAGGCGTTTATTTATCAGGTATTTGGTGCCGCCGCCGCTTTTTTAAGTAATGTGGTGCTCGCCCGTTTTCTGGGTGTAAATACCTATGGCGTATACAGTTTTTCTACTAATTTACAAAAACTATTACTTATTCCTACATTATTAGGATTTGGTACATATACGCTTCGCTATTACCCGCGTAAACTGGAAGAAGGGAACTGGTCGCTTTTGAGGGGATATAAAAGATTTACATACATAAGTATTACTTGTATGTCTATTGTTATAATAGCAGTCAGTTATATTGTTATATATCATACCAAATATGTGCTTTCTGAGAATAGGGACCCTTATATGGTTTTTATTTTGTCTTTGCCACTATATGCCTTTGTAAATTTATTAATAGCTACTGCGCAGGCAAGACATAAATTAACCTTAGCATTATTGCCAAACTACGTTTTATTGCCTGCTCTACTATCTTTTTTTAATATCAGTATTTATTATTTAATAACAAAAAACATTAGCGCTATTGCTTTTGCCTGGATTTATGTCGGATCAAACCTTATAATTTTAATATATCAGATTATTGGTTTGAATAGGTTTAAGATTAAAGAACTACAATTCGCAAAACCTGTATATGCTATAAAGGAATGGCTGTCAACATCATTGCCTATGTTGTTCACGAGCAGCTTGCAGATACTTTTAAAAACTGCAGATGTGTTTATGATCGGGCTTTTAATGACGCCGAAAGACGTAGGTATTTATAATGCGGCACTTAAGATTGATAATATAATTTTATTTGGGTTAACAGCGGTGAACTTTGTAGAAGCACCGATAATTTCGAAGTTATACGGTGCAGGAGATATGAAAGGGCTTCAAAAAACAGTTAAACAGTCTGCCTGGCTCATCTTCGTATTTACTATTTTTATATCCATGCCTGTAGTCTTTTTTGGCAAACCTATTTTAAGTCTTTTTGGTGAAGAGTTTAAAGTAGCTTTCTGGCCATTGATAATTATTTTAATCAGCAATGTATTCAATGCACTCAGTGGCTCTGTAGGATTATTAATGTCTATGACAAAACATCAAAAGGAAGCTTTTTACATAACAGCAGCCAGTGCATTAATTTGTATTGTTTTAAATTATTTTTTTATAAATCTCTGGGGTATAATGGGCGCCTCAATAGCAATAGCAATTTCAGTCATTGTTAGAAACGTTACAATGGTTGTTTATGTAAAAAAAGTTGTTGGAATAAATGCTACTGTATTCCCTTATTAATTAAATTCTATGTCTATAATTTTTATTGCGGGTTTAACAAGAAGCGGAACAACATTTTTACAGTCGCAATTGGTACGTTATGAGAATGTAGTGGCTCTCGGTGAAGTAATTCAAACAATTCAAGCTATTAAAAATATTAACATACAACCATCTAAATGGAAAATAAAACTTGGGCTTAAAAGTGAAAATTATTGGACACCAAAAACATATATTGAGCTTATTGAGCGTGTTCGTAAAGACATTTTTTGGAGTGATTTAGAAAATGATATCCGAACAGCTCGGGATATAGAATCCGCGATTGAACTTGTATACGCAAAAGCGGAGCAAGTTTATCCTAATCATATAATAATTGATTCATCAAAAAATATAGCGAGTCTTAAATATATATTAAATATTAATAAATTTAAGGGAAAAGTGAAGGTAATAATGTGTATAAGAGATTATAGAGGATGGCTATATTCCACAAAAAAACATCAACGAAGAGCGGGAATTCATCAAAGAAGCAATTTATTAGAAATGTACAAATGGCTTTACTCTAACAAAAAACTATTATCATTTTTAGATAAAAATTTAGCTAACAACTATAAAATTATTTCTTATGATAAGCTGATATTTTTCTTTTCCAAACAAATTAGTGAACTGTCAGATTTTTGCACCTTGGGCAAGAAAAGTGATTTGGAAAATATGCATAAGTTTCATGAAATTTTGGGAAGCCCTACCCTAAAAATAAATTTTGATTCAAATAATCTCGAATATGACTCGATATGGTTTTCACACGTGAGTTCGTGCTTCGAATGGCCTGTAAGTAATTTTAATCGAAAGGTTTATTTACAATTAAGCAAAAATAAATGAATATTCTTTATAGATTATATAAAAAAATGCATCAAGAATTTATCTGGATCACAAAAGGAGGGGCTTACTATGCTAAAAGCATAGGGGTTTCAATCGGCAAAAACTGCAGAATTTTTACCAGAAGATTTGGAACAGAACCCTTTTTGATTGAGATAGGAAATAATGTTACTATTACAAAGGATGTAATTATACTTACACATGATGGAAGTACATGGCTTTTTAACGACCAGCAAGGACGACGCTATATGTATAGGAAGGTTAAAATTGGTAATAATGTATTTATTGGAGTTAACTCTATTATAATGCCGGGAGTATGTATAGGCGATAATGTTATAGTAGGGGCTGGTTCGATTGTTACAAAATCAATACCGAGTGGAAGTATCATTGCGGGAAACCCCGCAAAGATCATTGGGGACTTTTTTGACTATAAAAACAAAGTACTTGGAACTTATCTCTCAGATGCTATCATGACAAAAGAAGTATCAAAAATTGACGCTATTAAAAAAATTACTGCAAATATGGAAATGCGGGTATTCCTAAATGATAAATCAAACCCGGTAAAAGATTGAGATAAACGTTGTTTTGATAAATTTGGCAATTATAATGAATTAATTAAATAGATCTTTTTGAGAAAGGTTAGCCATATATTTTATTCAATAATTTTATTTCTTAATCTATCTGAAACATACAGAGTCCTTTCTTGGATTTTGTCTACAGGAACATCAATTATTTCTACAGTCACCTTAATAATTAATGCGATATACATAGTTATAAATTTTCAGTCTGCAAAGAAACTTTTTAGCACAAGAATTCCAATGTTATGGCTTTTCATAACGTTACTATTCCCTGTTATAATGATTACATTGAGTTTTGTACTGGGATTTATGGAGTTGTCAGAAATGGGTTATTGGATTTCTTTTACTGCATTATTCGGATCTTTATTTGTTGCGTCAGCAATATTGGCTTTTAATGTTTCAAAGAAGTGGATTTTAATATTGATTTGGGGTAGTGTTATATCAACAATCATAGGGTTTATTTTGAACTATACCTGGTTTGATTTGTTTAGAAAGATAGGAGACGCATCCAATACAGAAAAAGCATACGTTGTTTATGGTTCTTCGCTCGACAGAGGAGTCAGCTTTTTTGTTGCTCCCAACAGGGCTGCATTTACAGTAATATGTTTTTTGATTCTATTATTAACTACTGACTTTTTGCCTAAAAGACTAAGTTATTATTTAGGCTGTATAAT